>JAFPVC010000013.1 GCA_017413085.1 Prevotella sp.
ATTATGAGTGACCTCGGACTGATGGAGGGGGAAGGATCTGGCTATGACCTCATCTATGAACTAAACTCAATGGAAGGCAAACACCCACCAATACCAGAATCTTCTTTCAATGAATTCAAAGTGACACAATATTCTGAAATACAGAATACAGACATTCTGCCTCTTCTGGATTATACCTTGAAGAACTATGAGCTAACTCAAAAGGGATATATCACCTTCGGTGCAATAGCAAACAAGACGAAGATGCTGCATATCTGCAACTCTCTGATGAGGAACGCCTAAGAAGTTATATTGACCCATTGCTTAATCTTGGACTTATCAATAAGCGTGGCACGGGAAAGGGAACTACTTATTTCATTAATCCGAAACTGATTGCCAATTCTAAGGCCAATGTCAAAACTACGCTAAAGAATATTGAGCCATACGCTCTGAAAGCATTGATTATTGAAGACTTGAAAATGCATCCTCAAAGCTTAATGTCTGAGATAGCCGGAAGACTTCCTGATGTTGAGCTGACAGACTTGCGAAACACTGTATATAAGATGGTTGGAAAGGAATTAGCCGCCACTGGAGGTAAGACATACCGTAGATATGAGTTGAGTGATGGCAGAAAAGAAAAGAAATAAAAAAGAAAACGCTAAAAGATTATTGTAAACGCTTGATAATCAGTAGCATTTTTCTTTTTCACAATTCTGTTAAACCCTAAAGATTTATTGAATGATGCTATTAGAGACAACAGTATTGATTTATAAATAGAGTTCAGGTACAGAAAACAGGGTGAAGAAAATATAAGATTCTAAAAGTACTCAGTTTCTTTGGCTGTTTGGGAGAAAAACTATCTTTTCAGGTTTTCATTTCCTATCATAATACGAAAAGTTTTCTCAGTGCAAAGTTTATAAAAATAATTTAAATTCCGAAATTCTTGCGA
The DNA here is from genome assembly GCA_017413085.1 of Prevotella sp. Classification (GTDB taxonomy): domain Bacteria; phylum Bacteroidota; class Bacteroidia; order Bacteroidales; family Bacteroidaceae; genus Prevotella. The sequence continues at coordinate 929 of JAFPVC010000013.1, forward strand.
TATTTTCGGAATCAATTCCTTAAAAATCATAAGAATTTCGGAATTTGGGGTAATTGTTTTGCCGTCTCAGAAATTATTATTACTTTTGCAACTTGATATTTGAGAATAATAAAAAGGATGCATAATAAAGTAATATTAAGGAATCTTATGCTGTTGCTGATGATGGCAGTTGAGGCTGTGGCGGTGACGGCGATGGGAGATGAAGTTAGACAGGATTCGGCACAGAGCTATTTAGACAGTATTGATGTAGCACTGTTGACTTGTGAACCACATGATGAGGTGTATAGCTTATATGGACATACAGCTATCAGGGTGACTGACAAAAGGAACGACATGGACGTGGCGGTGAACTTCGGACTGTTTGACAGCTCGGCAAAGAACTTTGCATTGAGGTTTATCTTCGGACTCACTGATTACCGAATGGGAATATCTGAGTTTCCCCGTTTCCTTGAAGAGTATGATTACTATGGTAGCGGAGTCAGAGAACAGCACCTTAACCTTAGCAACGAAGAAAAGGCGAAGTTTATGGGTGCTCTGGCAGAGGTGGCAAAGCCAGAGAATATTGTTTACAGGTATAACTTCCTCTATAACAACTGCACTACTCGTGCCCGTGACCTTATATTGGGTGCCATAAACGGCAAGGTGGAATACAAGAAGACAAGATTGCAGACGGGAGAGTGGACGTTTCGCGAACTGGTGCATAAGAAAACCTCTTCGCATCGCTGGACTTCTGTTGGCAATGACTTGCTGTTGGGTGTGACGGCAGACTTCAATACCGATTGGAATGAGAGGGAGTTCCTGCCACAGGTCTTGATGGAAGACTTTGACAATGCAGAGATAGTCGGCGTGGATGGAAAGAAAAAGAAACTTGTTGATAATGCACGGTGGCTGTTGCCGTCAACACATCCTACTGTTATAAACAGCAGTTCGTCATTTCCTTTGTCTCCGTTGCAGACAGCATGGGTATTTCTTATTGTAACGGCATTACTGCGCGTTTTTCTTGCAAAGTATGTGGCAAAGGCAGAACAATGGTTTTCGTATAGCGTGTGTTGCTTGTATGCTATAGCAGGTTTGGTGTTGTTTGTTATGATATTCTCACAGCACCCTACAGTACGTATCAACCTTCAGATTTTGATATTCAATCCTTTGCTCTTCTTCCTCGCTTTCCCGATGAAGAAATGGAGTTGGCGCAGTCATGTAATAGTGGCATGTATACTGTTGTTCTTTATAGGTAATATAGTGCAGTGCTATGCTGAGGGAATGAATGTGATGGCTGTGGCATTGCTTCTAATGGTCATAACGGTTAAGGCTATAAAAAAACTGAGAGATAATTAAAAATGGAAATGAAAGAGATACTCGATTTCTTCAAACGTTTGGCAGACAATAATAATAAGCCATGGTTTGATGAACACAAGGAAGAATACAAAACTGTAAAAGCACGGTTGGAGGCTTTTGCAATGGAATTCATGCATGGCGTGGAGCAGTTTGATTCACGTGTGTGTGGTCTTCAGGTGAAGGACATAACGTATCGCATATACCGTGACCTTCGTTTCTCAAAGGATAAGCGCCCATATAAGGATTGGCACGGGGTGTATGTTTGTCCAAAAGGTAAAAAATCTGGCATGGCGGGCTATTATATACACTTTGAACCTGCCAATGATTTATATTTCATTTGTTCGGGATTATACAATCCCACCAAAGAAGTGTTACGCAGTGTGCGTGAGGGGTTCATGCTTGAGGGCGATGATTTCAAGCGTGCTCTTGAGGATTGTCCCGACTTCACTCTTCCGTGGGATGAAGCATTAAAGAAAACTCCGCAAGGCTATAGTGATGAGGATAAATACAGTAAGTTCTATAGGTTGAAGTCCTATACGTTGATGAAATCCGTTACTGAACGCGATGTGCTGCGCAAGGATTTTCTGCAGACTGCATTGGAGGATTTAAGAAGAACGCAGCCATTTAATGAATTGCTCAACAAATGTTTTGATTATGCGCAAGAGATGGCTTGAAAAAAAAGGTATGGCTGCGATGTCGTAGCCATACCTTTTTTTATATCTGATATTTCTTACTATCTATTTAGTCTTCTTTCTTGCAGCAACCGCAGCAGGGACCTATCACTTTCCAGATACCAGCGGCAAGTACACCACCGATTAGTGGGCCTACGAAGAACACCCATACGTTTGCCAAAGCCTCACCACCAGCGAAGATAGCCGGGCCGAGAGAGCGTGCAGGGTTTACTGATGTACCTGTAAAGTGTATGCCTACGAGGTGAATCAGAATGAGTGACAGACCGATGGCCAAGCCGGCAAAGTTGCCTGCGCCAACCTTAGAGTCAGTAGTGCCGAGCACGACAAGTACGAAGAGGCATGTGAGCACGGTCTCAACGATGAGTGCTGTTACGACACTTCCTCCGCAGCCTTCTCCGATACCGTTGGCTCCAAGACCGGAAGTGCAGCAGTATATGCCAGCAAGCACAGCACCTGCTATAATGCCGCCTATAATCTGTCCGCACCAGTAGCCTACAGCATCTTTCGCGCTCATGCGTCCTGATGCAAGGCAGCCAAGGGTGATGGCAGGATTAATATGGCATCCTGATATTCCACCGATAGTGTAAGCCATCGCAACTACGGCCAGACCGAAAGCGATGGCTGTGCCAACTACTGAGGCAGTGTCAGTGCCACAACTGAGTGATACGGCTGCGCCGCATCCAAGGAATGTCAGAACAAAAGTTCCAACTGCTTCTGCAATGTACTTTTTCATTGATTTAACAGTTTTTAGTTTAGTGATGTATTAAAGAATTTAGCCTATAGTGTAGGCTGCAAAGGCAAGTATTATTACGATAACGGCTATCATTACCATCGTCCACCACAATAACGTGGTCATAATGCGCTTGTTGCGTTTGCGTTTGCGCATTGCTTCGCGAAAGCGTGACGTGTCGTCGTTGTGTCGTGGGGTATGTGTGAAGTGTGACATAACGAATTATTTTATTATTAAATATGGTTTTAGTAACTGCGGGCTATCAGCACACGGCATTTTGACGGTTTGCCGGATACCATGTCGATACCCTCTGTCTGTTCAAAGGCAAATGGCACGCAGCGTATAGTAGCTTGAGTATCTTCCTTGATTTTTGCTTCGGTCTCGGCTGTGCCGTCCCAGTGGCAGAGGAAGAATCCGCCATCTTTCACTTTCTCCTTGAATTCCTCGTAGTTGTCACATTCATAAATGTGGGCATCGCGGAATGCCAGTGCTTTCTTGAATATGTTTTGCTGTATGTCGGCAAGCAGTGTTTCAACGCATTCTGCCAGTCCATCGAAGCTGACGGTTTCTTTCTCAAGCGTGTCACGTCGCATCACCTCGACGGTGTTGTTCTCAAGGTCTCTTCCGCCCATTACCAGACGTACCGGCACGCCTTTCAGTTCATAGTCAGCAAACTTGAATCCAGGGCGCTTGTTATCAGCATCGTCATACTTTACGCTGATACCCTTTGCACGCAGGTCTTCAATCACAGGTGCGAATTTCGCTGCTATCTGTTCCTGCTGTTCTCCCTTGCCTATAGGTATGATTACAACCTGCAGAGGAGCAAGCCTTGGCGGCAGTACGAGTCCGTTGTCATCAGAGTGGGTCATGATGAGTGCGCCAATAAGTCTTGTTGAGACGCCCCATGACGTAGCCCATACGTATTCTTCTTTGTTTTCTTTATTCAGGTATTTTACGTCAAATGCTTTGGCGAAGTTCTGTCCGAGGAAATGTGAAGTGCCAGACTGCAGAGCCTTGCCGTCCTGCATCATAGCCTCGATGGTGTATGTGTCGAGTGCTCCTGCAAAACGCTCGGTCTCGCTCTTGACGCCCTGCATCACTGGAACTGCCATCCACTCTTCTGCAAACTTGGCATATACCTTGAGCATCTTCTGTGCCTCAGCCTCAGCCTCCTCGCGGGTGGCATGGGCGGTGTGTCCCTCCTGCCACAAGAACTCGGATGTGCGCAGGAACGGACGTGTGCGCATCTCCCATCGCATGACGTTGCACCACTGATTGCACATGAGCGGCAGGTCGCGCCATGAGTGAATCCAATTCTTATACGTGTTCCATATTATAGTTTCAGAAGTAGGTCGCACGATGAGTTCCTCTTCCAGTTTTGCTGTAGGGTCAACTACGACGCCGTCGCCTGTGTCGTTGGTCTTCAGGCGGTAGTGTGTTACTACAGCACATTCTTTGGCGAAGCCTTCCACATGCTCGGCTTCTCGCGAAAGGAATGATTTAGGTATCAGCAGTGGGAAGTAAGCATTCTGTGCACCTGTCTCTTTGAACATCTTGTCAAGCTGCTGCTGCATCTTCTCCCAGATTGCGTAGCCGTATGGCTTTATCACCATGCAACCGCGCACCGCTGATTGTTCTGCAAGGTCTGCCTTGACTACCAAGTCATTATACCATTGGCTGTAATTGTCAGCACGTTTTGTAAGTTCTTTCAGTTCTTTTGCCATTTTAATCTTTCGTGTTATAATCAAACAGCTGTTGCTGTCCTAAAATGCGTCCGCATTATAATTGTCTGAGTGCAAAATTACTAAAAAATAATGAGATTTGTTGTAAAAGCTCTGATAATAATGTAAAAAAGTGTAAAAAACGAGGCAAAAGTTTGTGTACGAGAGAAAAAATAATTAACTTTGAAATCAAATAAAAACAATTCAATAATAATTTAATACATATACTATGGCAAACAAAAGAGATTTAAAACGTGGGCTCAGTTATATCTGTGGCGAGTTGTTCGCAGAGTGCATAGCCACTTCTGCATATAGCAATAATTCTGATCGTGATAATGTAGATACGTTGCTGAAGACAATCCTTTGTGTTCATTCTGATTTTGTCAGGCGTGTTTCGCATCCGGAGCCTGGCATGACAGCCAAAAAGTATTATCAGGCTCTGGTTACGAGCTTTAATAACGAGGTAAATGACATTGTAGATCAAATTGGCAACCTGCACGGATAATAATTGCTGCGATTATGTTTGGTAAATTTTGTGGCTGGTTGCTTTATCGGTGTATGGGTTGGCGTGCTCATGTTACGGTGCCCCATCCTGATAAGTTTGTTATTTGTCTCGCTCCTCATACAAGTAACTGGGATTTTCTACTCGGTCAGTTGTATTCTCGTGCTGAAGGGATAAAGATTAACTATCTGATGAAGAAAGAATGGTTCTTCTGGCCGTTGGGATGGCTTTTCCGTCGTACAGGAGGAATACCGGTATATCGTGACCGTAAGACGAGTATGACGGACAGTATGGCAGAGGCCGCTCGCATGTCTGATACATTCCGGCTGTGTGTCACTCCAGAGGGAACCCGTAGCTTGAACAGTGAATGGAAAAAGGGTTTCTATTTTATTGCATATAAGGCTCATATACCAATCCTGCTGTATGGTGTGGATTATGAGCGCAAGTTGATAGAGTGTACCGAGTGTGTCATTCCGAGCGGTGATGTAGAGAATGACATGCAGCACATAAAACAGTATTTTGTCTCGTATAAAGGGAAGCATCCGGAGCAGTTCGGTGTTTGATGCTTATGCTGGACGTAAAAAAATGATGGTTGTGAATTGCAAGAAGATAATATCATTGATTGTGATTTTCATGGCATGGTGTCAGGTGGCATCATGCCATGTTGTGTCATACGAAGAACATGTAGTTGACTTGAGAGTTGACGATGCTTCACATACGATTACGGTGTATATGGACGATGCCTTGTTCAATGAAATACACACGGAGAAGGATGTGAAGAAGGCTTACAAAAAGGTTACCAAGGATGTACGCCATGAACTGCCCCGTCAATACCGTGATTATGACGTGCGTATACAATGTCGTGGCATGTTGCTCGAAGCCCTGTTGTCTTCTGGCCCGCATGAGGGTGATGACAAGAAGCATCATAAGCGTCGTCATGGCGGATGGTGGGATAAGGTGTGGTATGATGGAAATCCCTGGGTGACTAACCTGTCGCGGCCAAACAGGGTGAGTGCGGCATTGAATGGCAAGCATATCAGTCTGTGGGCAAGTCATGGCAGGTATTATGATGTCGCACAGTCAAGGTGGAAGTGGCAGCGCCCCAATCTGTTTTGTACGACTGAAGACATGTTTACGCAAACCTTTGTCGTGCCTTTCCTGATTCCCATGCTTGAAAATGCAGGTGCTGTGGTGTTTTCGCCGCGTGAGCGCGACTGGCAGACACAGGAAGTGATAGTTGACAATGATGAGCCTGCTTCGGGATATACTGAATATCGTGTTTCTGGTCGATGGGCAGATGCTGCTGTTCCTGGCTTCGCAAATCCTATGCAGAATATCCCTGACGGCTACAATCCTTTTGAAAAAGGTAAGGTGCGGCAGGTTTCTGCTACGCATAATGAAAACTGCAGCCGTGCCGTCTATAAGCCGTCTTTCAGCCAGTCCGGGCGTTATGCTGTCTATGTTTCCTATGCCACGGTTGACAATAGCGTCAGTGATGCGCATTATACTGTGTGCCACAAGGGAATACGCACGGATTTTCGTGTTAATCAGCGTATGGGCGGAAGCACTTGGGTGTACCTCGGTACGTTTGATTTTGAGGCAGGGTGCAGTGAAGACAACTGTGTTGTTGTGTCTGCTTTGTCTGGCGAACGTGGTGTCGTTACTACTGATGCGGTTCGTTTCGGTGGCGGCATGGGCTGCATAGAGCGTGGGGGAAGTGTCAGTGGCTTGCCCCGATGTCTTGAAGGTGCTCGTTACTATGCACAGTGGGCAGGCTTGCCCTATGAAGCGTTGTCATTGTATAACGGTGAGGATGATTACAAGGATGACATCAACGTGCGCTCGTTGATGACAAACTGGCTTGCAGGCGGTTCTGTGTATGCACCGAGTAAGCAAGGTAAGGCTGTGCCGATTGATTTGTCGCTTGCCGTTCACTCGGATGCTGGTTTTAATAAAGACTTCACGTCTATTTTCGGTTCTCTTGCCGTCTGCACGACCGATGCCAACGACGGACTGCTCGATGCGGGGTTGCCGCGCAGCCATTCTAAAGATTTTGCACAGATGCTGCTCGACCGTTCTAAGAAGGACATCGAGTCGCATTATGGCAGTTGGCGCTGGCGTTCGCTCTACGACAAGAATTATTCCGAGACCCGTCTGCCTGCTATGCCGTCTGCTATTTTCGAGACGTTGTCGCATCAGAGTTTTCCTGACATGCGCCTGGCACACGACCCTGATTTTAAATTCACCCTTGCGCGTTCCATATATAAGTCCATATTGTCTTTCGAGGCTGAGGCTCATGGTGAAAAGGCTGTGGTTTCGCCTCTCGCCCCCGTTGATTTCCGCATATCCCTTGATAATGCGGGTAACGCCCTCTTGCAGTGGTCGCCGCAGTATGACATGGATGAGAGTACAGCCGTACCGTCCTCATATAATGTATATTGCGCTATGGGTGTCAGGGGTTTTGATAATGGCGTGAATATGAATGGCACGCAGTGTAGCGTGAAACTTATTCCTGACTTGTGTTACAGGTTTCGTGTTACTGCTGTAAATGACGGTGGTGAGAGTTTCCCTACTCAGGAGTTGGCAGTCGTTTGGCATGGCGCGCAGTCTCCTTCTGTGCTTGTCGTTGATGGCTTTCAGCGTCTTGCAGCCCCAGAGGTGGTTTCTTCTGACAGCATTAAGGGTTTTGACATTTCATCCGACCCGGGTTTGTCATATGGCATGACGGCTGGCTGGTGTGGACGCCAGACAGATTTCTCTGTCTCGTCTTCTTCGTTCGGCGTTTCTGGAACAGAGTTGGAAGGCCGATTCGTAGCAGGCAACAGTTTTGACTATGTGGCGGAGCATGTTCAGGCTATTGCGTCGGCATATAGGTATAACGTGGTGAGTGCCTCGCGCTCTTCTATAGAGAATCGGCTTGTAGGTCTTGCTGCATACGATGTGGTCGACCTTATGCTTGGCAACGAGCGTAATGATGGATATAGCCTGAAATCATATAAGACGTTCACTCCGTCCTTGCAAAGCGTCCTCGCTGATTATGTTTCTGCCGGCATAGCACCGACTATTACCGGTCGGCATGGCCTCTTCGTGAGTGGCTCTTACGTCGCTTCTGATATGCAGACAGATGCAGAGCGTCGTTTCATGGCAGATTGTCTTTCCCTATCTTACGATTGCAGCGTGCGCCCGGGAGGCTATGTCAGTGGCTTCGGGCAGACGTGTGTGGTTACAGACCAGTTGAATCCTGACCACTATGCCGTTACGCGTGCCGATGTGCTCATTCCTATTAATGGAGCCTTCCCATCTATGCTCTATGCTGGTGGACAGACGGCTGCTATTGCCCGCAAGTCAGGTGTGCCGGTTTATGTGATGGGTTTTCCGTTAGAGTGTATCACAAATTCTTCCCAGCGATCATATATAATGCGTGGAATACTGGATTTCCTTCTCGGGGTAAATTAACGTGAGTTTGTCGAAATAATTTTTTTTTATCGTTAATGTCATTAATATAATCCATTAATGTCGTTAATAATCTCAGAGTTAAAGCATTAATGGTATTAATGAATGAAATTAACGGTGTTAACGTTAAAAGGAAAATGCCTATTTTTTCTTACAGAGGAAATAACACTTTGTCAGCGAAATGTGAGTTTTGCTGACAAAGTGATTTTCGCTACCGCCGTTTCCTTGCGATATTCTGAAATTATTTCCTGTCGGTTTCGTATGGCGCGAAATTTTGTTTGTTGTAACCTCTTGATAATCAGCAGTGGCATTTTCTTCAGACAGTAAAAGCTATCATATTGCACCCTAATCGCTATCCTTTTACCTACTAATAGTGCCCTGATTACACAGTAAAAGAGCCCTGATTGCATCGTAATC
>JAFPVC010000014.1 GCA_017413085.1 Prevotella sp.
ATCTTCCTTCAAGAATTTGTCCATCCCGTAATGGAACAAACGCAGTAATCGTTCATATAGCGTGAAATAGTCATCTGTTCCTTCTTTGTATTGGAAATCTACAACCTCCTCCTCAACATGCTCTTTCTCGTCCACTAATTTGCAGATAAATAAAGAAAGCAATTTATTAAAAGCATTTTCTTTATCACTAATGCTATTATGACGCAGAATTTCTTGAAATCCGTTGGAAATTCCATCTTCTTTGTTGAAACGCCGCAAATCCTTCTTGCGTAATGGATGGATGCCAATTTTGTAAGCTTGCGTATCCTTTCCAAAAATAAGTCCTTTATAAGTTTTTTTATTATAGGTTTCGTCCCATACCCTATATATGTCTGGAGCCTCAGATGCATTTTTGTATAAAAGTACAGATGGATCATCCTTAGCTATAGTTTCTATATTTTTATCATCATGACTTTTTACAATCTCTTCAAAATCTATAATCTCATTTCGTTCTTCATCATAGTCTGCAGCATAGAGTTGCAGCCATTTGGCAGACCTTGCTTGTGCCTTATAGCTAAATAACTGTTTACCATCAATGTTTTCAAACAAATCTTTTCTCGCTTTTTGGTATTTTGTACCAGCCTGCTTACATTCAATAATTAACAGAACATCCTGTCCAGTTTTGTCAAAAACAGAAATGTCAGCACGTCCACTTTTTTGTGTATGTCCGAGAGTCCATTTTTTTTCTAAGAAGATATGTTCTGGGCGATAGCCCATCCCCAGAAGTTTTGCTACACATACAAACACCACATAACTCTCTGGTTGCTTGAAATTTTTAGTAAAGTCTCCATCTGATTTAATCTCGTCTGGATATATAGGCTCATTTCTTAACAAATCAGCTTTTAATGTACAATTAAAGTTACTATATGTTTTACTATATATATGTGGAACATGACTTTTCTCAAAACCAAGTTTTCTCAATACAAGTATGAAATTATCTTTGTTTATCATTATAAAAAACCTCCTAAATTTGTTATAAACTCACAGGCACAAGCCCTAATTTGTTAATATTCTCGTTCGATTTCTGCAAAGCCTCGTGGACTTATTCCTCATTTTTTTGGAAGTTTCGATGTGTCCTTTTGCTTACTCTTCCCATCTTTGGCGATACCAGGCATATCGCGTGAGCATGAAGTCTTGAACTTCACGCTGTGAACCGCTGCCAAGTTGGACCATTTTCGTGACCTCACGAAAATGGTCATCCACATTGACTCCCAACGTCTTACACGATTCCATAGCTCGGCCAATGGCCACCACGAAATTCTCCCATCGGGCATAGCCCAACACTTGTTGCAACTCACGTGCATACCATACTTCGATGTTGTTTCCCTCATCATCCTTGATGCTCTTCGCTATCAAGTCGAAGGCCGACTTGTATTGATATATTTTCTGTATGTCCATAGTTCATCTTTCTTCTATCCAAAGTAAATCATCTACACTCACACCCAATATTTTAGATAACTGGATGAACATTTCAACATTAGGCTGGGCGGCATTAGTCACCCATTTTGATATGACAGCAGGATCTTTATCTAGGATTTCCGACAATTGTTTGTTGGTCATTCCCTTCTCTGCAAGTACCACCTTCAAGCGGTTAATTCGTTTACGTTCCATTCCATAACTATATTTGGCTACAAATATACACAAAAATTTCCATACTCAATGTATATTAAGCAAAAAAGAGGTAATTTAAAGTTGAAAAAATGTGTTTAAATTCAATTATCCTTGCCAATTCTATGATTTTCATACCTAATTGTTAGTTATACGACTTTATGCATAATCTGCACTAACTGCATCATATACTTCTCCAACTTACATACAAGCGCCATTGCCCTACGTTCAGAGAAGTGGCTTTTCAACTCTTTTAATGTTTGGTTGTAATTCTTTGCAAGCAAAGCGTCCAAAGGCCGAGCGGTTGCCCACCATACGGAATTGAGCATGGAAGTCGCTCAACTTGGTATAATACTCATGCAGACTCTTGTCGAAAGTTACCACATGAAAAGGCTCGCCAAAAATTCGTGCTTTGATGAATGCGGACTTGCTTGTCATGCCAGAACGGTCAAACATCTTTAGAAAACGCATATCTTCCTCACTACTAAAATTAACGGAGTAACGGTTTATCGCTGGGTCTAACTTGGCATTTTTTCGCTATCGCTCAACAACACGTCTCCCACCTCTGTTTCTCTTGTTGTTCATTTTTAAAAATAGAAAAATCCCCGTCTGATCAATAGCAATATTGCACAGACGAGGACCACAAGGCACTTTTCACTTTGTCACAAAAAGCTCCTTTTTACTTACACTTTGATTTTTCAAACCTCTATTTCCTTGAAATAAAATCCAGCGACGGGAAATTATTCTGAAAATTGGGCAAAATTTCAGAGTCTGTAACTTTCTGATAATCAGCAATAGGATTTTCCCAGAAATGTAAAAACATAGGTTTTAGGTCGTAAAAGCATAGCTTTTACACTATAAAAGCTATCAAATTACAGCGCAAAAGCTATCAAAAAACATTGTCCGAGTTGGTAAAATTCGATGAATTTTACCAACCCGAACAATGAATTTTACAAACCCGGACTGCCTAATGGCTATTTTCGGTGTCTGTTTTCTCTATTTTGCATCCTCTGACTGATTATTCTAAAAACTCAACATGTAAGCAAAACGGTAAAAAAGTTGACAATGTGTCATTTCAGGAATCCGAGTTTGCATGAATGACAGGCGTTACAGGCATCAGAGAGCGAACTTGTAACCTACCGTCAGGGTGAATACGCTGTTCTTGCTGTTATTCACGCCAGGGTATGTCTCTTTGTTCAGCCTTGTAAGGCCTATCTGATAACGGGCGTCAATAGTGACAGGCACTTTGAACTGATAAGAGACACCGACAGGAATAGAGAAATCAAACTTCTCATAAAGGTTGTCCATATCGACAAGACCGTAAAGGTCAACATCTCTCATGACACCATCGCCAAAGACATCCATCTCGGTTTCTCCACGTGCGAAGAATTTGGAGGTGACCATAAAACCTAACTGCACGCCTGCCTTAACGGCAAAGCCCTTGAATACGTAGTAGTTAACTACCAAAGGTACCTTGATGTAGCCAAGAATGTCGTTCTGGTCTTTTACCTTGACCCTGACAGGACCGTCCCAGTAGTCTATGTCTTCCCATGCACAACCCTGCGAGGTATAGTTCACGCCAGCGGCAGCACTGAACTTTTTCGAGAACTGGTACTCTGCCTCTCCACCGAGAATATAGCCTACAGCCATCTTTTTCTTCAACTCCTGTCCGGTGCCCAAGTCTAACGGAGCTACATTCGTGACAGAAGACACAACACCGCCAGCGTATGGCTGCAATGACCATGTGCCTTTCTCAAATTGTGCATTCGCGCTCACGACTGTTATAAAAGCCGTTGCAATCGTCATAAGAATCTTCTTCATATCTTTTAGATTTTAGGAATTAATATTTGGGGATGCAATGATAGCATTCCGTTTTGAAATATCACATGGAAAACAGGAGTGAGACTGGTGCCCGAACAGGACAAAATCGTCATTCGTGCTTCTGTACGGCAGGTCAATCCAATGGTATTTCCGGATGCTGGACTGCCAGCTGCTCGCCCTCTTGTGAGAGGTAGAACATATAGAGGATGACGGGTTTTGTACCGCGGTTCTCTCCATGGTGTATGGTGTTAACCATCTCTACGACAGCCTCACCTTCGTGAACGACTTTTTCTTTGCCATCCTGACCAATGATGGTCAGCTCGCCCTGCACCAGGATGCCGTAGTTCATCACCGGATGGTGGTGCCAGCCGAGTTTCTGACCGGCAGGGAAGACATACTTCACTGCTACCAGTTCGGGACGTCCTACAAGGTAGTCGGGCAAATCTACGCCGTCCCAGCTCTGACTGGTGCGGATAAGTTCTTCTGACACTACCTTTGGCGTAGGGTTGTCATCTGCTTTTGCTTTCTCACATGATGTGAACACACTCGTGCCGCAGATGAGGGTGGCGGCAAGCACCCAGTTCATAATCTTTTTCATGATGTTAATTTTATAATAAGGTTTGTTTGGGTTTTCTGTAATGTTTTTTATGTTTCTTGTAGTCGGACTTGGACCCTTATAAAGCTGTCGCAAGCGCTGAGCGAGGGGGATAGGAATGTTTTAGAACATGGGTTAGGAGGTGGGGATAAAACAATAAATCCTTGCGGTATTTCGTTTTTGAAATACTGCAAGGATTTATATACTAAAGTTTTATTCCCATTCTATTGTTGCTGGTGGCTTTGACGAGATGTCATAGCATACGCGGTTGACGCCGCGCACCTTGTTGATTATCTCGTTGCTGACACGTGCCATGAAGTCGTATGGCAAGTGGGCCCAGTCGGCAGTCATGGCGTCCGTAGATGTCACCGCACGCAGTGCCACGGGGTGCTCGTAGGTGCGCTCGTCACCCATGACGCCCACGGAGCGTACGGTGGAGAGCAGGATGGCACCTGCCTGCCATATCTGGTCGTAGAGCGACACCTCAATCTCGCCGTTCTGCATGTCGGCTGGCACGCCGGCAGCAAGCACGCGGCGGGCTTCCTCGCCGGAGAGCTTCACCTTGTAGTCGCGCAGTCCGCGGATGTAGATGTCATCGGCATCCTGCAGTATGCGCACCTTCTCGGGCGTGATGTCGCCAAGGATGCGCACTGCCAGTCCAGGTCCGGGGAACGGATGACGTGTTATGAGGTGCTCTGGCATACCCATAGAGCGACCTACGCGGCGCACCTCGTCCTTGAACAGCCACTTCAGCGGCTCGCACAGCGAGAGGTGCATCTCCTCTGGCAGTCCGCCCACGTTGTGGTGCGACTTGATGACCTTTCCTGTTATGTTGAGCGATTCTATGCGGTCCGGATAGATGGTGCCCTGGGCAAGCCACTTGGCTCCGGTCTGCTTCTTCGCCTCGGCATTAAACACCTCAACGAAGTCGCGGCCTATAATCTTGCGCTTCTGCTCAGGGTCGGTGACACCGGCAAGGTCTGAGAAGAATTTCTCCGACGCGTCAACGCCGATAACGTTCAGGCCGAGGCACTCATAGTCATGCATGACGTCGCGGAACTCGTTCTTGCGGAGCATGCCGTGGTCAACGAAGATACATGTGAGGTTCTTGCCGATGGCCTTGTTGAGCAGCACGGCAGCCACGCTGGAGTCAACGCCGCCTGACAGGCCCAGGATGACCTTGTCGTCGCCAAGCTGCGCCTTGAGTTCCTTGACCGTGGTCTCCACGAAGGAGTCGGCGCTCCAGTCTTGCCTTGAACCGCAGATGTCAACCACGAAGTTACGCAGCAGCTGCGTGCCCTGCAGTGAGTGGAACACCTCGGGGTGGAACTGCACCGCCCATACGGGCTGTGTCTGCGAGGCGTATGCGGCATACTTCACGTTTGCAGTGGAGGCCACGCACTCGAAGCCGTCAGGAATGGCGGTGATGGTGTCGCCGTGCGACATCCACACCTGTGAATTGTCAACGAAGTCCTTGAACAGGCGGCACTCCTTGTTGATGTACTGCAGGTTGGCACGGCCATACTCGCGCGAGTCGGCCTTCTCCACCTTTCCGCCCAGTGTGTGCGAAATGAACTGTGCACCGTAGCAGATGCCGAGCACTGGTATCTTGCCCACAAACTGGTTCAGGTCAACCTTGAAGGCTTCCGGGTCGTGCACGCTGTAGGGCGAGCCACTCAGTATGACGCCGATTACATCGGGGTCGTCCTTCGGAAACTTGTTGTAAGGCATGATTTCGCAGAATGTGTCAAGTTCACGCACTCGGCGTCCGATGAGCTGCGTGGTCTGCGAACCGAAGTCTAATATTATAATCTTTTGCATATATTAAATTTGTAAATATTACTACACTATATCATTATAACAATGATGCGATATGAAACTCTCTGCATTAGCCAGCGTATCAAGTTTTCCTACATCCAGCAATTCCATACCCTGCTTCGTAACCCCCATAATGCAAACATCTGCACAATGTTTCAGATAAAAATCCATAATAGGGAAACGTTCTGGCCAGTCATCCATCAACCCAAACAAGCTTGGCGACAGACAATGTATACCAGAGAATGCATATAGCCTTATATTCAAACTGCTCCAATCAACATTGGTTTTGCCATTCATGGCAGCGACGTACTCATGCGGGCTTTTCACTTCACCTGTCGATATATTGGTCCAGCCCACCAAACGCATGTCCTCATTAAAAAGCAAGTACCTTTGTGTTTTGCGTTCAGATACAAGAAGTGTCGCATCGCTACCATTCCTTCTACATTGCCTGTAGAATTCACCCAAATCTACATTTGGCGACAACAAGATGTCACAGTTATGTATCAATATCGGCTCATCGGGACGGAATAAATGCGCTGCTTTCTTAATTCCCCCACCCGTCTCAAGCAATTCTGCCGACTCGTCGGACACAATGATATCGCATGGAAAAGCAAGACTTAACAGTCGCAGCATGTTTTTCATTTGTTCTGCATGATGATGCACATTGACTACAACTCTATCTGCTCCAGCATTAACCAAGCGTTCCAGTACTATCTGTATCAATGGTTTGCCACCAACAGGAACCAAAGCTTTGGGCAGTATGTCCGTCAGAGGTTTAAGCCGCGTGCCCTTTCCCGCAGCAAATATCATCGCCTGCATTAAATTAATACTTATATTGATACTTAAATATAATAATTGATACCTAAAGAAAAATTAACGAGGAAATCATGCCGGCGAATTACCCTCATCTTCCTGTTCTGGAATAATGAGTTTGTAGCCCTTACCATGTATGTTTATAATCTCAATATCTTCATCATCGCGCAAGTGCTTACGCAGTTTGGTGATATACACATCCATTGAGCGAGCATTAAAATAGTTGTCGTCTATCCAGATGGTCTTCAGGGCAAAGTCACGCTGCAATATCTCGTTGGAATGACTGCAGAGCAAAGACAGCAACTCATTCTCCTTAGTGGTGAGCTTTGTCTGCTTGTCGCCGATAGTAAGGAGCTGTTTCTGTGAATCAAACAAGAACTTGCCGATCTGATACTGAGTGCTCTCCTTAGTCTTCTTGCCATGCACACGGCGCAGAATTGCCTCAATACGGAACACAAGCTCTTCCATAGAGAAAGGTTTCGTAATATAGTCATCAGCACCTATCTTGAATCCCTCAAGGATGTCATCTTTCTGCTGACGCGCAGTAAGGAATATGATAGGGATGTCGGCATTAGCCTGACGTATCTCTGTAGCCAACTGGAAACCATCCTTCTTTGGCATCATCACATCAAGCACACATATATTATATGAGTTCTTCAGGAAAGTACGGTAACCGGCCTCTCCGTCCGAGCACAAATCTGTATTATACCCCTTTGCCTGCAGATATTCACGCAACAACATTCCGAGGTTTTCATCATCCTCACAAAGCAGAATTCTGAGATTTTCTTCCATAGCTTACTTTTATTTAATATTACTACTAATGTATGTTTCTTTTGTCGTTGCAAAGTTATAAAGATTTTAAATAACTTGCAACAATTATTGCATACAAAAAGAATCCTTTTTAACGCATTTAACAAAAAAAACACGTCTTAGTTAATTATAAACAACTACAGACCTTTTGTTTTGTTATTTCTTATTTTCGTCTTTTATGATATCAATTGTAATTGTGAAAGTGGTGCCTTTACCAAATTCTGACTCAACATTAATAACGCCCTTGTGTATGTCAATAACCTTCTTAACGTATGCCAAACCAAGTCCAAATCCCTTTACATCATGTCTGTTGCCTGTGTGCACACGGTAAAACTGCTCGAATATTTTCTTCAGATTCTCCTTTTTAATGCCAATTCCCGTGTCACGTACAGATATTTTCACCTTGTTTCCCTCGTTCCATGTACGCAAATAGATATTGAGCGGCTGTTCTGGCTTGCTGTATTTCACCGCATTGTCCAGAAGATTAAAAATAACGTTACTAAAATGTGTCTCCTCTACATAAACCGTAGAATCAACAGCCTCCACCTCTGTGTAGATTTTACCTCCGGTATGTTCCACGCGTAAAGAGAAAGTATTGGCAATATTCTCAATCAATTCGTTTATATCTACCTCCTTCATCTTGAATATGCCTTTCTTACGATCAAACATCGACATCTGAAGTACTTTCTCGACAAGGAACCGTAATCTCTTTGTCTCATCATTTATAATACCGCCTAAATGATCTATCATATGTTCTGACTTTTCTACTGTCTTATCTGTTAGCATCTGCGAAGCCAGCGAAATACTTGAGATAGGCGTTTTAAGTTCATGGGTCATGTTGTTAATGAAATCATTGCGCATCTCAGAAAAACGCTTCTGCCGGAATATAACAACAATTGTGAAGATAAAGGTTATCAGCAACACAATTGTAAACACCAATGCCGGAATCATAAAGTGCACACTTGAGAATATATAGTCGTTAATATCAGGGAAATGCACATTTACATATCCTGTCTTTGACACTGGGTCATTATGAAACAACGACTGTGAGTAAGCCTGTTCCTTGCCTTCTTCACTATAGTCGGGACATCTGTACACTTCACGTCCATCAGCCTGAGTAACAGTAAAGTGATATGGAATATCTATACCGTTATTCAAGAGTTCGGCACGTATATCCTGGTCTAACTGTTTGAAATTAACACGTTCACTCAAAGGTTTGTCTGCCGCACTATAGAGTATGCTGTAAACTACCTCGTCAAGCAAAGCTTTCTGATACACATAACGCTTACGAATAATTTCCTGCATAGAACGCTGTGCTTCGGCTATGGCATTCTTATCCTGACGTGTAGCAAGGTCTTTCTTAATCCGCTGTGGACTTAGTGAAATTGTTCGCAATTCAAATGATGAATAAATCGTACCATCATCGCCAACCACAGAATATTGATGCGACTGCTGCACTGGAGCACCCACACTGTTTCCCGTAGTATTGACCTGCACCTCGCTGATAGCCTTACGTTCGGTTTCGTTAACATCCTTTTCAAGATACTGCAATGTCTCATTAAGTTCCATATTATGAGCAGCTTGATACAATGCGCGCGTCACCGATTCGTCAAACTGTTCTTTCTTCATTTTCGTCATTTCCTCTATGTAGAGAATCTGAATAAACAACAGTCCAACAAACGATATACCCATAATTATGGCTATTGCCCATATAGTTGCTTTTTTCATACTTCTTGCCTGAAAATTATTGTTATTTAAAGTATTTGCATGCAAAATTACTGTTTTTTTTTCAATTTACGGCATTAATCAATCATAAAATAAGTTGTTAATGTATTATGGTTTCTTACTATCTGCTTAAAACCTTGCAGTTATCAATATTTTTTTGTAATTTTGCATTCAATTACGCAATCCACAAGATGAACGACATTTACAAACTCACATCAAAATATAAACCTACAGGCGATCAGCCTGAAGCGATAGCACAGCTCACCAGTGGATTGCGCCATGGTGTGACGGCACAGGTATTGCTCGGTGTAACCGGCTCAGGAAAGACATTCACCATGGCCAACGTCATACAAGAAATGGGACGACCTGCCCTAATATTGTCACACAACAAGACTTTGGCCGCCCAGCTGTATGAGGAGATGAAAGCCTTCTTCCCTGACAACAGAGTGGAATACTATGTGTCATACTATGACTATTATCAGCCAGAGTCATACCTTCCGGCAACCGACACATATATAGAAAAAGACCTTGCAATAAATGAAGAGATAGACCGCCTTCGCCTGTCAGCCGTATCTGCACTGCTTTCCGGCAGAAGAGATGTCATTATAGTAAGTTCAGTTTCATGTATATACGGCATGGGGGGACCGACCCAAATGCAAGGCAGCGTAATATCCTTGAAACGCGGACAGAAAAAAGAACCAGGCACACTGCTGCGTCAATTGGTTGAAGCACTGTACACAAGAAATGACCTTGCTCTTAACCGTGGAGAATTCAGGGTTAAAGGCGATACCGTAGACATTGCCATGGCTTACTCTGAACGGATACTGCGAGTTACGTTCTGGGACGACGAGATAGATACAATCGAAGAAGTGGACAAAGAGACTTTCCATTGCCTCGACACCTATGATGAATACCAACTGTATCCCGCAAACCTGTTTGTCACGACAAAAGACCAACAGGTTACAGCCGTACGTATGATACAAGATGATCTGGTAACACAGATTGACTATTTCAAAAGTTTTGGTGACAACGAGAAAGCACAGAGAATAAAAGAGAGAGTAGAATACGATTTGGAGATGATAAAGGAGTTGGGACACTGTCAGGGTATAGAGAATTATTCACGTTACTTCGATGGCAGGCAACCTGGCGAACGTCCTTACTGCCTACTTGATTTCTTCCCCAAGGACTTTCTTATGTTCATCGACGAGAGTCATGTCACTGTCCCTCAGATAAGAGCGATGTATGGAGGCGACCGCTCCCGCAAGCAGAACCTTGTAGAATACGGATTCCGTCTGCCGGCAGCCTTTGACAACCGTCCGCTACGATTTGAGGAATTTGAGCAAATGCTGGGACAGGTGATATATGTATCAGCGACACCGGCCGACTATGAGTTACAAGCTGCTGAGGGAGTTGTCGTAGAGCAGGTGATACGTCCTACAGGACTACTCGACCCTCCTATTGAGGTGCGTCCTACAGAAAACCAGATTGACGACCTAATGGAGGAAATATACAAAAGGTCAGAAAAGCATGAGCGAGTATTGGTAACCACCCTGACCAAGCGCATGGCTGAAGAACTTACGGAGTATCTGCTCAATCATGGTATTAAAACAAGTTACATTCATTCTGATGTAACTATCATTGACCGTGTGAAAATACTGAGCGACCTGAGGCAAGGTGTTTATGACGTACTCGTAGGCATTAACCTGCTTCGAGAAGGACTTGACCTACCGGAAGTTTCCCTTGTCGCCATCCTTGATGCTGATAAAGAGGGTTTTCTACGTTCCCACCGCAGTCTGACACAAACCGCAGGACGTGCAGCAAGAAACGTTGACGGTAAAGTAATCATGTATGCCGACACTATAACCGAGAGTATGCAGCAGACTATTGACGAAACAGAAAGACGACGTCTGAAGCAAATGGCCTACAACGACAAACACGGCATTGTCCCGAAGCAAATCATCAAGGCACTTAACCGTCATAACATAGCACCGGCATCTGGAGTTTCTGCAGACAACCACAAGACTACAGCGTACGTTGAGCCACAAGACACCTACAGTTCTATGGCAGCAGAACCAGTAGTGTCACGCATGACAGGCAAACAAATTGAAGAGGCCATTGCAACCGCCACTGTGCGGATGAAAGAAGCCGCCAAAAATCTTGACTTTATGCTGGCAGCGCAGTATCGCGACGAAATTTTAGCCTTGGAAAAACAAAAAGAATTATGAAAACAAAAAAATATATCACAACACTGATCCTGCTAACTATCGCATGGTCTACTGGAGGATTTGCACAGACTGTCAGGCATTCCAAGGTCGGCGACAAATTAAGCATCAAGGGTGCCTTGTCTCTGACACTCGTTACGAAACACCAAAATTACAATTGGAGCGACCGTGGAACCATAGACGGAGATATCAGTTCACCCAAATCAGTGAAATTCCGTCCAGACGGAAAGAAATATTATGTCAACTCACTTGAAGGTGGACGGACCGTCGTATATGATGCCATTACCCACAAGAAGATTAAAGTCATAAAGCATATTTTCAAGGGAACGGAAAACAATCTGTGGGCAAAGCCAAGTGGATTGTTTCCCTTCAGAAAATATCTGAAGAATCAAAATTCATTCATGGGAAAACCTGTAGAAAGTACCTTTTCACACTCAGGCAGATATCTATGGATACCCTATTACCGACGCTCGTATGACATAAATGCACAAGACCCGTCCGCTGTTGCTATTATTGACACAGAGCGCGACACCATCATTCGCATGATGGAAACGGGGCCTTTGCCAAAGATGATAACAGTGTCACCCGACGGAAGAACATTAGCTGTAACACACTGGGGCGACAACACTGTCGGATTGATAGACATCAGCAGCAATAAACCAGAGGACTGGCATTACACCTCTTGCGCTATAATTGAGCATAAGCTGAAAATGGACTTCAGCACTACCAACAGCATCAACCGCGATGCAGTGAGTGGACTAAAATTACGCGGTACCACATTTATGCCTGACAGCAAATACCTGCTCGTCAGTTGCATGTGCGGCACCGGCATTGCCGTAGTCAATACAGAGAATGGCAAATATCTCGGCATGATATACGGTGCTTCAAACAATGTGCGTCATCTGCTCATCAAAAACGGATACCTCTATCTCAGCGCCAACATGCCCGGCAAGGTGCAACGCATACCACTCGACTCTATTACCAATGCCATCAAACACATACAACGACATACGACAGTAAAAGGATGGCAAACCTGTCAGGTATTTACAGGAACGCGCACCATAAGTTCATCGCCAAGCGGCAACTACATATTTGCTGCCTGCAGCTACAGCAGTCAGTTAGCTGTCATCGATACGCGAACTATGAAATGTATCGGTCAGACTGTTGTCGATTCCTACCCTGTCGGCCTTGACATCTCACCTGATGGACGCACACTAATTACCACCTCACAGGGAAGCGGAGGCTTGGGAGGCAATTCTGTCAACGTATTTAAAGTGGATTACAACGATTACTCTGCAGAACAGAAGCAAATTCAAGACTATGCCATCAACAAGGCATCTGACGACGACACACTTACACAAGACACTATCATATCATCCAAGGCTGATGATTCAAAAGCAACAAGCAGTTACACCAATATAATATTGCTTGCATTGTGCTGTTGCATAGCTCTTGTACTGTGTGTATTTGCATATAGAAAGTTTAACAATTAAATAACAAATAACAAAAGTGTTTTCAGACGAGTTATTAAACATAAGTTGGGAAGAGACCACAGAGCGCATTGCTCAAATGACCGAAAAAGACGTTCGTCGCGCACTTGCCAAGGAGCATTGTGACGTTAATGATTTCATGGCAATGATTTCACCGGCGGCAGTACCATTTCTGGAACCTATGGCGCGCCTGTCACGTCGCTATACTGAGGAACGCTTTGGCAAGACAATGTCAATGTTCATACCTCTGTATATAACCAATTCCTGCTCCAACTCATGCGTTTACTGCGGCTTTCACCGCAGCAACCCCATGGCGCGAACGATTCTGACTCCCGAGCAAATCGAAGACGAATATAAAGCTATCAAGAAACTCGCACCGTTCGAGAACATACTGCTCGTAACAGGTGAGAACCCAGCGAAGGCTGGTGTTCCATATCTTGCGAAAGCCATTGACATAGCAAAACGCTATTTCTCAAATATAAAAATAGAAGTGATGCCGCTGAAAGCAGAGGAATACCATGAACTCACCCTGCATGGTCTCAATGGTGTTATATGTTTTCAGGAAACCTACCATCGCGATAACTACAAACTATACCATCCTGCTGGCATGAAAAGCCGCTTTGAATGGCGCCTCAATGGCTTTGACCGCATGGGCATGGCTGGTGTTCACTCTATAGGCATGGGAGCATTGCTCGGACTGGAGAAGGAATGGCGCACTGACGTAACGATGATGGCATACCACCTGAGATACCTACAGAAGCACTATTGGAAAACGAAGTACTCTGTTAACTTCCCACGTATGCGTCCTGCACAGAACGAGGGATTCCAACCTAACTGTTTCGTAAGCGACAAGGAGTTGGCACAAGCAACATTCGCCATGCGCATTTTCGACCACGACGTAGACATTTCCTATTCTACACGCGAACCGCAGTTCATACGTGACAACATGTGTACGCTCGGCGTCACCACTATGTCAGCAGAATCCAAGGTGAACCCTGGTGGCTATCACACCTATCCCCAGGCATTGGAACAATTTACCGTGAGCGACAGCCGAACCGCCGTTGAAATAAACCGCAGGCTGAAAGAACTTGGCCGCGAACCTGTATGGAAAGACTGGGATGCAAGCTTTGATTACATTAAACAAAGACAAAAGAAATGATAACAGAATACATTATTCGCATCACGCTGGCAGCCGTCTTTGGCGGTGTGATAGGCATGGAACGTGAATACAGAGCCAAGGAAGCGGGATTCCGCACTCATTTTCTCGTAGGAATGGGAGCTGCCATCTTTATGGTTCTGTCAAAATACGGCTATGATGATGTGGTAAAAGAGGAGCTTGTCCGTCTGGATCCCTCACGTATTGCGGCACAGGTTGTTTCTGGCATTGGTTTCATCGGTGCAGGATGCATCATTTTCCAGAAGCATGTAGTTCGAGGACTTACGACTGCAGCAGGCCTATGGGTGACATCCGCCATTGGTTTGGCATGTGGAACAGGATTATGGCAGATTGCCGCAGCTGCAACCGTATTAGTGGTGGGATGCTTAGAAACAGTCAGCGTCATACACAACAATTTCGGCTCAAAGACTCTGTCGCTGACATTCTCCACCTACACACGCGACGGCATACGCGAAGTTCTCAACACTCTTGAAAAGGATTCCATTGACATCCTGTCATACGACATGAAAACGCATCACACAGCAGGACATGCAGACACTTATACTGCCACGATGCGCATGAAAGTAAAGCGCGACCATTACAAGTCGCGCCTCATGTCATTCATGACAGAATTTGACGGTATTACCGTCGACAATATAGAATAGTTACCGTGCATCCTCCACTATACGCGCAAAGTCTTTCCAGTACTTTCCCAGAAGATACTTCTTTTTGCAATTAAAAGGAACGTGCAGCGTAGCTTTAGCATAGTTTGAGAACGTGTGCCTGGTTATCGCCTTTGGGTTCTCCGTCATTGATACCACATTCACCAAAGCCGGGCATTTATCAAAGGCGGCTGTTCCCATTGTCTCCACACTGGCAGGAATACGCGTAGACTTCAACGAGCTGCATCCTGAATATGCAAGATTGCCAATTCTCACCAATCCGTCTGGATGGTTGGCCGTCAGCAATGACGTACAATTACCAAACGCTCCGTCATCTATCACCCTAATCCCATCAGGCAAACTAACCGTAACAAGATTATTGCAATATGCAAATGCGTAACTGCCCAAATGACGCAGCATTGCCGGTAGTTTCACCTGTGTCAGACTGTTGCAGTACCCGAATGCTTTCTCGCCTATAGAATCTATATTCTCATGCAAACTCACCTCCATAAGCGAGCGGCATCCATATAATAACTCGTTACTGATAACTGTGACCCCACTTGGTATGGTAATGTTACGCAACGACTCACAATAATAGAAAGCATCGTCTTCAATCACCGTCACAGAGTTTGGAATACGGATGCTGCCCAATTGCACACAACCAGAAAAAGCACCACTTCTTATGGAAGTCAATCCCTCTGGCAATGCCGCAGATTTCAGCTTAGCACAGTCTGCAAACAACCCATCCTGCAATTCTTTCACACCCGACGGCACTTCTATACTTTCCAAAGCCATACACCCTTGAAAAGCCGATACTCCAATTTCCTTTACGCTCGACGGTATGAGTACACTCCTGACGTTCTTGCATCCATAGAAAGCATTATCACCTATGCGCAACATCCCATCAGGCAACGACACCTTTTCTAATCCCAGACATGAGCAAAAAGCCCCCATTCCAATCTCACGAACACTGCCCGGTATTACGACACGCGTCATTAAAGCGTCATTAAAGGCATAGTCACCTATTCTAACTACTTTATACACTTTACCGTCATCAACTACGCTCTCTGGTATGCAGATGCTGTCCTGCACATACGGATTATTAAAATACTCCTTTCCGTTAAAAGTCACTTCACAAGTTGAGCTGTCTTCCGAAACGACAGCATAACGCAATCCCTCAAAAGTGAAGACACGCGTTTCCGCCTGTATCAATGTGACGTAGCACAGGGTTAAAAGAAATAATAACTTTCTCATCAATATTCAAACGAACTGCCGCCAAGGAATTCGCGCAATAAGCTTGTTGGCGGTATCTGGTTCTCAGGTATTGGTTTTATATACTTTAAGAAATGCAACAAACGGTGAGCCTCTGAATACTCTTCACTATTCTCCGGCACTTGTTCCAACAGTGGTTCTGCCTGAGTCTTAATAACGGCAAGTTCAAACAGCATCGCTGTATTAAACATCACATCCGCATTCTCTTGGAATGGAAATATCCACTTATCTTCACCTGCACGCACCGATGCCCAGCGGTGCAACGTCTGCTGTGCCGTGTTGTTACGGTATTTGTAGTCACGTATTATTCTACGCAGCAAACGATTGTCGGTAGTGGGTATGTAATTATGGTCATCCATTGTAATTGTGGTAAGTGCCGATGCATAAACCCTGAATAATTGATGCTCTGGTATCTGAGCCGTTAGTTCTGGGTTCAGTGCGTGTATTCCCTCAATCACCAGCACCTCATTTTCTTTCAGCCTAAGGCGTTTGCCACTGCCTACGTTCTTTCCCGTCATGAAATCATAGCGTGGCAACTCAACCTCACCACCAGCAATTAACGTATTCAAGTGCTCATTAAACAAAGGCAGGTTGAGCGCATACAATGATTCAAAGTCATATTCGCCCGACGCGTCAAGGGGTGTTTTTTCTCTGTCAAGGAAATAGTCATCCAATGACAGTCCAACCGGACGTATTCCATTTGTCACCAACTGTATTGACAGTCTCTTGCATGTTGTGGTCTTACCACTGCTCGACGGTCCTGCTATCAATACTACCCTGACACCGCGCCTGCTGGCTATCTCATCTGCAATGCGCGACAGCTTCTTCTCCTGCAAGGCCTCAAACACCTGTATCAGTCCGTTACTGTGACCATCCATGATGACCTTGTTAAGCCTTCCCACATTGCTTATCCCCATCGTCTCTTGCCAACGATGATACTCATCGAACACGTCAAACATTTTGTTCTGCACGACGTATTCACCAAGTTTACTTGGATCGTCACGTCTGGGTATTCGCAGCAATAATCCGTCATGATACATTTCCAGACCATACAGTGTCACATCCTGAGTATTGCAAAGCGTAGGCCCGTAAAACATATCATTATAGTCATCTATCGACGAAAACGTGGTATAAAGTCTGCCCTGTGTCTCAAGCAGCATCACCTTTGACTCATCACCTGCTTTACGAAACATTTCTATGACATCTTCCGACACGCGGTTATGACGCAGTATGGGTGTTGACGATGCTATTATGCGATTCATTTCTTCGCGTATGGCATAAACGTCGTCGGGACTAATGGGTCTGCCTATCTGTACTCTGCAGTAGTAGCCGTTGCTGACGGGAAACTCAATCTTTATGCGCCCTTTGGGAAAAAGTGTCGAGATGGCTTTGCACAGTATGAAAAACAATGTTCGCGTGTATACACGCAAACCAGCAGAGTTTGTGACATCAATATACTCCACTATCTTGTTTGTATAAACGCGATAGCCCAGTCCTGCCAACTCATTGTTTACCTTAGCGGCCACAGGCGGCCAGCGCATCTCTACGCCCAACTGGTAAAATATATCCATCAGCGTTGAGCCAACTTCACATTTCACCTTGGCATCATTGTTTCTGCACCTTATCTCGACTGTTTTCATTTTCCCTCCTTCTTTATTTTGAATATACCAGCGTGCCTATATTTTCTCCTTCCATCACACGCTTCAGATTTCCCACTACATCCATGTTGAACACATAAATCGGCAGGTTGTTCTGCATGCACATCGCCGTAGCGGTAATGTCCATTACCTTCAAGCCACGCTCTATCACCTCTTGATACGTGATTTCAGTAAACTTCGTTGCCGTAGGATCTTTCTCCGGGTCTGCCGTGTATACTCCGTCAACTCGCGTGCCCTTCAGCATCACGTCCGCCTCTATCTCTATGCCTCTTAACGACGAACCCGTGTCTGTTGTAAAATACGGATTGCCCGTACCGGCCGACATGATAACCACTTCGCCCTGTTTCATTGCCTCCAGGGCTTTCCATTTAGTATAGTATTCCCCGATAGGCTCCATGCGTATTGCTGTGAGCACACGGTTTTTCTGTCCAGCAGCATCAAGGGCAGACGACAAGGCAAGCGAATTAATCACCGTGGCACACATGCCCATCTGGTCACCCTTCACGCGGTCAAAGCCCTTGCCGGCACCGGTCAGTCCACGAAATATATTGCCGCCGCCAATCACTATGCCTATCTCCACGCCCATGTCTGCTATTTCCTTAATTTGACGTGCATAGTCATTCAGGCGTTCAGTATCTATGCCATACCCCTGTTTTCCCTGCAGGCTCTCACCTGACAACTTCAATAAAATGCGATTGAATTTCATAGTTGTTTTTATTTTTTCTCAGTATATTTTATTCATTATGATGCAAAGTTCGCAAAAAAAAACGATTCCTGCAAGTATTATGCAGAAAAAATAGTATCCCGAAGGCACAGATATTAAAACGTCATTGTCGAGGAAATGGTATTCACATAGAAGAAATAAAGTTAGGTGCACCATTTGACGGTGTGACTGGCTTTTATGCTTTTTCTATGCTCCTGCGGAGCAGAAATCATGGAAAATCATTAGGACAATCTTTGGAGCCTGTCGGCTCAGAAATATTTCTGGCTCAAAGAGCCTGAGATTCTAAAAAAGATTTTCAATTGATTTCTGCCCGCAGGGCAAAGAAACCTTTCGCTTTAGGGTATTTCATATCGTCGTATTCTATAAATGTTTATTTGGCTTTTTCCCATATGGGTATCAACATTTTGTAATATGCTTTCTCATTCTTGAATTTTATAGCTTTACGCCCACTGTCAAATACACAACGTACAGTGAGATAATTGAACGCATCACCTCTGATTAAAACAAGCCAATAATATTTAGGAGTTCCACTATTACTCACAATCTCATATGGCGTGGTATTCGACGAGGGATGATATTTTATCACCACATCATTTAGTTCACTATCATATATTTCATTAGGAAGAGCCTTCTTAGGCAAATCCTTAAAATACCAACCGTCAAAATAACCTGCATTATCATACAAATAAGTTTCTGGAGAGTTCCAAATGTTACCCTTCAAATCCTTTTTTGAAGGATTTCTTATTGCAAAGAAATGACCATTTTTTTTAGATCTTACAATGACGAGGCTATCAATATGTAATGTGTCAATGAAATAAGCATTCTGTGACCCATCTGCATTTAAAAACATCTCTCCATTATTATCTTGTCCCATAATGTTAAGAGTACAAGAGATCATTAGACATATAATTAATATTCTCATTTCTTTAATTCCTCCATTTTATATTTGAATTTTATATTGGGATCCTCTGAAATATTATGAAAGTATCCTTTTCCTGCAGAATTTCCGTTCTCATCTTTTAAAGGTGTTCCCTTGACGGCTCTTTGAATAATAGTTTTGATTTCTCCTTTGCTTATCTTGTTTGCTCTGCTGGGATCACTTGATGCTGGGGTCATGAGACCTGCATTAGAATGCTGAAGTCCAACAGAATGACCAATTTCATGTGCACCAGTTGAAGATGAAGTTCTTCCTTCTGCCACAGTTACAAGACGTCCTGAGTTCGTTTCACCATTTTTGTTCGCATCAGGTATATTAGCCAGCATATATACATTACCAGAAACAGTCATATTTGCCTTTCCTCTAATAAAGCTGTTAGTTTTAACACCTTCTGGAATATCTGCAGACGACACAACCGAAACTTTAAAATCAAAGCTCACTGGTAAACCATCCATTGTAAACTGTCCATTTAAATTGTTCCAGAAACTAACAGCATTTCTTGCTGACTCTGCGGAATACTCATCTGTAAAATAAGTAGCGCTTATGGTTATAGATGAACCATTATAATAAACATCATAATCCTTTCCGTCATTATCTATAAATCTAATCGGATTATTCGCACAATACGCATACGGACAGACTGAGTAGTATTTCTCACACAACGGGTCCATTCTGTCCCAACGACCGAATAATGAGCAGTATTGGCGTGCACCGTAATCGTAGGTATTCAAGCCATGCGTGCTGTCAAACTCCTTGCCGTTGTACTTCCTGTCCTGCTGGTCGGGATTATGCGTAGCAAAAACCTCCGCACTGTATGGCGTGCCGAAAGGATAGTAGTTAGTAATCTGTACTACGTCGCCCTTTTCGTCTATCACCTCGCGCACGTTACCAAGGTGATCGGAGTTATAGTAATACAAAGAGAAATTGTCCGTCAGTGTGGTTTCGTTTGTCTTTGCCTGTGCATAGCCGCCATCAAAGAAATATTTGTCCATACGACCGTTCTTCACTGTCAACTTGCCACCACAGTAATAGTCTGTAGAGTCTGTGTACAGTAACTCCGAAGCAGTCAGTTCATGTGCAGTACCCATAGTCACGGTGATGTTCGGCACTGCAGTCTGGTGGATGGTGCGCAGTTTCTCGCCTGTGGCGGAGTAAACATATTTCGTCACGTTGCCATTAGTAAACTGTATTCTGCTCGGGTTGTTCATATTGTCGTACTTTATCAGTGCTATTTTTCTTCCTTCGTCGCTGGTGAGCGAGCCGACACCATTGTAGGTGCATGATGTCTGTACGTCCTTTTCGCCCTTGTAGTCTGTACTGCGCTCGGCGGTTACGGAGTTGGCTTTTTCTTTCACACTTGTCAGTTGATTGCCTGTGTAACTAAGCACAATGTTGTCAACATAGCCATATTCACTATTTTGCTTTTTGCCGTAGCGGTATATGTGACCTATATTACCATTCGCATCATACAAAAAAGCAGCACCGTAGTTTGGAGTTTGTGTAGGAGTCATGCCATCTGTCCTTTCCTCGCTGTAGGCTGCACCCCTAAGGCGGTTTGCATCATTATAGACATATCGGTAGCCGCGTGTAACATTCTGATTGTCCTTTATGTTCAGTTTTTCTGTAAAGATCTGATATTCTGCTATGTTCACACCACGGAGAAACATATTGGAAATCATACTGGCGTCAGACATGGATACATAGCCATCACCATTCACGTCGGCTGCAGCAAAGTTGAAGTCATTTGGCTTGTCTTCTGCAAAGTAATAGTCCATCACCATGTTGACATCAGCCATTGTTATACTGCCGTCTCCATTCACGTCGCCACGGATATAGTCTAATGACTGAATCCATTAAAAGGTAGTAAACTGCAGCAAAGGTACGAAAAAATGCTGAAAGTGCAAAATAAAATGCTGATTTTCAGAGAGGGGACAGGTGGAGCACGTCAGCAAAACTGACGTGGACGATGGCAGACAAGAAACAGCAGTGGCGATAACGGCCTCGGTGTCAAGCGGTTTTGCCATCGCCACTATTCCAAGTGGTTTCGCCATCGCCACTGTTCCAAGTGGTTTTGCCATCGCCACTGTTCCAAGTGGTTTCGCCATCGCCACTGTTCCAAGTGGTTTCGCCATCGCCACTGTTCCAAGTGGTTTCGCCATCGCCACTGTTCCAAGTGGTTTCGCCACTTGTTCCTATCTCTCGCCTGCTATCCTTTCCGCCATCGCGTTCAGGTGGAGGCATTGCGCCCTTGTAATCACCCTTTTCTCATAATGAAACTCCCAAGGGCTTATCTGCAACAGCAATCCTGATGCACAAGCGTCAAAAGCCTCGCCTGATGGCTTGTATAGCTTTGGGAAACCGTTCTCCCTAAGCAAAATGATGCTGTAGCCACGGTTCATGGCTTCACGCAATACCTCCTTCTCCTTTGGAGAGATGGCAGCGCTTACAAGCACCCCGCCACGTTCGCCACATGCCAGCCATTCTTCTCTCAGCTGGGCATTCTCCTCGTCGGTATAGCGTCTGTGTACAATGACTGCCATCTTGTCGGGAATATTCAGCAAGAATCTGTTACCTACCATCTGACACTGCTCGCCAGCTATCTCTACATCAGTCAGTATGGTAAAAAGCTCTGGGTTCTGGCGTTTCATCATCAGACGGCGAGGGTTGTCATCAAGATAATGCTTCCAGTTGTCTAACTGACCTTCGTGCATGAGAATCTTGTCGCAGTAGCCTTTTTCAAACAAACCCTGTCTTGGAGGTTCGCTCATGCCGTACAACTTCCAATAGACGGAGTTACACCCCGATTTAAAACCTGCCACGACAGCTCCGAGATGCCTACCCTCCTTCATGTCTTCTTTAACCCTTACTATCATGTGTAAGTGATCAGGCATAACGCACAACTTCCACACTTCCACCTGAGGGTAGTATTGATTAATCTTTTTCTGCTCTTCCTGTACAATAGCATTTCCAAGAACAGAGAGAGCCACATAAGGTGGCACTTCGCCCTCCAGGCTTCCGTCTAATGTACCCAATAACGGCATGCGTTCCCTCACCACAAGGGTCAGCATGTACGTACCCTTGCGGCTATAGTCATGCCATGGAGTACGCCTCTTCATCGTGTGCTGTATCTCGTGCACCTCTATACCTTTTGCTATGGCTTCTTCACGTGTCAAAATCTACGGTCTATGGTTTTTACTTTATCTCTTTCACTTCTTGCAGAAGTATTCATGTATAGATGTTAAAACCCTTTAGGGTTTTCTCTACTGCAAAATTACAAAAAAAGGTGAAATTGACAAAGTATTGACTAAATTTTCGCAAGTAAAACTTGCTAAGTAGTTAGAAGAAGATAGATGGAGATAAAAGAAGATAGACGACGCATGTATTGCTTCTTAACAGGCAATTCGTATTGTCCTTTATCTCCTTCTAACTTCCTTTAACTAC
>JAFPVC010000015.1 GCA_017413085.1 Prevotella sp.
CTCCACTATGCTTCAGACTGCGGTAGCAAAGGTACTAACTTTAGTCCAAAAAGCCAAGAAAACGGCAGAAAAAGTCATCCTGCAATTTGAGCTATTGAATACCTACTACTCAAAATCATCCTGCAAAATGAGCTATACGCCCCAAATACAATATCAGAGAAGACAGAGGTATAGTTGATAACAAGATCTTTCTTGATGCAAGCGACGATGTTGCCCATATGAATTGGGGCGGTGTATGGCGCATGCCGACCGCAGAGGAGCAGCAGGAGCTGTATTAAAAAACGGATTAAGACTAATTACACTGATTATGTTTCGAGTGTAATTAGTCTTAATCCGTTTATAATATCTGTACGTTTCTAAAACCTGCCCTTCTCGGCATTGCCGGCACCGGTACCCTTATACTTTGAGCGGCTGGCGTTGAACATATAGTTCAGCGTGAGGCCTACCTTCTGCGTGTAGGTGTAGTTGTTTTGCGCCGTCTGGCCTATGGCATAGTATGTGATTACCTTGCTGCGCGCGGTGCGGAAGATGTCGCCGGCATACAGTGTGGCGGTCAGCTGATTCTTGAGGAAAGAACGCTGTATGCGGGCATCCACGCTGAAGTTGCTGCCGCGATACATGCAGCCCCAGTGGTTGCTGCCTGTGTAGTTGATATGGAGCAGTGCCTTGGTGGCGTCGTTGATCTGGAACCAACTCTTGATGTCGAAACTGAATTCAGGCTTGTTCAGTTTTCTTGTGGTGCCGTATTCGTCGGCCTCGAACATCTGCTGATAGTAGTGCAGCGTAGCCGTGGGCTGCCAGAAGCCGAACTTCGGCGATGCCACGAGGGTGGCATAGACACGGTTCTGGTGGTCGAAGTTCTCAGGCATGAAGATGGCTATCTCTTTTTCTGCATCATACACTTTGGCGATGTGAGTCATGAAGTTGTGCTCGTGGGTGAAACCCGCCACGAAGGTGAGCCATGAACGCGTGATGTTGAGGTCGATGCTCTGCAGGTGAGAGGGGCGTAGCAGTGGGTTACCGCCCTCGTAGAGCATGCGGCTGTCATAGACAACGGCAGAGGTGAGCCATCCGTAGCGGGGGCGTGAGATGCGCTTGCCGTAGCTGAGCTGTGCGCTCCACTTGCCCTTGTTCCATGCCACGGAGATGTTGGGGAACCAGTCGTTGTAGTCGTGGCAGGCATCAGGTTGCGTGATGGAGAATGCGAGGTGCTCCACGGAGACGTGTTCGTAACGCAGTCCGGCATTGAAACGCCATGCACCCAGCGCCATGTTATACTCGGCAAAGGCGGCTATGTTGTCCTCGTCCGTTTTGTTGTCAGTCTCGGGAATGATATACTCATAGTTGTAGTTGTGACCGTGGTTCATGGTTCTTGTGATTTCCGAACCGGCGCTCAGCATGCCCTTCCATACAGGATGGCTGAGCACGAGCTTGGCTGCCAGCATGTTGCTGCGGTCCCAGTTCTCGGTGGTTATGCTGCGGTTGCCAAACTGTAGGCTTTTCTCAAACTCGTTGATGTGGTCTTCTGTCTCGTTCTTCAGTATCGTGGCGTTGAAGTCGATGCCCAGTTTGCCGACTTTTCCCACATAGTATGTGTTGAACTCCCATTTCGGACGGTCCTGCAGGTGTGCGTCGATGTTGAGGTCGAGGTCACCGTAGAACTCGCCGTTCTTCAGGTATCTCTGACTCATGTCCGTTTTGGTGATTTGCGAGAACACCTTCTGTGCCGTGTAGCTCACGCCGATGGAGTGGTCGGCGTTGATGTCGTAGCTCACGCCAGCCGTGTACTGCAATACCGACCATGAGTTTCTCAGCGGTGTCCAGGCGGTGAGCTTGAAGAGGTCGTCGCTGATGTGCAGTTCCTGTTCCAGGTCCATGTCAGAGCTGTAATGGCTGTTGTCGGATGCCACGCTGGCGAAAGCCTCTAGTCCGCCAATACGGTATTTCAGGGAAAGGTCGTCATAGTTGTTCCATTTGTTGTTCACCCATGTCTGTGAGGTGGCCGTCAGGCTCAGACCCTCACCCTGCGGCTTCAGTGTCTTGATGCGGATGACGGCGTTCACCTCGGCATTGTATTTCGCACCGGGAGAGGTGATGACATCCACGCTCTTGACATCAGTGGACTTCAGGTTCTTCAGTTCGCTGGGATTGCGCACCTTCTTGTTGTTGATGTAAATCTCAGGTTCACCCTTGGCAAGCACGGTGAACTTACCGTCGCTGCCCTCCACCAGCGGCATCATAGAGAGGAGGTCGTCAGCGTTGCCCACGTCATGCAGCATGGAGTGCTGCACGTCAACCGTCATGCCGCCCTGCGTCATCTTGTACTGTGGTATCTCGCCCTTTATCTCCACACCCTTCACCGTGTAGCTCTCAGGCTGAAGTGTGATGGTGCCTATGTTGCCCACGCTGACGTTGCGTGTCACGGTCTTGTAACCAACATACGATACCTTCAGCGTGATGCGCTGCGCCTTGCATGGAATCACGAAGTCGCCGTTCTCGTTGCTCACGCCGCCGTTAAGGTATGCAGAGGCGTTCTCATCGCCCTGCTTGCCGCTTACGGTGTGCAGCGACACGTTGGCAAACTCCACCGGCTTGCCGTTCTCGTCCACCACATGGCCCATCACCTTGGCATCCTCCTTCTGCGTACACTCGATGAATATCTTGTCGCGGTCGTATGTCACCCTCATCGGGTAGAATCCCACCACCTCGCGTATGGCATCGTTGATGTTAAGGTCGCGGAAGTGGCTGGTGACGGTGAAATCCTCCAGTTCGTCGTATATGAAATATATGGTTTTGTCGCTCGTTGCGGCGTTCAGGTCTTCAAGCACTCTCGACAGAGACTCGTTCTGATAATTGCGGGTCAGCCTCTGGGCATGGGCACACAGTGTCAGCACACAGATTATGGCTGTGTATATATATCGTTTCATTGTTATGTCGGGGTTATAGGGTTATTCTACAATCAGTTTGCTGTCTTTGCGTGTGATGTGTATGCGCTCAAACTTATTGAAGGTGTTGATGATGTCGTCGATGCCGGTCTTCTTGTCCCATGTGAAGTACAGGCGCACGTGCTTGCTGGCATCCTTTCTGTAAACCACCTCCATCTGGTGGAAGGCAGCGATGTCCTTCAGTATGCTTGCCAGTTCCGCATCCTCAAACACCACAGGCTTCATCAAGGTGCTGTCGTTGACGGCCTCGGCGATGGTCTGCTGCTGTGCTTCGGCAACCTGTGCCTTCTGCACCTCAACCTTCTGTTCGTCGTCGGTGTCTGTTGCCATGCGGTATGTGGCATAGGTGATGCCTGACAGTGCCAGCACGCCTATGAACATGGCGGCGATTCGGAACATCAGCCTCTCCTGAGGTTTCCTTCTGCGTGGTGATGTTTCACCCGACGGTGTTTCTCCTTCCTGCGAAAGGTTCTCCTCAAACCGTTTCCATTCCTCGCTTGCATCTGGCACGGTGATGTCCGCCTCGTCCAGCATCTGACCGAGCTGTTCGTCTGTATATCTTTCCGGATGCAGCAGCATCAGTATTTGTTCTTCTCTTTTCATGCTTCTCTGTTTTTAAAAGTTGAACGTAGTTTCCTCAATCCCTGCACTATGTGCTTGTTTACCGCCGACTGACTGACTCCCAGGTCGCTTGATATCTCCTTGTACGACCGTTCTTCGTCGAAGTGCATCCTGATGATGCGGCTGGTCTGGGGTGTCAGTTTCTCGTCAACATAGCGGTTGATGGTCTCCACCAGTTCTTCGTCCGTCGTCCTCGAGGCTTTCGCGTCAGCCATTTCCGTGCCGATGGCTTTGTCGTCCGTCGGGACAGTTCTGAATGCCTGGTGGTGTGCAATGATGTTAAGGCAGCGGTTGCGGACGCAAGTCAGCAGAAAAGCCCTCTGCGTCTCTTCTCTAAGTGTGATGGTACCTGCCCACAGTTTGGCAAAGACGTCTTGCACCACGTCTTTCGCTTCGTCTTCGTCGCCCAGCAGTATGCAGGCTGCCTTATACATCCTGCCGTACTCCGAAAGGAAGAGTTCCTTGAATTGTTTTTCTCTGTCTTGCATCGTTTTTTTCGCTTTTGTCTATTATATATACAGACGAACATGAAATATCATTACCCCATGATATGAATTTCTTTGCAAAAATACGAAAAAATAATGAAATAAGCTACGCTGAACAAAAGTTATTTTTTGAAACGAATTTCCATAATTAACCTTAATTCCCATAATAAATAAGGTAGATTTGTGAACTAAGCTATGCTAAATTAACGTGAACTCGACGAAATATTTTTTTTTCGTTAATATCGTTAATATAGACCATTAATATCACTTTTTCCTTCATTTTCCTTACACTTTGATTTCTGCAACCCTCATTTCCTTGCGATATTTGAAAATATTTTCCGTCTGGTTTCATACAGCCGAAAATAGAGAATTTTGCAAACCGCTGATGATTAATGCTTTAATTTTTAAGGCCATTTTTTCGCTTTGTAAAAGCACCCAAATTACGGTGCAATCAGGCCCAAATCACACTGTAATCAAGTGCTAATTACGAGGTAAAAGCAACCTAATCACGATGTAATTGGGGCCTGATTACTTTTCAACA
>JAFPVC010000016.1 GCA_017413085.1 Prevotella sp.
AGGTCTTTGAAAATCTTACTAATTAAAGTTCGGTTCGGGCGGTACCCGCTTGTCTTAAAAATACGTTTCGTCAGGTAAGTATTGAACATCAGGGACTTGAAGGAAGCCATGGAGTAGTCCATGCCAATCTCCTTCATCATCACCTTTGCAACATTCAGCGACGTGAACGACGCGTTGAAGGCATAGTCTAGTTTCCAGGGTTCACGCGCCTGGCAGTCACAGAGGCCAGAAAACTGCTTTGCATCCCTGAAACAGAACTCTATCTGGAACCTTGAACGGTAGCACTTTAAGACTTCCTCTCCCGTCAGAGTGAGGTCGTTTGAAAAGAACAGCTTATGCTTGCCATTAGGCATAATCCAGATTACTAGACGTATCTTGCACTTCAAGGCTCGCGAGTACGCAATCAGCGTATATGCCTTGCCTTCAAGGCCTGCAATCTCAAGCTTTGTCATGCGAGAGTATTTGAGCTTGCCAAAGTCAATCTTGTCACCCTTGACACGCTTGCGTCCGCGCTTCTTCTGCTCACCGTCATAGAGATAAAACAGACACGAGTTGTCACGCAGACGGCTGACGAGGTTGAAGCCAAACTTCTTGATTCCATCGGTAAAGGTCTTTGTTGAGAAAAAAGCATCGGCAACGACGATGTTCGTAAGCTTCAAAAGTTCCCTGCTATACCTCTGGATGACGCTTATGTAGAACTCCACCTGTGTCTTGTCCCTGAGATTAAGTTCCTTCTGGCTGAGTGTCTGATGGGCACGGAGCATCATGCAGTCGTTGGCATCTGTATTGACGAGGCCGATGCCCGTGATTTCAAGGCCATGCCTGACAGCCTGGGCACATCCCGACCAGAACAGTCCGATATGCGGGGTCTTCTTGCCAGACTTCGGGATGAAGCTTGGATCAACGGCAATGACTGTCCTTCCATCTTTGCCAAAGAACCTCTCGGCAAGGGCAACATTAAGTTTGAGCCAGTTTACGGTCTTTGACTTGCGACAGGCAAAGTTGTTGCGGTAAGTCTGCTCGTCATGGGTTCCATACCGCTCCATTTGGGTGAAATTTATCTTTCTTGGTATAACCATGTATAAAATTAACACTTCGATGAGTATTTTCTCAATTCTTTTTGTTACCTTTGCACCAGATTTCCTGATTGCATCTGTGCAGATATCCGCATATTGGTCAAGTCCGTTTTTCAGCATAACTATCATAGCTTAGTACACTATAAAGTTACTGAAAATCAGCGACTTGGCCAAATTTATTCAGTTAAATAATCATAAGAAAATATTAATTTATGTTATTGATTTATAGGGAGTTAAATATAAAATTAACGTATCAATGCTTTAACAACTAAGACAACATTTTTGCCTTTTTACGTTAATCCCGTTAATGATATTTCGTTAATCTCGTTAATGCCTTGCGGTAAAATTATTAACGACATTAACGAGTCTCATTAAAGGCATTAGCGGGTGATAATAATTTTACGCTAATGCCATTAATGTGTTGTCCAAAGTTGTCCTGTGTTGTCTTCAAGAAAACAATGATGATGTTCTTTTAAAAGACAACTTTAACAACTAAGACAACATTTTTGCCTTTTTACGTTAATCCCGTTAATTAAATTCATTAATCCCATTAATGCCTTGCGGTAAAATTATTAACGACATTAATGAGTCTCATTAAAGGCATTAGCAGGTGATAGTAATTTTACGCTAATGCCATTAATGTGTTGTCCAAAGTTGTCCTGTGTTGTCTTCAAGAAAACAATGATGATGTTCTTTTAAAAGACAACTTTAACAACTAAGACAACATTTTTGCCTTTTTACGTTAATCCCGTTAATGATATTTCGTTAATCTCGTTAATGCCTTGCGGTAAAATTATTAACGACATTAATGAGTCTCATTAAAGGCATTAGCAGGTGATAGTAATATTACGCTAATGCCATTAATGTGTTGTCCAAAGTTGTCCCGTGTTGTCTTCAAGAAAACAATGATGATGTTCTTTTAAAAGACAACTTTAACAACTAAGACAACATTTTTTCTTTTTTTCATGGCATTAACGATAAACCATACGCCGTTATAA
The DNA here is from genome assembly GCA_017413085.1 of Prevotella sp. Lineage (GTDB taxonomy): Bacteria > Bacteroidota > Bacteroidia > Bacteroidales > Bacteroidaceae > Prevotella. The sequence goes on from JAFPVC010000016.1 coordinate 2,075, forward strand.
CGCAAGATTTTCCCCAAAAATATTGTTTCGGCAAGCAAATGAGACAAAAAAATGCCTTTGAAAAACTTTTTTTTGCAAAGGTATGGATAACTCACACGTAACAAGAGTGTTATCACATAAAAATAGGTGTGTAAATTTCGTGAATTTACACACCTATTTTTCTCTTTTTATACGCCTCGCTATTCCTTATTTATAAAAAAAATTGTAACTTTGCATTTCAAAAGAATCAGACAGAAATATAATAACCAAGCTTTTTTTACAAGGAAAAAGTAAAATGCAAAGAAAAAGTTTTCTTTTTGCACTGCTCATGGCGGTGGCCATGACAGTGCTCTGCCCACAGGTCATGCGGGCAGCGGTGGAAACTGTTACTGTTGGCGAGGGAACGTCATCGATTTATCAAGTTCCCTATGTCAACCACTACAAGAACAGTACCTCGCAGATGCTCTACACTGCCGATGAAATCGGCAAAAAAGGCATTATTCAGAGTATTGCGTTCTATGTTAGCAACGCTTATGAGTTTAACTGCTCTGAGTTGAAAATCTACATGGGTGAGACCGACCTTACACAACTCAGCAAATCCGATGCGTTTACAAGTAACGGACTGCAGCTTGTCTATTCAGGTACTGACGTCACCATAGGCTCGGCCTCCGGATGGGAAACCATGACGCTCAGCACACCGTTTGACTACAGCGGCGAGAAGAATCTCGTCGTAGTGGTATGCCGCAAGTCATCATCATGGACTAGCAATCTGAGATATGGAGGTAGTGATGGTAAAAGCCTTTATAGATATAATGATAATTACAGCTATTATGCTGATATTGACGATAAGACGCAATACAGTGAGACTGGTATGCGTGCCGCCGCACAGTTCCAGATTAAAATAAAAACTGATCACGTCATGGAGCACCATGAGGCAGTGGCACCTACCGCCACTACCGCCGGCAACTATGAATACTGGTACTGCGCTACGCACTGTCAGAAGTATTTCAAGGACGAGGATGGTAACGAGGAGTATGCCGATGGTGAGTGGATTATCCCTGCCGGTGCCTGCCCCCACCAATTGATAGAGCATGCAGCTGCGCCTTATACCTGCGGTGATGACGGCAATACACTTTACTACGAGTGCAGCATCTGCCACCATTATTTCAGCGATGCCGCCGCCGAGAATGAGGTGGAGGAAAACAGCTGGGTGCTTGCAGCTGACCCGTCGTTGCACGTGTTTACAAACAATTATGACAACAACGGATTCGGTAAGTGCGACCTATGCGGGCATTCTATATATAGTATTTTTGAACCTGCTCAGTATGTTGCTGAGAATAACCGCTACGATATCAAAAGAGCCGGCCAACTCTACTGGTTTGCTGACAAGGTGAGCAATGGAGACTCTTCTGATGAAGGCTATCCGTTTAATGCGAGAGTAACAGGTACCATAATTGTCAACAGCAATGTCCTGACCGATGAGGGAGAACTGAACGGCGACGGCAGCAATTTCCTTGCGTGGACCCCTATAAGCAACTATCATGGCACATTCGTAGGAAATAATTGCACAATCAAAGGATTGTACTGCGCTTCTGCCAACAGTGATGCTGGACTCTTCAGCAACAACAACGGCACAATTACTAGGATTAGCATTGAGGACTGCTATTTTGAAGGAAACAATAATGTTGGCAGCATAGTGGCTAACAATGACGGTACCGTAGAAAACTGTTACAGCCGCGTCACAGTGAAGGGTAATGCTAATGTCGGCGGCATTGTGGGTCACAATGCGGAAAACGGAGTCGTTCAGAACTGCTTCAGCCGTGCCACGGTAACGGCAGCAACGAATGACGCGGACAGATACGGTAGCGTAGTGGGATATAATGAAGGCACCCTAACCAACTGCTACTACCTCAGCGACGTGGCAGACCAGCAGGAAACAGCACATTCTACCGTTATCGGCAAGACCGTCGAGCAGTTTGCCAGCGGCGACGTGGCATGGCTGCTCAACGGTGAGAAGGGGGACGGATCATCTTCATGGGGACAGTCCATGGGCGAAGGTGCAGAGTCTAAATGGCCATTACCAAGACCATGTGGATATTATATTGTATGGAAAGGCTATATGTGTTTTGACGACTCGCTGCAGTATGCCAACCACAATCTACATGCAGAACCAAACCACGACCCTGTGTATAGCAACGGCATCTGCGAGGTCTGCGGTGCATACCAGACACCTGAGAGCCTAACAATAGACGGTGTGCTGACATTCGACATTGCCAACTATGGCAACGCACTCTATGTAGCTAAGTACACCAACGAGGGCAACACCTGTGCTGCGCGCCTTGTGGCTCCTAAGGTGATGATGACAGGTTCTAATGCCTTTATGACAATCAGCAATGGTACGCTGACGCTCGACATCAACGGCGACACGCTGACTACTACCAACGCTCAGGTAATACTCGTTGACGGCGGCAACGTGACAATCCACGACAGCAGTGCTAATGGCACGGGAGCACTAATCAACAGCAGTGCGTATGCGGTGTATGCCAAAAGCGGTTCACTCAATATCACCAGTGGCACATTCATAGGCAATAGCGGCTATGCCGTATATACATCATCATCATGCACATCTCTTGCCATCAGCGGTGGCAAGTACTATGTAAATGGTAACACCTACCGTCTCTATACCTATGGCAAGTCTGCATTGGCTCCAGACTATGCATATTACAACATGCGCACAGGTGAGGAACTGACAGATTACACCACTCAGCCGATATATGTTGCTATGAGCACTGATACTGTGGAAGTAAGACAAGCTTCAGTCAAGGCTGTGCTGACGAAGGGCGGCGAGGACACTAACTACTATGACTTCAACAGTGCCTTCACAGCAGCGCAGCAGTGCACAGCCACTGACAATGCAACGCTGAAGCTGATGAAGAATTACGCCGTACCGAATAACGGTTACATCACGTTCTCGAGCGGTACGTTCACACTTGACCTAAACGGTGACACCATCAGCACTTATAATGGACAGACAATACAAGTAAGTGGCGCAAATCTGACCATCACCGACAGCAGCGAAGGTCAGAAGGGTGCACTGATCAATACATCTTCGCGTGCGGTGAATATCGAGAGCGGTTCGCTCATCATCACCGGCGGCACATTCGTGGGCAATGGAACCTCTGGCTATGCCGTGATGACATCTTCATCATGCGACTCTCTCGCCATCAGCGGCGGTAAATACTATGTAAATGGTAGCACTGACCGTTTCTGTACTATTGGCAAGTCTGCATTGGCTCCAGGCTACGCATACTACAACATGCGCACAGGAGAGGAGATGTTTGACTACACTACTCAATCGATAACCGTGGCTATGAGCACTGACACTGTGGAGGTAAGACAAACTTCAGTCAAGGCAGTACTGACGAAGGGCGGCGAGGACACTAACTACTATAGCTTCAACAGTGCCTTTGCGGCAGCGCAGGAGTGCACAGCTGAAGACAATGCTACGCTGAAACTGATGAATAACTACACTATACCGAATGGTCCTAATGCATACATCACGCTTTCAGGCGGTACGTTCACCCTTGACCTCAACGGGGACACCATCAGAAACAATACTTCTCAGACAATACTCGTAAGCGGTGCAAATCTTACTATCACTGACAGCAGCGAAGGCAAGACAGGTGCGCTGATTAATACTTGGTCGTTTGCGGTGAATGCTACAAGCGGTTCTCTCATCATCACCGGCGGCACATTCGTGGGCAATGGAACCTCTGGCTATGCCGTGATGACATCTTCATCATGCGACTCTCTCGCCATCAGCGGCGGTAAGTACTATGTAACAGGTGGTAGCACCTACCGTCTCTATACCTATGGCAAGTCTGCATTGGCTCCAGGCTACGCATATTACAACATGCGCACAGGTGAGGAACTGACAGATTACACTAATCAGCCGATATATGTGGCTATGAGCACTGACACTGTGGAGGTAAGACAAGCTTCAGTCAAGGCAGTGCTGACGAAGGGCGGCGAGGACACTAACTACTATAACTTCAACAGTGCCTTCACTGCAGCGCAGCAGTGCACGGCTGATGACAATGCTACGCTGAAGCTGATGAAGAACCGCACAATGGCAAGCAGTGAGGGATACATCACGCTTTCAAGTGGTACGTTCACCTTTGACCTCAACGGTGACACCATCAGTAACTGTAACGCTTATACAATACTCGTAAGCGGTGCAAACCTGACCATCACCGACAGTAGCGAAGGTCAGAATGGTGCGCTGATTAATGCTGGCTCGCATGCAGTGTATGCCACAAGCGGTTCGCTCATCATCACCGGCGGCACATTCGTGGGCAATGGATACAGCTTTGCCGTGATGACATCTTCATCATACGACTCTCTCGCCATCAGCGGCGGTAAATACTATGTAAATGGTAGCACCGACCGTCTCTGTAATATTGGCAAGTCTGCATTGGCTCCAGGCTATTCATACTACAACATGCGCACAGGAGAGGAGATGTTTGACTACACTACTCAATCGATAACCGTGGCACAGCCCAATGATACTATTATAGTAAAACAGGGTTCGCTCAAGGCAGTGCTGACGAAGGGCGGTGAGGAAATCAACTACTATGACTTCAACAGTGCTTTCACGGCAGCGCAGCAGTGCACAGCCACTGACAATGCTACGCTGAAGCTGATGAAGAACTACACTATACCAGATGGTCCTAGTGCATACATCACGTTTTCAAGCGGTACGTTTACACTTGACCTCAACGGCGACACCATCAGCAACAATGACTATCAGACAATACTTGTAAACGGTGCAGAGCTGACCATAACAGACAGCAGCGAAGGCAAGACAGGTGCGCTGATTAATACTTGGTCGTATGCGGTGAATGTTACAGATGGCTCGCTCACAGTACTCAGCGGTAACTTCATAGCACGCAATACGTATCAGGCACTGAATGTTGGTTCATCAACCCCGACAGTGTCGCTCAAGGGCGGCAGGTACATGTCGAACAATACATACGGCAGCAGAATTTACACCTATGGCAAGTCATTGCTCGCCCAAGGCTATTCATACTATAACCTGAGCACTGACAAGGAAATGAATGATGTCACCAGCGGATACATCTCAATGAGCAACACTGCCGACACCTTGATTGTAAAGCCGGGAACTGTTAAGGCAGTGCTGACGAGGAACGGTGAGGGCACCAACTATTCTGACTTCAACGCCGCCTTCACGGCAGCGCAGCAGTGCAAGGCCAATGAAAAAGCAACGTTGAAACTGATGCAGAATTACGCTATACCGGATAACAAGAGTTATATCACGCTTTCAAGTGGTGTGTTTACACTCGACCTCAACGGTGACACTATCAGCATCTATAACGCACAGACAATACTCGTTAGCGGTGCCAACCTGACCATCACCGACAGCAGCGAAGGCCAGAAGGGTGCGCTGATTAATAGAGCTTCGAGTGCAGTTAATGTTACAGACGGCTCGCTTACTGTTCTCAGTGGTAACATTATATCACGCGCATCGGCATCGGCATTGTTTGTTGATTCATCAACTCCGACAGTGTTGCTCAAGGGCGGCAAGTACATGTCGAACAGCACATACGGCTACAGGGTTAAAGCCTCTGGCAAGTCATTGCTCGCTCCAGGCTATTCATACTATAACCTGCGCACAGGCGAGGAAATGACTGATGTCACCAATGGAATACTCTCAGTGACCAACACTGCCGACACCGTGGTGGTAAAACAGGGAGCTGTCAAGGCAATGCTGACAAAGGGCGATGTGGTGACAACCTACAAAGACATCAATGCAGCCTTTGCGGCAGCACAGCAGTGCACGGCAAGCGACAATGCAACACTGAAGCTGCTGCAGAACGTCACGTTGCCGAACGGAGACGGATACATAACACTGACCGATGGTGCATTCACCCTCGACCTCAACGGCGACACGCTGGGAATCAAGGGCGATTGGGTGCTGAAGCTGAACGGTACGGACCTTACCGTGATTGACAGCAGTGAGGACCAGAAGGGCGCACTCGTCAACACCGCGTCAATTGTGGTATATGCCGTGAGCGGTTCGCTGACCATGGAGAGCGGCAACCTGAAAGGTAAAGGCCAATACTCTATCTACAACAATGAAGGGGAAATGGAGATTACTCTCTTGGGCGGAAGCTATAGTGGTGGCATGCAATATCATGACAACAGCACGCTCTACCTGCCAGACGTAGCAATGTTTAATGCCGAAGGCAACGAGGTGGCATTTAACTATGTGGAGTATGTAGATTTCAACTGTTACGAGACTGAAGTACCGTTCACCGTCAACGCATACTACAACATTGGCGACGTGAAGAACAAGCTGACGAAGGTGGACGATGGTTACTACACCGAGCACCTGACCCTTGTTGACGGCAAGTCATTCGTTTCTAAATATGACTTCACAGCAGGAGAGGTGGAATACAGCCGTGCGATGACCTCAAAGTGGGGCACGCTCTGCCTGCCGTTCGCACTGACCATAGACGAGGCAAACCAGCCATACAGTCTGTATAACGTGAATGGCGTGGAAGACGGTTCGCTCACTGTGACGAAGTGCACCAGTAGCGTGAAAGCAGGCATACCGGTAATAGTACGCCGCGACAATGCCGCCACTGGCATCACCATCACTGCAGAGAATGTGGAGGTGGACGCAGCAGCTCATGACAACGGCTATGGCGACTTGACCCTCAATGGTACATTCGAAGGTGAGAAGATAAACAGTGGCTACTACATTGCCAATGACAAGTTCTGGGATGCCGCCAACTATAACGGCGACGTGACCATTCCGCCATTCCGTGCATACATGACAGCTTCGGCATTGTGTGCCAAGTCCATTGCCATCTTCGACCCAGAAGAGGAAATGACCGGCGTGACGACAGTGACAGCCGACGAGACAGACCCAGAGGCATGGTACACGCTCGGCGGTGTGAAGCTTGACAGCAAGCCAGTAAAGGCCGGCACATACGTGCATGGAGGCAAGAAAGTAGTAGTGAAGTAATATAAAGAAACAATGAAACGTATATACATACAACCAGAAATAGAGGCCCTGCACCTTCCCCTCTCGGAGATGATATGCGGCACCAACGCCAATGATGAAGTAATTCCAGGCGGCAACTCCGATGAGGAGCCACAGCCCGGAACGGCAGATGCCAAACAGGGCTGGATGACAGACTTCGATGAAGATTGGTAAGCATCATGCACTAATAACTGTGCATTATGCATTATAAATTGCGCATACAAAAAATGCTACTGTTACAGGCAATGTCCTATGACAGTAGCATTTTTTGTATCATTATTTGCATAACTGAAGTTTTTCTAATAACTTTGCATTCGTAAATGGCAGACGGCACCAAATCTTTGACGGTGAGAAGATGCACATAGAGAAGAAGACAGCCGTCTCTTTCCTCTGCCTCAGCATAATGAAAGAAGACAGCAACCTGCGCTGGAAGCATTTCGATGCCATCTACTGCCACAACAACCTGCGCGGCGCACACTACGACAAAGTATCCACCGCCGACGAGAATAACATCCTCAGTTGGATGAAATGAATAATAATGCTACAAAATAATGCTACAACCGCATCTTTTTCTTTGAAGATGCGGTTTTTCTGTTTATATTTGCAGCAAGAATTAACGGTAGCTAAAACTACAAAATATTAACCCTTAAAATTTAAACACTATGGGATTCTTTAATACATTAGTCAAGGTAGTTCCAGTTGTCATCGAGGTTATTGGTGATATCATGGACGACGGAAAGAGAAACAACAGCAACAGACGTAATAACTATAATGATTACGATGACTGAGTAATTGACATGTTTATTTGTTTTTAAAAAAAATAAATTATTTTTTTTTTGCAAATTGCTTGTCGGATTATGAACAACAAAAATTACACTGTGACATTTAAGGAGTTAATGGGTGCTTTAGATGTTGCGGAAAAGAAAGCCGCCACGCAAGAGGTGCGTGAGGAGGTAGTGGAAATGGTTAAGAGCATGCTGCACCCTGCAAATGCGGTCCTGACACTTGGTGCGAGTGACGTCATAGGTTGCTTCTTGGATGGAGACATTCAGGTCATCGACATTTCTGTTGATGCAGCCAAGGAGGACAGGATGAAAACTCTATTGGAGCAGGCGACGGAGTTTGCAAGAGGACATGAGCCATGCAAACATGCTCTTGCATTTGTTTACGACTCAGAGCGCGAACCCATGTCTATGGAGGACTTCCAGAAGTTCAGCAAGTGGTTGGAGACTTCGTCAGAAGAAATTAAATGGGGCATGGCTAAACAGGCTTGTCCTGAGATTCGTTTAACAGTAATGATGCAGTAATGTTATGTACAACTTGACTTTCTTGCCCTTCGTGGGCAAAGACTACAAAAACGGTGGCATGTTTGGCAAGCGCATCATGGTGCTGGGTGACAGCCACTATGGTTCGGTGCCAGATGCCAACATCACCCGTGATGTCATGGCACAGTATCTTGATGCAGACTGCGAGCGCGAAGGATGGATGAACACGTTTCTGAAGTTTGAGCGGTCGCTGGTGAACAGAGAGACCACGGCGAGTGACTCGCAGAGGATATGGCAGTCGCTGCTGTTCTATAACTACCTGCAGGTATTGCTTGACGGGCCGCGTGAGGCTGGCACCGACCAGGAATACAGGGATTCGGCTGCTGCCTTCTTCCAAGTGATGGAACAGTATCAACCCGACTTGCTTATAGTATGGGGTAAGCGTCTGTGGCAGAAATTGCCGTATGACAGTTGGACCGAGTGCGACGGCGTGTCTGTGGAGGGGTACGTCATTGACAATGGCTTCTACACGCTGCGCAACGGGCACCGCGTAAGGGCATTGTGTGTATATCATCCCTCGGTAGGTTATTCGTGGGATTACTGGCACAGGGTGATACGGAAATTCATGTAGTGTGTAAGTATATGCTTAAGAAAAGCATTATGACAAAAGAAGAAATGCTCCTGCCACAGGCTATCCTCGTGGCAGGAGCATTCGTTATTAAGGCATTCGTTATATTATGAACCTTCAGGCTATTTCACTGTCTGCAGGGTATATGCTCCTGTCGTTCCGCGGAACTCGTCGGCGTATGCGCAGACGGCGGTTGCCGAACCAGAGTTGTACGTTCCCTCACGGTCTATGTAATACTCTGTCTCGATGACGTGGGTACCCTTGGAGAGTTTGTTGTAGTGGTAAGCAGTCAACTTATCCTTTATCTCCTGATAGTATCCGTAGCGGTAGCCGGAAAGCTGGTTGACAGGTTCAAGACATGCGGCGCGGTTGTCCGTAACGGTCACGAAGTCATAGTCGCGGTCAGCCTCAACGGTGATGCGCACCTTTATCTTGTCGCCAATCTTAGGTGCTTTGCCTTTCGTTGATGTAATCACCTCACGCTTGATGCTTATGCCCATGGTGGCCTGTTCCACGTCGCTGCTCTTCTGGCGACTGGTGACGTATGCCGATACCCATGACTCGCCTTCGGTCTGTTTGCCTACAAGAATGTCGCCGCGACCTTCCTTTGACGTGATGTCTGTATCACCCTGCACCATGCCTGAGCGTTCGTTCAGCACCTTCGTTTCAAGTGCAGCGCCGTTATACTTCAATGTGGCCGGCGTTCCCTTTGCAAGACGTGAGGCATCGCCGCCGAAGAAAGCATGCACGGCATTCACGGTGTTGTAAACGTTGCCCCAGTCCTGTGTGCGCTTGCTGCTGAGCAACCAGCGCTGCATCTCGGTGATAGTCTGGCGGTCTTTAGGTGTTACGGCGTTCAGTGCCTCTATGCACATGGTCTGTGTTGGTATGCGGTAGTTGCACCATGAGTAGGCTGCACGGTAGGAGTCGAAATAACGTCCCATGTCACTGCGATAAACCGTATGTTCCTTGATGCTCTCCACGAATGTGCGGGCATCTTTCTTACGGCCGTTCCTGTTCAGCACCACTGCTGCCACGGCCTTCGTTGCCATGTCAGAGTTCTTGGTTTCCTTCTCCACCAGTTTGAGCAGGTAGTCGGCAGTGCCACCGCCGTCCATACCGCTTATGGTGAGCGTATAGAGCCAGTCGAGCTGTGTGTCGCTGAGCCACGGTTTGTAACCCTCCTTCTTGTTCTTCTTCATGCGCTCCACATCGTCTGCCATTTCCTTTGCCATGAAGCGCATGGCACCGCCGTACATGGCATTCACAGATGTTTTCCATCCGCTTGCAGCCTTTGAGTTGCCTGCTAGCATGTCGAGGCGTGCCAGTGTCTTTGCCACCGCCATAGTCATATAGCGACTGCCCGGCATTCCCGGCCACCAGCTAAACGAACCGTCGCCGCGCTGCAGGTTTTTCAGTTGTGCGATGACATTCGCCGTGCCACTATATAATAAGGTGTCCTTGATGGCTGCCGTCACTGCATTGGCATAAAGGGCAGCGGAGAGGCAGATGGCGTTGCCGCAGTCAGGTGTCTGTATGTCGTGCAGTGTCTCCACCATCATCCATGCCGGACTGTCGGTGTAGTTCACCTTCAGGTGCGCCTTGCCTATGGCTTTCGCTGCCGGCAGCAGTTCGTCGATGGCAATCAGCGAATCACCAGGGTGGAACAGTGTCCATGTACGTGTAGTCGTCACAAGTTCCGTGTCTGGGAGTATCGGCAACAAGTGCTGTTCGCCGTCCTTGTGGCCGTCGGCTTCTGCTATGATGCGGCATACCACTCCGTCCTCCGGCAGCATTGCGGCATCCACAGGGAACGTCACGGCACTGGTCTCGCCGGCCTTTACGCTCACCTTCATGCTCTCTGTCTTCAATTCCTTATCTGTCTTGGCATCGAGTAATGTCATTCTTACCGTTGCGCTGAGTGGTTTCTCTGATAAGTTTGCCACCGTTGCACTGATGTTCGCCTTGTCGCCCTGACGTAGGAAGCGCGGCATACGCGGCTGCACCATGAGTTGTTTCTGTGCCACGCTCTCACCGCCCAGCAGTCCGGTGCGCATTTCCTTGTCATGCGCCAGTCCCATGAACTTCCATGTAGTGACACTCTCTGGCAGTGTGAAGCGCAGGGCCACGCTGCCCTTCTGGTCGGTCACGAGTTGCGGCATGAAGAATGCCGTCTCATCGAAGTTGGTGCGCAATCCGTCATCCTGTCCCGTCTCCTGACCGGCATCGTTGGCTGAAGCCTCTTCCATGTCTGAATCCACAACCTCTTTGGATTTGAGAACCGCCATCTCGTTAAGTACTACGGCCTCATCGTTTACCATAGCCTTGCTCTCAAGCATCATCGGTGCACCGGCACGCGTAGCCATCTTGTATAGCCTCCTGCTTCCGTATGACGGTCTTACGTGAGTGCCTGAAATGGAGGAGAAATCTAATTCCTTGAAGTCAATGGTCTTGTAATGATACTGTGAGTGTATGCTCACACCACCAAACGACGGTGATGTCCACCCAGCCGTTGGCACATAGAGCACACGGTGATCGCTGATGCTCCAGTTGTGGCCAACGATAGCGTCGAGCGACTTGTCATAGAGCACCGCCATGAGCTGTGCCTTGGCAGGTGTGCCGTCAGGGTTCTTTATGTTGAGTGTCCACTGTTCTTTCTGCCCCGGTATGAGTTTGTCGCGGAATGTGGTCCACTTCATCTGCAGCTTCTTCGATGGCAACACACGCCTAATGCTTCCACTGTGGGTGTATAGTTCGTCGTTCTTCACCCACGCCACGGTGTAGGTGATGCCGTCGCCATACTCCTCCTTATATTTAAATGTACGCGTGAGAACATTGTTGTCCATGCGCAGCGATCCTTTCTCCAGCACCTTGTCGTCGCTGAACAATGAATAAACGGCATACACGTCATTGTCTGACGTAGCCATCTGAATCCATGCCGTACCGTCCTTCTCGCTGAACCTGTCGGCCGACTGATACCACCAGTCGTGCGTGTATGTCATCGGCTTGGTGTCGTTCTTGCGGAACACCACAAACGAGTGCTTCACGGTGTCGGTGCCGCAGATGGCCATGAGTTCATGCTTGCCCGACGGTATGTCGCTTGGAAGGCTGTAGTTCTTGTTTGCCGCAGCATCGGGCATAGCCTTGCCGTCGAGTGTTACGGCCACCGTGCCTTCTATGTCGCGGCCTATGTTGTTGAGTCTTGTGAACTTTATCGTCACCGTAGTATCGGCAAGTATCTCGCGCGGCATTTTCAGTCCGAAGAACACGTCACGGTTGCTGATGGGCAGTGAGAGTGATGCAGAGTGCGACTCGCCTGCCATGTCGGTGACGTCAGTCACTGCTTCGACAGAATAGAAGCAGCAGTGCGTTGATGTCTTTGCACTTTCAGGCAAAGTCATAGGCATACGCACGGTAAACGAACCGTCGGCTGCGGTATATACGGTATCCACCATCAGCGTGTTATTGTAGTCGCTGCCGCCGTCATACCAGTAACGCCACCACCACGGCGTGCTGCGCTTCACGCTGTATGCCACCTTGGCGTTGGCAACAGGCACACCGCTATACATCTTAGCTGTGCCGCGCACTGTCAGCGTATCACCGGCCTTGTATGAGATATCGGGGCGGTCGAGCTTCACCTCGTATGTCGGCCGTTTGTATTCCTCCACGCGGAAACTTACCGACGTGCCGTCGCTACCGCGCACGCTATAGCTACCGTTCTTGCCGTCCTCCGGCAAGATGAAGTCTGCAGTGGCGGTGCCGTATTCATCGGTGGTCACGCTCTTGCTGCTAACCTCCTTGTAGTTCGCATCGCGCAGTGAGAGCAGCACTTTCTTGCCTGGTGTCACCTCCATATGCTTGCCTTCGTTCATGGCATGGCACAGCACGCCCACATGCACCGTCTGTCCCGGACGGTAGATGGCGCGGTCGGTGTATAGGTTGGTGTATGTCACACGGTCGCGCAGACTGCCGCAGCTGTAACCGTTGTATATGTATTCCTCAGGCATTCCCGTGTCGTCGCCATTGGTGGCATAGGCACGCGCTCCCTCCCTGTTGCCTGTCACGCACTCGCCGTTTTCGTCGGTCGTGAACAACCTTTCTTCACGCGGATTGTCCTTGCGGTAAGTCCTGTCCACAAGGTGCAGCGTGGCTCCAGACACGGGATGTCCGCTGATGTTGTTTACCACCACGTAGCGGCGCTGCTGGTCGGGAAGCGTCTGTTCAATCACGCGCATGTCGGTGATATGTATCTGTGCACTGCTCTGCGACACGCGTCCGTCAACATCGCTGACGGTGACGCGCCATACGCCGAGCGGCAACCTGCCGATAACCACAGAGTCGCTCCATGTCTCATATTCGTTGTGAGCCTTAAATGTATGGCTGAAGGTGCGCACGTCGGCACCATCGCCGTTTATCACCTCATATTCTCCTTTCGCATTGCGCTGCATGCGACGTATGTTCACGCGCACGCCATTCATGTTTCTTACGCTGGTAAGATAAAGCGTGTGGCTGTAGTCTGAGTTTGCCACTTCCTTGGGCAACCTCGACGAGAACTCCGACCGCGTCATGGCCTCGCGCTCGTTGCGCATCAGTGCCATGGTGCGCCATGACGGCCAGCGGCGCAGCGACTCGTCTATCCATGCTAGTTTCTCTCCCTTCTCTGAGTATTTGAACGCGTTCATCTTTCGCACCGCCAATGCGCCGCACTCCGTCAAATCCTGATAGATACTTATCAGCGAGTCGAGCTCCGCACGACTGTCCCTCAGCGGCATCAGCGATGCAGCGATGCATGCGCCGGCGCGGTTCGTTGTCGTGGCATAGTAGCGCTGCATGGCACACAGCTGCTTCGTCTCCATGGCGATGATACTCAGCAGGTCGTGGTTGAAATACCGACTATCATCACCTATGGTTATGAACGGTTTATATGTCTTTGCCAGTCCCGCCTTTGTATATATCTTTGCATCGGGTGATGCCAGCAACGAGTCAATGTCGGGCACCGACCTGCGGTAGCCGCTGCCCCTTGCTGTCTGATACAGTGTTGCTATCACGCCATTGCTTTTCTTCCACTGCTCATGGCGCACTGCCATGCGTGTTTCCCATGCCTTCACCGAGTCGGGCGATATCTCAGCCTGCATACTGCGCTCATTGAGCAGAGCCATCAACAGGTCGCCGTATTTCTTCTGCGCCTCCGCCTTTTTTTCTATCTGTTGCAAAGCCTCGATAGCCGTCTTAGGCATATCATCCTCCAGTGCCTCCTCATACGATTTCCACAACGAGGAGATAGACTGGGCGCGGAGCACTTCCGTGCCACCCATGACGATGATGCTGATGAGCATCACAATCCTGCAAATATGGTTAAAGGTCTTTTTCATGTCGTAATAGTATAATATATTCAATTCACAATGCATAATGCATAATTCACAATTACCATCCGGTAAAAATACAACTCTTCAATTTTTCAATTCTTCAACTCTTCTCGGTGCAAATTTACAAACTTTTTTCCATAACACGAAATTATTTCAATGAAAAAAAAACAATGCACCCCCCTTTACAACCCCTATCACTATACCTGTAACTGTTGAGAGGATGCCACTAATATGTCATTCGCTGAAAGGACACGAGGCTTGCGCAGAAGTTAAAATAGGTTAATGGGGGGAGGGGTAGATATTAACATTTGTTTAATCAGCGGTATCATATTGTGGGGTATTAATATTTTTTTGTAATTTTACCAAATTATTATTTGCAAACTGACTATTATAACCCAACCAATAAAATGATTTTATTAAATGACATGAAAAAGTTTATTCTTGCGCTTCTATTCTTAGTAGCCGGTATTTCCCTAAACAAAGTGTATGCTGCAGATACTAATGCTTTACTCATAGGCGATTGCAGAGTAACCCTTGACAAGGTTCAGTCAGGCGGTTCTTTTACCTCAAACATTAGACCCACTGGTTTGACCAGCGGTACTATAACCTATGACAATTCTACACGAACGCTGGTACTTGACAACATTACATTTAACACAAGTAATGTTGCAATCCATAACATTTATATTGATGATTTGGTTATTTACGTCAAAGGTACGTGCAATATTACCAGTTCATCGGATGTAGGAGCTCTGGATTTTACAAGCAATACAACCATCACGGGATATGACTATCATGGCAAGTTGAATGTCACTTCGACTGCAAGGATAGGCATTTTAGTCAATGGTCCAACATTGCAAACATATTGGTTGGACCTGTCTGTGTGGGCCCCAAAATATCCAGTGTACTCTACAGGCAAGCTCTATCTGAACTTTTCAAAGCTTGATGCCATTGTTACAGGGACAGATTCTGATAGTAGAGCCATATATTCCACTGGAGTAGAAAAATTGGTTGACTGTCAATTCATGGACAGCAGTTACAGATTTTATAGCTATGGCGTCGTTGACGGCTCTGGCAAATATGCCAAGGAGGTGCATATCCTCCCCAAACTTGCCATCGGTGGCTTTATGGTTCCCCTCAGTTCGGATATGACCAGTCTGCCAGATCGTGCCAGAGAGGCTGCAGGCATCACCTCTGGTACGGTGGAATGGAACGCCAGCACTAAAGAACTTGAATTCACCGATGTTACACAGAATGTAACAAGTACCTGGTGTGGTATAACAAATTTGGGCGTTGACAACCTGAATGTGACATTCTATGGCAACAACAATCTTCAAGTGCCGTCAAATCACGTCATATACTCTGAAAAGAACATCAAATTGTCGGGCAGTTACACTAGTGACTACGTTAGATTGGCGTGCACGTCAAATGGCAATCCTGCATGGAGTTCCGTCAAAACATTCGGAGACTTAAGTGTTTCTGATTTGACTCTGACAGGTGATGCACAATCTAAGGTAATCGAGGGAGATGCAACCAATAGCAAGCTGACCGTTGCCAGGGCAAACATATATGCCGTTGCCTCAGCTTCTGCTGGCAAGGCAATATCGGGTTTTTCCAGCAGCAAGTTGACTGGATGTGAAGTTGCGTCGCCCATAGGTTGTCTCTACCGCGAGTCGCTTGGGGGCTTCGGACTGGAGAGCGGACTGTGCAATGAGGTCTATCTTCTTAAACCCACAGAATATTATCCTGTTTATATTTTTGGCAAGCAGTTGAACATCGTAAACACGAAAAACCCAGCAACGCTCGACGGCATTACGAAGGGAACGCTATCTTATGACAGTTATTCTCACAAATTGACGCTGGACGGCGTGACACTGACACAGCCGAATGAAACTACCACGGACCCAGCCATCCGTGTGAATGGCGTTGATATCGAACTGAGCGGCAGTAATGTGATAAACTCCAAAGGTGACTGTTTCAACGTTGAAGGTACAGTCAAAGTGACGGGCTCAGGCAACATGAAAGCCAAATCTACAGAACTCAGAGGCGTGGTATTGCATGAGGAGAACTCCAAGCTCACGTTTGCCACCTCTAGTTACTTTTTTGTAGAAGCTGCTACAAATGGTTTCTATGGCGAACCTAACACCGAGCTGGTACTGAGTAAGAATACACTTGATTCATACGATTACGGTTTCCAAGGCAACGAAGGCGCTATCTTCACAAAGGGAAACCTGACGCTGGACAATATGGACTATTCGAAGACATCCTCCGCCCAGCGCAACGACTACTACTTTCAGGACAATGCAGTGCGCCAGACTGGCGGCGATATAGTTAAAAGTTCCGATGGTGTCTTCTTCGGGGCAATTCAGGAAAGACTCGGTATCAATATTTGCGGCAAGGAATTATGCCGCACCGAGGCAGATATCTTCTCCATCAACGTGGGCAGTCCCTATATCACGTCATCATCCTCTGGCCCGGCAGTTACATACAGCCCAAGCACAAAGACGCTGACTCTGAACGGTGCAAACATAAATTGTGACGGTGCAAACATAGTGGAGAGTAACGTGGATGGCCTTACAGTAGAACTGAAAGGCTTGAATAAATTTGAGAGTGCCGGAAACGGCATGAAACTGACAGGTAATACCACCATCAACGGCAGTGCGACCGACAGATTGGACTTAAAGACTAATAATATTGGCATATACCTTAATGGTAGCAGCAGTGCACTGAACAAAACTCTTACGCTGAACGGTGCAGTGCTCAACGTGGAGAGTTCGAAATGGGGATTGTGTGGACAGAGCGGAGCATACGGCGAGACTCTTGTCCTCAAGAACGGTGCAGTAGCAAAGGTAACCTCAAACTCCAAAGCAGCTGTCTGCGACTTTGCTTCCATCCCGCTCTATGACGGCATCAAGGTGTCAAGGCCCGTAGGTGCGACAATATCAGAATATCTGGATGGCTATGCCGTCATGAAGGGAGGGAAATGTGCCATGAGCGTATTGCTCAGCGACGGTACATCTGCCTTTGACGTAAAACTGGGCGACGTGAACCATGACGGTGTGATAACGATGGCAGATGCAAACGCAGTCGTGAACTACTACCTTGCCACAACTAAGCCAGAGGACTTTGATGTGGAGACTGCCGACGTAAATGGCGACGACTCAATCACCATGGCTGATGCCAACATGATTGTGAACACGTTCCTGGAAGGGAAGTAGGATTGAAAAATTGAAGAACTGAAAAATTGAAGAGTTGAAGGATTGAAGAATTGAAGCAAATCGGTGATGCTCCTGCTGTGGTGCATCACCGATTATTCTATATAGGATTATATAGGATACTTCTATTTAGTCTTGCCCTCGTTTGTCGAGCTAAACCTTAATGGACGTACTGAAGAAAAAAGCGGAAATTCGACATTTAGACAAATGTTAAAAATGTAAAGTTTTCTTAATGCGGTGTAATCAAGGCCTGATCACATGGTAATTAGGCCCTGATTGGGTGGTGATTGGGGCCAGATTAGACGGTAATTTGGGGCTGATTAGGGCGTAATTCATAATGCATAACGCACAATCATTACGAATTGCTCGCATTTTTTATCCCGCATGACTCAATTGTGCATTGTACATTATGCATTGTGCATTGCAAAATTGCGTTTTAAGGCACCTCTACGCGATTACACCCCCGTTATGGACTCTACGTCCACCACCCTCCGTCGATGCCCCTTAAAACGAGTTTTCTTAACAGTGGAGAAATAGAACAAAAATATTTTTTGCTCATTCAAGAAAAAATATGTAATTTTGCACAAACAAACAACCATTATATGGGAAAAGACAAACTGACGAAAACCAACAACATGGAACGCAATGAGAATGTATTGCAGAAACTCACGGCAGAAGACATAATAGCCTACATGGAATCGCTGCACGATGAAGAACAGCGGCATAACCTCATGCGCTTCTTCAAAACAGGCAAAGGCGACTATGGCGAGGGTGACGAGTTTATCGGACTGAAAGTTCCACAGACGAGAGAAGTGGTAAAACTGTCAGCAGACCTGCCACTGGATGAGATTCCCACACTGCTGACCTGCCGTTACCACGAGGTGCGCCTGTGCGGACTGTTGTTGCTCGTTAAGCGATTTGAGCGGTTGTCAACAAAAAGGATGGAATATGATGAATCTGCCATCAGGTCGCGCGATGAAATAGTGACAATGTATCTGAAATATGCCGACCACGCCAACAACTGGGACCTGGTTGACATGTCGGCACCAAAGATTCTTGGCAAATGGCTAATGCTACCCACTCACCTACCCGACAAGCTGGCCGTCATGGACTCGCTGGCCAAGAGTACAAGCCTATGGCGCAAGCGCATCAGCATGGTCTCCACATGGTTTACCTCGCGCAAGGGCGACCCGTCATGGTGTCTGCGCTATGCAGAAATGCACCTGCACCACAAACACGACCTGATGCACAAGGCCACGGGCTGGATGCTGCGCGAGCTCGGCAAGCACATCAGCATGGACATGCTGCGCGATTTCCTGAAGCAGCACGTGCACGAGATGTCACGCACGACCCTGCGCTATGCCATAGAGAAAATGCCGATAGAGGAACGACAGTATTGGATGCAGAAATAACCAGTAAAAGCAGAAAAGCACAATGAACAAAGTCAGAATCACCGCAATCCGCCAGACCACCTATCCCGACTTGATGGAAAAATACGAGAACAAGATAGAACACGCCTGCGATGTCAAGGAAGGACAGCAATGGACAACCGACGACGGCACGCGCCCTGAAGACATGTGCCCCGCAGCATGGTACAGCATGAAGGAATATGTGGAGGCACTGGCACGCGGCGAAGGCAATTTCTATGGTGGCTGGATGCAGAACCCGATGAGTGCCATGATTAGCTGCAACGACGGTTTCCGCCCATTCTCATTCTACATCGAAGCCGTTGAAGAATAAACGCGAAACAAGACAAAGCGACGTCGAAAAGTTAAATAATCACAAAAAACAGCACTGTACATTTAATAATGTATAGATTTTTAAGGATTTTTTTGTAACTTTGCACCCGATTTGTGCGTAAAGCATAGAAACCTTGACACGCAAGTACACCTATTTGGTACAACATAATAATAGTTAATGAAACAAGACAACAGAAAACAAAACCCTAAAAACCAATACCGTATCAACGAGCAGATTCGCGTGCGCGAAGTGCGTATAGTTGACGAAGACGGTTCTTCAGTAATGCCTACGAAACAGGCACTTGACATTGCGCGCCAGCAAGGCGTAGACCTCGTAGAAATCAGCCCTAATGCGCAGCCTCCTGTATGTCGTATCATTGACTATTCAAAGTTCCTTTACCAGCAGAAGAAGAAGGCAAAGGAAATGAAGCAGAAGCAGGTCAAGGTAGAGGTTAAGGAGATACGATTCGGACCTCAGACCGACGACCACGACTACAACTTCAAACTCAAGCACGCCAAGGAGTTTCTTGAGGAAGGCAACAAGGTGCGTGCATACGTATTCTTCCGTGGACGCTCTATATTATTTAAGGAGCAAGGTGAGGTTCTGCTCCTGCGCTTCGCCAACGACCTTGAGGAATACGGCAAGGTTGAGCAGATGCCACGACTGGAGGGCAAGAAGATGTTCCTCTTCATCGCACCTAAGAAAGCCGGACAGGCCAAGAAGTCACAGCAGAAGATGGATCGCGAACGCCGTGAGGCAGAAGCAGCCGAGGCAGGCCGTCAGATTCCCGTTATAGAAGAAGCAGAGACAGAACTCCCTGTAAACGGCGGTTTGGCAGAGAATGCCAAAGGCTTTGAGGCCCTGCAGAAGCTGCGCGAACAGACGGAAGGGGAAGATTGAAGAGTTGAAAAATTGAAGAATTGAAGAATTGAAGTTTTTCAAGGATTGAAAAGTTGAAAAATTGAAGTTTTTCAAGGATTGAAAAGTTGAAGAATTGAAGTTTTTCAATTTAAGATTTGGAATAAACAAAGTGCGAAGGCGCCCGGTATATGCGTCCAGCACGTTAATTTAATAATTAATCAATAAACAAACAAAAAATGCCAAAAGTAAAGACAAACTCCGGTGCAAAGAAGCGTTTTGCTTTCACCGGTTCAGGTAAGGTTAAGAGACATCACGCTTACCACAGTCACATCCTGACTAAGAAGACCAAGAAGCAGAAGAGAAACCTGCTCGGTTCAACAATCGTCGACACGACCAACATGAAGCAGGTACGTGACCTGTTGCGTCTACGTTAATTAACCCTATTGTCTAATCTTTTTGTAAAAAAGAAGTAAAAAAACTATGCCAAGATCAGTAAATCATGTTGCCTCTAAGGCAAAGAGAACTCGCATCCTGAAGTTGACCAAGGGTTACTATGGCGCACGCAAGAACGTTTGGACCGTAGCAAAGAACACTTGGGAGAAGGGTCTTACCTACGCTTACCGCGATCGTAAGAACAAGAAGCGCACATTCCGCGCTCTGTGGATTCAGCGTATCAACGCTGCCGCACGTCAGGAGGGACTGTCATACTCAGTTCTGATGGGTATGCTCCACAAGGCAGGTATCGAAATCAACCGCAAGGTGCTTGCCGACCTCGCTGTCAACAACCCTGAGGCTTTCAAGGCCATTGTTGACAAGGTAAAGTAAACTAATTTCAATTTACTATACCACAATGCCGCAGACGTCACAAGTGGGACTGTCTGCGGTTTTTCGGTTGAAACCAAGGATAAAACAACGAAAACATATCTTAGATAAAAACTAAAAACAAAAAATGGGAAGAGCATTTGAATACCGCAAGGCCACCAAGATGAAGCGTTGGGGCCACATGGCAAAAACATTCACCCGTCTGGGCAAGCAGATAGCCATTGCCGTGAAGGCAAGCGGCCCGGATCCTGACACAAACCCTACCCTGCGTTCTATCATTGCAACATGTAAGCGCGAAAACATGCCGAAGGACAATATCGAGCGCGCCATCAAGAACGCAATGGGCAAAGACCAGTCTGACTACAAGGAGGTGACATACGAGGGATACGGCCCTCACGGCATCGCAGTGTTTGTAGACACACTGACCGACAACACCACACGCACCGTAGCCGACGTGCGCTCTGTATTCAACAAGTTCTCTGGCAACCTCGGCACTACGGGTTCGCTGTCGTTCCTGTTTGACCACAAGTGCGTATTCACATTCAAGAAGCCAGCCGACCTCGACATGGACGACCTTATCCTTGAGCTCATCGACCTCAACGTGGACGACGAATTCGATGAGAACTACGACGAGGAAAAGGACGAGACCACAATATCTATCTATGGTGATCCAAAGTCGTATGCAGCCATACAGAAGTTCCTTGAGGAAAAGGGATTTGAGGAAATCGGCGGCGAGTTCACCTACATTCCAAACGACCTGAAGGATGTAGACGAAGAGCAGCGCGCCACCATCGACAAGATGGTAGAGAAACTCGAGGAGTTTGACGACGTGCAGACTGTCTACACCAACATGAAGCCGGAATAACACATATTACACATCTTATAATATACGGCAATCCCGCCCCGTCATGCGACACGGGCGGGATTTTTGCGTATTTACTTGTCTAATTCAAAGCTTTTTTGTAACTTTGCGTTCAGGTAGTTACGAAAACAACTTATGACACTGACAGTATACAAGGCAAGTGCAGGCAGCGGCAAGACATTCACGCTCGCCGTGGAATACATAAAACTGCTCGTGGAAAACCCACGCGCATACGAGGGCATACTCGCCGTAACCTTCACAAACAAGGCTACGGAAGAGATGAAGATGCGCATATTGTCACAGCTCTACGGGCTGAGCCACTCACTCCCTTCATCAAACGGATACATGAACGTGATAGTGGCCGACACAGGGTTAAAGCCGGAATATGTGCGCAGCCAGGCCGGCAAGGCCCTCAGTCTACTGCTGCACAACTACCACTTTTTCCGCGTGCAGACCATCGACACTTTCTTCCAAGGAGTACTGCGCAACCTTGCCAAGGAACTCGGACTGAGCGCAAACCTGCGCGTGGGGCTCAACAACGACCAGGTGGTAGACCAGGCCGTAGACAACCTCATCGACTCACTCGCCGATGACAAGAAACTGCTCGGTGTAGTGGTGAAATACATGAACGACAGGTTAGACAACGAGAAGTCGTGGAATGTAATAAAAAACATCAAAGGCTTCGGCAGCACCATATTCAACGAGGTATATAAGCGCAACCGCAGCAAAATGGAGGAAGTGTTTGCCGACGAAAGTTTCTTCGACAAATACCAGAGCGAACTGCTGCGCCTGAAAAAAGAAAAACAAGAGAAATACGTAGAGGCAGGAATCGAGGTGATAGGCATGGTGGAAGAGGCAGGCCTGTCTGTCGACGAGACTTTCAAGGGCAAGAGCCGCAGCATCATGAACTACTTCAAGAAACTCAAGAACGGCAACTTTGCCGACAGCAATGTGAGGAACAAGACCGTGGAGCAGTGTCTTGAGGGAATAGACGGCTGGCTGAAAAAAGGCTCAAAGGAATACGAAGCAGCAGAACAACTGACCGAAGAATACCTGATGCCAATGCTGCGAGAGCTGGAGAAATGGCGTCCTGACGATGCCGTGGCCTACAACTCTGCCGTAAAAACGCTGCAGCACCTGAACGACGTCAGACTGCTGAAACGCATAGAAGACAGCGCACACGAACTCAACGAGGCTTCGCAGCGCTTCATGCTGAGCGACACGCAGTCGCTGCTCAACGAAATGATAAACGACGACGACTCACCGTTTATATTCGAGAAGATAGGCGCACGTCTGGAGCATATAATGATTGACGAATTTCAAGATACGAGTACCGTACAGTGGGCGAACTTCAAGACGCTGCTAAAGGAGTGCATGTCACAGGGACACAGCAACCTTATCGTGGGCGACGTGAAGCAGAGCATCTACAGATTCCGCTCAGGCGACTGGCGACTGCTCAACGGCATCGACGAGGAATTCAAGGGCGAACCGATCGACTTCCAGCCCAAGAAGACAAACTGGAGGTCAGAGCGCGGCGTAATCAACTTCAACAACGCTTTCTTTGAGCGTGCCGCAGAAATAGAGGTGGGCAACATTGCCGAATACTCAACCGAGAGTGCAGAGCAACTGCGCAAGGCCTACTCCGACGTAAAGCAGGAGATACCGGAAAAACGAGGAAAGGGCGGACTGGTACACATAGAACTGCTGCCCGGCGAGGAAAGCGAGACAATGTGCGAGCGCACGCTGCAGACCATACACGACCTGATGGACTACAGCGGAGCACGGCAGGGTGACATCGCCATACTCGTAAGGTGGGGCAAGGATATTGCAACGCTGGCAAAATACATTGAGGAAGAGGACAACACACTGCGCGTAGTATCGGCAGAAGCCTTCAGGCTGGATGCCTCAAAAGCCGTAGGCATCATAGTGAATGCCATGATACTGCTGGCACGCCCCAAGGACAGGATAGCACGCGCAGCACTGGCAATGAACTGCACCGAGGAACAGATGCAGCAGTTTGACGACATGCACGGCACACTGATTGAAATGACACTGCACGACATGGCAGAGGCATTGCTACGGTTATTTGCCATCGACCAGATGACCGACGAGAGCGCATACGTCACGAAATTCTTCGACCATCTGCACTCGTTCAGCAACGACATGGCACCGGTGCTCGAGGATTTCCTGACGGCATGGGAAGACGAGATATGCTCGAAGACCATACAGACGGCTGACTGCGACGGTATTCGCATAATGACGATACACAAGAGCAAGGGACTGGAATTCAAGCACGTAATACTACCCTACTGCGACTGGTCGCCAGACCCACGCAGAGCCGAGACACTTTGGCTGCAACCAAAGAAAGCACCGTTTTCACGTCTGCCCATGGTACCGGTAGACTACAGGAGCGTATCGTCGCTCATGGGCACGATATACGAAGACGACGGAATAGCTGAACACATACAGAACGTGGTAGACAATTTGAACCTGCTCTACGTGGCAATGACGCGTGCCGGACAGTCGTTGTTTATCCTCGGCAAACGATACAAACAGCCCAAATCAGGTTCTGCCGCCCCCCTGCGCTCCAAGATAATAGAAGACGTGATATCCAAACTGCCCGCGGAAATAGAGGGAGTGCCGGTACACGTTGACGGTCTGGAGGATGCAGAGCAGGTGCTGATGCTGACTTACGGAAAACTTGTCTCCACTGCCACGTCAGCCGTCAAGGAAACGGAGGAACAGACAGCCTCTGTCTTTGAAACCACGCCCACTCAGGTCTCTGTACCCGTATGTTCCTATGAGGGCAGGGCTGAATACCGCCAAAGCAATGCCAGCCATGCCTTTGCAGATGACGCCAACGACGAGTCTGACCGCCAACGCTACATACGCATCGGCATGGTAATGCACCAGCTGTTTGCCTCGATACGCACTCTCGACGACGTGGAGCCAATGCTGCAGCGCATGGAAATGGAGGGCATTCTATACGATGACACCCTGTCGCGCGAGGAACTGGCCGATGTACTGCGGCGCAAGTTTGCCCTGCCCCAGGTGAAGGAATGGTTTGACGGAAAATGGCGCGTATACAACGAATGTACGCTGCTCACTGCCAATGCAGAGCACCGTCCCGACCGTGTGATAACAGACGGCAAGGAAACCATCGTGATAGACTTCAAGTTCGGTAAGCAGCACGATGACCACAAGAAGCAAGTGAGGAGATACATGAGTCTGCTTGAAGACATGGGCATGCCCGACGTGAAAGGTTATCTGTGGTATGTAAACGCCGACAAAACAATAAAGATAGACAATGCTGATACTTAGTTCTAACTCGCCCCGCCGACAGGAACTGCTCGCCGGGCTTGACATACCCTACAAGGTATACGTAATAAAAGGTATAGACGAATCATACCCCGACACACTGCCTGCAGAAGAGGTGGCAGAACACATCGCAGTGAAGAAGTCGGCACCCTACACCGCACAAATTGCAGGCACAGACGACATTGTGCTGACGGCCGACACTGTAGTAGTGGTGGAAGGAGAAATAATGGGCAAGCCGAAAGACGCCGCAGACGCTTGCTGCATGCTGCGCAAACTGAGCGGACGCACGCATCAGGTATACACCGGCGTGTGCCTTACTGCAGACGGCTGGCAGAAACGCTTCACTGTCAAGACCGACGTGACATTCCGAGAACTGGACGACAGCGAAATTCAATACTATGTTGATACCTACAAGCCCTTCGACAAAGCAGGGGCATACGGCATACAGGAGTGGATAGGCTACATAGGCATAACCCACATCAATGGCTCATACTACAACGTGATGGGACTGCCCGTGCAACGGATTTACAACGAATTAAAGGCAAGGCAGTAACTTTTTCGTAGAAATATTTGGCGGATAGAAAAATAAAGTGTATCTTTGCATTTTCCTCACTAATTAAAAATCACTGCATTATGAACATTACGGACGAAGAAATCAGGCGCAGGGCCAACGAGGTGTTCTCGGCCATGGAAAAGCGCTCCACGCTGGAGGAGATGCAAATGATACACCGTGCCTTCGATTTTGCATGTGAGGCACACCGCGACCAGCGACGCAAGACAGGGGAACCTTATATCATACACCCAATAGCCGTGGCAATGATTGCAGCATCTGAACTGCAACTCGGAGCGGCTCCCGTGTGTGCCGCTTTCCTACACGACGTCGTGGAGGACACGCCATGCACCAACGAGAAAATCCGTGACATGTTCGGCGATGACGTGGCTTTCCTCGTACGCGTGGTGACCAAGCAGAAGAAACGTTCGTATGACATGTCGAAACAGCTTGACAACTTCAAGCAGATGCTCGACTCCATGCACAACGACATCCGCGCCATACTGATAAAACTGGCCGACCGCCTGCACAACATGCGCACGCTCGACTCCATGCGCCCTGACAAGCAGATGAAGATAGCCGGCGAAACGGACTACTTCTATGCCCCGCTGGCAAACCGCCTCGGGTTCTACACCATTAAGGTGGAGTTGGAGAATCTGTCGTTCCGTTTCCGCTGTCCCGACGTTTACCAGTATATCACCGAACTGGTGGAAAAGGAAAAAGAACGCGAGAATGCACATCTGCAAGCCTTTGAGAGTCGCATAGACTCCATACTACGGAGTGAGGGAATACAATTCTACCGCGAAGTGGAGTACAAGCAGCCATACAACATCTGGCGCAAAATGCAGACCACGGGACAAGACTTTGAACACCTGGAGGGCCGCCACTTTACGCGCATCGTGTTTCCTGAAGACATGTATCTGTCACGCAAGAACATGTGCCTGAAGATTTATTCACTGCTGACCGACCAGTTCAAGGAACGCCCCAACTCCATCGTCAACTACGTGGACCAGCCTAAGCAAAACGGCTATCAGGCTTTCCACCTGCAGGTACTGTCTGACTACGGTGTATGGGAGGAAATACACATACAGTCGGAGAAGATGCGCACAAAGTCGAAACTAGGCTATCTCTTCGACAGCGGACAACGCGAGATAGACATCAACAAATGGCTTGACGACTTCCGCAAGGTGATGAAAGACGTGGCAGACCACCCCGAACAGAACAAGGACGGCACATATTTCATGCAGTCGGTAAAGGCCTCGTTCTACAACGACGACATACAGGTTTACACCCCGGAGGGCAAGGCCGTGCTGCTGCCCAAGTCGTCGTCGGCAATAGACTTTGCCTTCGACATTCACACCGAGGTGGGCATGCACGCAAAATATGCGAAGATAAACGGCCATCTGGCCTCCATCAAGACAAAACTGAAGCGCGGCGACAGCGTGGAGATAGGAACGGCACCAGAGGTTTGGCCGGGCGAGGATTGGCCGCAGTATGCCAAGTCTTACAAGGCTCTGAAGCACATACACCTGTATCTTGACCGCAAACCGCGCCCACAGTATCTGCGCTGCCCGCACTGCAACCCGATACCGGGCGAGGAAGTCGTAGGCTTCCAGGGCGACAACGGATGCATCACCGTACACCGCCGCGACTGCGCCGAGGCCATAGGTCTTGCCTCACGCTACGGCGACAGCATCGTAGCCGTAGACTACCAGTCGCAGCCCGAGGTGGTCTACCCTGCCACCGTCACGCTCAAGGCCGTAGACCGCCAGCACCTGCTGAGCGACATCATCGACAGCATATCCAACAAGCTGCACCTGAGCATAAACGACTTGCACACCGTGACCGAAGACGAGATAGTTACCACGACCATCAATTTCTTCATACACGACTATATGGAACTGCGCACCGTAGTAAGCAGCATACTGAGCATTCCCGACGTTGACGAGGTCAGCTACCTGAACAAATAACTTAAAGACTGTTAATTTTTTGCATAATTCATATTAATTATGTAATTTTGCGCAATGAAATACGTTAGTTAACGTTCAAGCAGAAACAATGCTGAAACCAACTATCGATAATTTATAAACCATTAAATGCGATTATTGCCTATCGAAACACTTTTACTCTAATTTAATTGTTTAAAAGTTACAAGATGAAAAAACTATCACAGCTGACAGACGAAGAGTTGGCTTTGGAGTATGTCAATGGCAATAACCGTGCATTTGACGAACTGCTTGCACGAACCCAGACAGGCATATATTCATATATCATGTTTATCGTCCGCAGCAAGGAAGCGGCCGACGATATCTTTCAAGAAACGTACTTGAAAGCCATACGCAAACTGAAGATGCGCAAGTACTCTCCTTCAGGCAAGGTGAGTGCGTGGCTCATACGCATTGCCCATAACTCCATCATGGACTGGTATCGCCGCCAAAAGGCAAGACACCTCATAGACACCGACGGCGACGAGCAGATAATAGCACAGATGAGCGACCGCTGCTCAATGGAGACATCGCGCGAAGACAAACTGTCGAATGCGCAGGTGCTCAACGACGTGCGCTCACTGATAGACTTCCTGCCCGAAGCACAACAGGAAATAGTGAAGATGCGCTACTACCAGAACATGTCGTTCAAGGAGATTGCCGAGCAGACGGGCGTAAGCATCAACACGAGCCTCGGACGCATGAGATATGCACTGATAAACATGCGCAGGCTGGCCAAGGAGAATCGTATGCAACTGCAATTGGCATAACAACGACTGAAGAATATTAACTCTTAATCTAAAAATACTATGTTACAGGAAAAAGACCTAAAACAAATCGCTGAGAAAGGTATCAGCGAACAGCAGATTGAAAAGCAACTTAAACAATTCGAGACAGGCTTTCCATTCCTCCGCCTGGAAGCTGCTGCATCGATAGGCAAGGGCATCATTGCTCCGTCTGCAGATGAGCAGAAAGCATACATTAAAGCATGGGAAGACTACAAAGCAGAAGGCAAGCAAGTGGTGAAGTTCGTGCCTGCAAGCGGTGCGGCAAGCCGTATGTTCAAGGATGTGTTTGCATTCGTGGATGCTGACTATGACGTGCCTACCACCGACTTCGAGAAGATATACTTTGCCCACATCAAAGCTTTCGCTTTCTATGACGAACTAAACGCCGTGTGTAAGAAAAATGAGGGCAAGGACATTGATACGCTCATAAGCGAAGGCAACTACAAGGCAGTGGCTGCCAACATGCTCAAGCCGGAAGGGCTGAACTACGGTCAGCTGCCGAAGGGTATGCTATTGTTCCACAAATATGCTGAAGGAGCACGCACGCCAATGGAAGAGCACCTTGTAGAGGGTGCACTGTACGCAGCATCGAAGGGTGAGGCAAACGTGCATTTCACAGTTAGCCACGAGCATGTGCCGTTCTTCAAGCAGAAGGTGGCCGACAAGATGCAGCAGTATGCCGACAAGTTTGGCGTGAAATACAACATCTCTTTCTCTGAACAGAAGCCATCCACAGACACCATAGCCGCTAACCCTGACGGCACGCCATTCCGCAACAGCGACGGTTCGCTGCTGTTCCGTCCGGGCGGTCACGGTGCGCTCATCGAGAACCTCAACGAGATAAACGCCGACGTCATCTTTATAAAGAACATCGACAACGTGGTGCCTGACCGTCTGAAACCAGAGACTGTGGAATGGAAGCAAATCATCGCAGGTGTGCTGGTGACACTGCAGAAGCAGGCATTTGAATACATGCAGGTGCTTGAGAGCGGACGTTATGACCATGCAAAACTTGAGGAGATTATCCGCTTCGTACAGCAGAAACTGTGTTGCCGCAAACAGGACATCAAGGAACTGGAGGATGCCGAACTCGTGATATACCTGAAGAAGAAACTGAACCGTCCGATGCGCGTATGCGGCGTAGTGAAGAATGTGGGTGAGCCAGGCGGCGGTCCGTTCCTCACATACAATCAGGATGGCACAGTGAGCCTGCAGATTCTCGAGAGCAGCCAGATAGACAAGAGCAACGCTGAATACATGAAGATGTTCACCGAGGGTACTCACTTCAACCCCGTTGACCTTGTATGCGCCGTGAAGGACTATCAGGGACAGCCATACAACCTGCCCGACTTCGTTGACCCGACGACAGGCTTCATATCACAGAAGTCGAAGAACGGCAAGGAACTGCAGGCCCTGGAACTGCCGGGACTGTGGAACGGTGCCATGAGCGACTGGTCAACGGTATTCGTTGAGGTACCACTCGGCACATTCAACCCAGTGAAGACCGTCAACGACCTGTTGCGCGAGCAGCATCAATGATATAACAAAATTGTGATTTTGCAATTCTAATACAACCCGCAAAGTTGTATTATACTGTCGATTCCTTGCAATATTACTCACCAAACCTTATTTTGGTGCAAAATATTGCAAGGAATCGACGTTTTTCATATCCATCTACTAATCAGCGTCATACAAAAAGTATGTTTTCATTCACTACACACTTTAACGCAAAAGCATAGTCTTTACCATGTAATCAGGTTGCGATTACCACCTAATCAGGCCCCTTTTACATTCCAATCAGATAGCTATTGGAGTGTAAAAGGGGCCTGATTATATGTCATTCTGCAAAAAATGCCAGACAACAACGTCTTAAAAGAGAACAAAATTATTCTAATTAGAATTCACAGTTCTCTATTTTGCATTTTTTTTCTTGCGTCATTTGTTCGCATATTAAAGAGTCCACAGGATAGGACATTATTCTCCTTCTGTTTCTGAAGATAGGAACACATTAACTATGGCATTTGCATCGGCCATCGTGATATCGATGTCACTGTTCATGTCCGCTGTCTCAATGTTGAAACCATTCTCAATCATCTGTGCCTTTGCTGCATCATCAGCAAGATAGTAGTTCACCACCATGTTTGCGTCTGCCATAGTTACAAAACCGTCATTGTTCACGTCGCCAAGAAGAAGTGGCGTGCCTCCCATGAATTTAAACGAAACCGTGATATCGTCAACTTGGGTAATTTCCGTCAAGGGTTTGTCAACAGTTCCCGTATAAGCCTTATAGTTATTGAACTCCGTCACCCCCTGTGAACCTGGATAGGTGTCACCAGATTCCTGCGTGAGAAGTTCTGCCCCAGTCATATGCCATGCACTATTAACCGTACGATCCCTATATGACGTAGGCAAGAAGCCGTCGGCAGGAATAACCGTCATTCTGGGCTTTCCCTGCACGTTATTCACATTACCGCCAACCTTGGTACCAGTAGCATCTTTCCTAAAGGAGGAGAATGCCTCAGAATCATAATTCACATGAGTAATAAGCAGTCCCCTGCCTGGCATATACTGATGCCATTTCTCTGACAGGGAATCGGCAGACACTGCCTCTAAAATCCAATATTCATTACCCGTGGGATCATTGTCATTCAATATTCTGTATGCCTTTCCTCCATGCATCAACGGTTTCATAACCACGTCTGTCGGCGTGCTGAGCGTATCAATAGTTCCCCACCCCATCAGTTCTCTTTCAAAAGCGGTATATAGCGGCGGCCAACACGTGACAGAAACGTTAAGGCCATTGTCCATCAAATCCCAGTCTTCCATCGACTGGTTATCATACTTTGAACAGTCTAATATGGATACTCCATTGTAAGTCGTATTCCAACTAACCGTTGGATAAAAATCCGGCAATCCGAGAGCATGACTGAATTCATGACACAATACACCAATGCCATTAATTTGTGATACATTTGGATGCAACCTTTCATTACTAACACCTACACGAAATACCGACTTGCCGTCGAATGAGCCAACATTGTAGTTACCACATTTACTCCATATATGGTCATCATTACCCGTAACGTTGGCTCCGTAGCCTGCAAACACTATATAGACAAGGTCTACATTGCCGTCGCCATCCTGGTCATACTGAGAGAAATCGACTATGCTGTCGGCTAATGCACATGCCTCTCTTGCAAGGCCCAACACGTTGTCACTGCCCCTTCCATAATAATACGACGTATTTGACACGGAGAACGGACCATACACGTCAAACTCCGGCTCAAATTGTCCGTCGCTACTGGCCTTAAAGTATTCCCTGACCGAACTATAGCTGTAGTAAGGATGGTTGCGCCTTATCGAATCAGGCTGACCCGAGGTATAAGAAGAATTTGTCTTAAACCTACTGGTAACAGCGGTACCGTTCAGCATATTCTCAATGTCTTGCTTAGTATAAGTAAACTTCACGTCAGAGAATTCTGCCATCAGCACAAGCACCTTCGGCTTGCCTGTATGAGGGAACAGACGATCACCGTTGATTCCCTCCCCAGTATTTGCTTGCAGACCCGCTATAGCCTTGGCACGCATTTCCTCACACTCCTGAGTGTAGCGTTCAAGTTCTGCGTTTATCGAGTCCACCTCACTCTGCGTAGCTACATGGTAGCCAAGGTCGTCTTGTATGATTAAGTCGCCATCGTCGCTATAAAGGAAATGCACGTTCTCATCACCCTGCATGTGTACCACTACGGCACGTCCGTCCTGCAATGTTACCGTCCTTGAGTTATAAGCCACCTTGGCTGCAAATAAAAATATCGTATGCAACGCAAGCACCAGTGTTATTATAGATATTTTTCTCATGTCGTGACAAAACAAAAATTTGTGTCTGCAAAGTTAATAATTTTACTTTACAAACACAAATTTTGCTGTTATTATTTAGTATCTACAGTATAAAAACATTATGAACCAACTACATTAAAGGCTTAACAGTCTTAATCAGTATCCTGCCGTGAAGCCGTCGCGCTCCATCTCGAGCGATGCCCAGATGAACGGGCCTATGCCCTTGGCATCATTGTCGCGGATTGGCTCTGACATGTAGTATTCAAATGAGCCGTCGCGGTTTGGACTCTTCTCAGGACCCAGGCCGCTGACAGAGCAGCAGCGCGTAAGGCTGATGGTCTTATCGTCGTTGACCTTGACGAAGTGCTTCAGCATATTGTTGTATGCCTTCACGCCCTCTGCCTTGAAGTCATAGTTCTCTGCACCTGCGGCCTTTGCCTTTTCGCAGAGAGGCCATACCTTGTTGCCCACAGCCCAGTTGTCCTTCGTAGGCAGATAGCCGAGACGGGCACCTTTCAACAATGCGTAGGTGAACATCGCTGTAGCGGTTGACTCAATATAGTTTTTCGGGTCTTTCACGTCCATTACATCAAACCATACTCCGCTTTCCTTATCCTGATAGTTCAGTACGGCGGTCATGGCCTGCTGCAGCATGTCAACGACCTCGCCACGGCGCTCGTATCCCTCTGGCAGTGCATCGAGTATCTCCACCATAGCCATCACGAACCATCCCATAGCGCGAGCCCATGTATGCTGCGACAGTCCTGTATCCTTGTTTGCCCAGAACATTGTATGTGTCTCGTCCCATGCGTGTTTCCACAGTCCTGTCTTGGCATCGTATGTGCGCTGGAATGTCTTGCCTATCTGGTCAACGGCGTCATCGTAGTATTTCTTTGCAGCCTTGTCGCCTTTCAGCTCTGCCGCAGAGAGAGTATAGAACGGCAGTCCCATGTAGATGCCGTCGAGCCATACCTGCCAGTGGTAAATCTCCTTGTGCCACCACACGCCTTCCTTGGTGCGTGGCTGTTCCTCAAGCTGGCGGAAGAAAGTCTGCAGCGCCTTGTCAGAACCCTCGTGGGGGAACAGACGGTTCATGCGCAGGATGAAACGTGCCGGACGGATGTTGTCGAGGTTGTATGCCTTGATATCATAACCGGTGGTTGTACCATCGGCCTTTATCATTTGCTCTGGATAGCGCACCACATAGTCCTTGAATATCGGGTTCTGGTATGCAAGCCATGTGTCGAGTATGCCCTCCAATTCTATGCCCATGACATACGACCACTTGCCATTAGGATGCTTCTGTTGGTTTGTGAAATCAAGATAGATCGGGTTTGGCACACGCTGCATCTCACTCCACGACATCCACTCGGAATAGTGTTTGAAGGGCGGTTCAGAGAGAATAAGTTCGCCATTGATGCGCAGGTTGTCGAAGTGTATGTCGTGGCACTTGCCAGTCTTGTGCACTTTCTCGTCCTGCACGCCATTGAACGTGCAGTTCTTCACATTTATATTATATATGTTGTCATGGTCTTCCAGTCCGTTGAGCAATATGCCGTACTTAGACTTCTGACAGGTCACGTTCTCCATATACACGTTACGTACAGTAGGAATAAAGCCACGCTTCGCACGTTCTCTTGGCTCATACATGAGGTTGATGCGCAGCACTGCCTCGCGGCACTGTCCCACCTCAATGTTGCGCATATACACATTCTCCGTAACACCGCCACGGCAGGTGTTGGTCTTGATGCGCAGCACACGGTCGAGGTTCGGCGAATCCATCTTGCAGTCCTCGGCAAATACATTGCGCACGCCAGCGGAAATCTCTGAACCGAGCACCACACCTCCGTGTCCGTCTTCCATCACGCAGCGACGTACGATGATGTTCTGCGACGGAACATTGGCACGACGGCCGTCGGCATTGCGACCGCTCTTGATGGCGATGCAGTCATCGCCTGTATGGAATATACAGTCTTCAATAAGCACGTCTTCACACGATTCAGGGTCACAGCCGTCACCGTTAGGACCTTCATTGATTATCTTCACCTTGCGCACGGTGATGTTCTTCGACAGCGTCGGTGTTATAACCCAGAATGGCGAGCGCAGCATGGTAACGCCCTCGATGAGTATGTTCTGACACTCATAGAAGTTCACCAACTGCGGACGCATACCGTGGCCTTTGCCGAAGATACGCTCCTCCACAGGCACGCCGTTGTCTGACATCTGCAGCAGCGTGTTGCGGTTGCTCAGCGCATTGCCCAGCGAGTCCTTACCCCACTTGTCGTTACCGAAGTATGGCATGGACTGCGCCTGCGGTGTATTCTCGTTGAAGCCGAATTTCTTGGCTCCGCACCACTGCCACCATGTTTCGTTCTCGCCGTTACCATCGATTATGCCCTCACCGCTGATGGCTATATTCTGTGCCTGATAGGCATATATGCAGGCAGAATAGTTCATAAGGTCGAGTCCTTCCCAGCGTGTTTTAACAAGCGGATAGAGGTCTGGCTCGTATGCGAAGAGTATGGTGGCATCCTTTTCCACCACAAGCATCACATTTGACTGCATACGGATTGCACCTGTCAGGTATGTTCCACCTGACACCACTACACGTCCGCCACCATTCTGCGAACACTTCTCAATAGCCTTGTTGATAGCCTGCTGATTCTTTGCAGCAGAGTTTTTCGGAGAAGCACCGAACTTCTTTACATTATAAGCCTTATCCTTAAAGGTTGGGGCAACAATACGACTCTCTATCTGGCGATAGAGTTCCGCATCCCATCCACCTGCAGCACTGGCAGCAGATACAGAAAAAAGTAAAGTAAGGAGAGCCACAAACAGCTTCCCTTGCATAGTTTTTGTAGTTTTCATATTATTATCATTAGTTATGTTCCGTCAAGTTAACACTATCAAGTTAGTAATTGCATACAAAGTTAATATTTTATTTTGAAATATCAAAATATTACTGACGAAAAAAGGTGACACGCAAACACGTGTCACCCATTATCCTATAGGGAAGATTAATATATTGTAGTAATATAATTATTCTTCCACAATGTCATCTGTATCAAACAAATCTCCACACCATTCTTTAGCCACGAAAGGATCATCAGGATCAGGTGGTAGTTTTGGCTCTGTTCCTTCAAGCAACTTGACCATATCTATATCGATGCCTTCTATCTCCGGAGATAAATAATGTTTCTTTGCCATAACGCTTTATATATTGTTATATTATTCGTTTCTTACAAATTAATCAATTAGCAAATACTTTTGCAAAGGTACTTATAAATATTGACATTCAAAAATAAATGCAATGTTTTTTAAGAAATTTAACACTATTCTCTAAGTTTTTTCTGACCTGTCTTATCTATCACTATACCTTTATAGTCATCATCAACAGACTGGCCTGCAAGATTATAGTAGCGATGACCTTTCTTGTCCTCTACCGCATCGATATTGTCAACAGAAGTTGTCTCGTCATCAATATCCTCCATATCATCTAAAACAATAGACTTAGCGGCTGCACTATTGACATATTTAGAAAGTATGTAAGCCTGACGCGCAGAGAAGACATGACCTACAGGAGCCTTTCTCCACTTACCTGACACTGTCAAACCATATACAACTGAAGACTCCGGCACAGTGTAAGAATCTGTCAAACTGCCTTGCAACAAATTCTCATCCGGGAAACTAACATCATCTGCCTTGCATATCGGTACATTGTAAACAGTGTCAACATGTTCACTTCTCAAGAAAATAGGAGTATTTGCAGGCACCGTCGTAACCCACTTGTTCTTGAACGAAGTCTCCGTTTCATCAGTTATGATGTAGGCATAAAGTCCACGCAGATGCAGTTCCGTGAAATCAAGAGGATGCTCGGTAACCCATGTTGAATACTCATTCTTAATAGGAATAGACTCAAAGTCACCATATTTTGAAACGAAATAGGCTCTGCGCGCATCTATCACCTCTTCAGAATCTGCTTTCGCAAATTTTCCATTTGACTTCAAACCATACACATAATTCGGAGCTTCATCACTCACATGCAATTCGTCTGTCAAACTGCCTACCAAAATATTGTCAGCAACTTTTGGAGCCTCAGGATAAATCGGAATCTGATATTCTGTATTCGGCTCGCCATGGAAATAGAAAGCCTCACCAGCTGGAACACAATGTACCTTGGCAGGGAAATACTCCGTTACTGTTTCATCCGTAATGACATAGGCATCAAAACCTTCTACATAATCGAATTCCAACCCCTTTTCTGTCACCCAAGAGGCCCAACCATTCTCACCTGTTCTTACTGTCTCGAAACCGCCATATTTTGATTTCAAATAAGCCACATTTGCCTTAAGAACTGTTGACGATGGAGCTTGGCGAATAGCACCACTACCAGTCAACGCATAGACATAATTATCGCCTGCCGTGCTGACGCTGTAAGCATCAGTATGTGAACTACTCAAAAGATTAGGACAGCCCAACTCCTTTAACGAACCAACAGGCACATTATAAGTTCTGCCCGGCTCACCCTTAATGAACACAGCGCAGTCCTTGGGAATCTGACTTACAACCTTGGTATTAATCTCATACGGAGTTTCACTTATGACAACCTTTACCTCAATACCCTCAATCTCTGAAAAATCAAGTGCATTATATGAATAATAACTAACATAGCCCTTGTTGCCCAAAGTGATACGCTCCACACCGATGCGGTCGGTTATGAGATAAACATTACCAGCCTTAATAGTGGAGTCTGGAGAAACCCTGTAGAACTCAACATACTGCGAAGTCTCAACAGGCGCATATACTGCATTATCCTGACTGTTGACCACAAAGTCAGCATCACGCGAGCCCAGCAATTTATTTCTGCTAAGTGAAGGAGCCGACTCTATCACTGGCACGCTATATTCTCCAGCTGTGCCACGGAGCACAACAGCCATTCCAGCAGGTACCTGCTTTACAATTTCAGTATAAACTGTACCGTTTTCCTCTCTTGTAGCAATGTAGGCTTGCAGACCAGCCACTTCAAAGTCAAGAGGATGCTCTGTTACATAAGACCTGACACCGTTTGATGGGATTACTATATCCTCATAACCGAGATCTATCTTGCGTGCATACTCTGACACGTAGAAAGGCTCTCCTGCAGGAACCACATAGTCCTCTGCCATTCGCTCTATCCTACCATTTGCATGATTATAGGCATAGATATAGTTATCATTATTTATGACAGGGTAATTCTCCGTGCTGCTCGTAAGTAAGTTAGAAACGCCGAGAGTCACATCATCTCCAGCCATGATAACTCTGTAAGAAGTATTAGCCTCACCGCCTCCAAGCACGAAGAACGGCGTATTGGCAGGAACCTTGGAAACTGGTGCGGTTACAACAGCAGACTCTGTCTCGCCCGTTACCACATAGGCGTTCAGGCTACACTCTGTAAAGTCAAGCGGTGTTTCACTAACCATTGCAAGTTTACCCCATTCGTCCAATGTGAGGTCAACGAATCCCCTGTAGCGTGATACAAGATAAATTGTTCCGGCAGGAATCTCTGTCACAACACTCTTGTCAACAAGTTCCAGTTTACCATTGGATTCGTTAAATACATACACTGCATTATCCTTGCTGGCAGTAACGTATGCATCAGTAGTACTACCGCTGAGTTTGTTAACATATTGCAATGGATCAGTCATAGTACCAACCAGTATATGATAAGTACCCGGCTCACCCTTAAGTATCACGGCCTCACCTGCAGGTATCTCGTCAACATTCCACTCACTGAAATCGCTGGTCTGAGACTCACTTCTAACAGTCTCACCAGTAACAGTGATGACTTCAAGCCCCTCAATGCCACGGAAGTCAAGCGGCTTATCATAAACGAGTCCCTTATAGCCTGATGTTCCAATTGTCACGTCAAGATATTCCGCAGCCTTGAATCCTGATTCTATATACAAAGTACCGGCACTGATGGTTTCTGTCGTTGCCTCGAATACAGGAGTATTCTCCTCGTTTGCGAGATTGATAACATAAACGGGGTTCTCCCATGTTGTTGGATCGTAATTCTCAGCAGAGTACTTCAGCAGGTTGTCATCAGCTGCAAGTTGCGTTGCCGTACCGATAGTAACCTCGTATGTCGTATTGGCTGCGCCATGGAAGATAAACGGTGTCCTGGCTGGCACCTCAACCATTTTCTGCAAGTCGAACATACCACCGTTAGTCTCATTCGTAACCACGTAAGCCTTTGCATCCTCAAGTTCATCAAAGTAGAGAGGGTTGGTGCTGACATGTGTAGCCCATCCGTATGCATTGGTTGTTACTCTTTCATAATTTGAACGAACCTCTATGCTCTTTACGCTAACACCAGCAGGAACTTCTATGAGCATATTGTCATCGGTTGCAAGATATATCTGTTCTGACAATGTTGACACATCATCCAACTTACTGCAACCAATAAGAATATTCGTCTCTCCTCCAGTTGTCGTCACAAATACATACTGGCCCGGCGCAACGCCATTGATACCAAGTCCACTTCCTGTAACATCTACGGCTTCTTCTTCTTCTTCCGTGCTACCTGTATTTTCAGGTGCAGCACTTACTATACCATTACCTGACTGCAGGGTATAATAGTCTGCCTCCGTCAAACCAATGCGGCTATCCACACTGATGCCAACATTCTGTCCGCCACTGACGAAACCGTTTATGTTATGAACATTATTAACACCCACGCTGAAAGCAGTTCCACTGCCAAGGTTGATGTTTTTCTTGTCTGTACCATAAATGCTCGCATTCACCAAACCAGCAAAATCCTGCGACCAAAGCAATGGAGCCTGCGGACGAACATTTGTGGACACCGTAGCATAACCAGAAGGAGTATAGCCATCAGCTTCCATACGCACTTGCAGTGTAGAACCTGCAGCTACGTATGCAGTATCGCCTTCCTGCATTGTATACGTCTGTCCATCTACAGAACATACGAAATTAACCGATTTCGGTATTACGTCAACGTATGTATAATCAGGTAACACCGTAAAGGCATAACCTTTCTCCTCATCATACGCTACCTTTTGCACAATTGGTAGAGATACCAGACGCAACTTTGTACCAGCAGACGTACCAAACAGGACAACATCAGACGACGTCTCGTTCACGCTACTGTACGCATACGCATAAATTCTCTTGGCCTCGGTAAGGAACTCGCCGGTATATTCAGTCCATCCCTCTTCACCAGGCTCCAACTGATTCTCAGAGTAATAAATCTTGGCACCCTCGGTAGGACATGTCAATGTAACATAACGTCCCTTATCGTATGCGCCTGTTATTTCAGCAACGGGAGCACTGCACGGAGTGTCGTCAACTTCTTTCAAAGACGACAGACAGAAACGATCCAAGCACAGCACATTCATGCCACCCTCATCATAACCATCTGACTCCATATAAGAATGAATACCTCTCAGTTTTCCTATTTTCGTTGCATCTACCGTCCCAGACAGTTCTGCCTTTTTTGTCTTTTCAGCATCACTGCCGTCTGCATTGAAGAAAATCTCCCAAATAGTAACATGCACCGTAGCATGATCTGTATTAGCATCTGCACACTCAAGTTCTACCGTCCAATACGAACTTTCAACACTCCCCCTAAATTTATCCTCACAAATTGTAGATCCTATCTGTAAATTATATGTCGCAATGCCATCATCAAAAGATTCCGACTCTCTATTTATAGAGAAAAAGCACCCCGAAGTCTGCACGTCACACAAATCTGCATCTGCCTTGTCACCTATCACGCTTATCTGCTTAGGAAACGCCGTACCCCAGGCATCCAACTTAAACATATAGTTAAAAGATAGCTTCCAATTATTTCCAAGCTTGTCAGCATCGTGACCAAAGTCAGCCCTGAAATAGTTGAAATTAGGCAAAGATGTAAAAATCCACGCTCTCAACATCTGGCCGAAATCATCCTTATCAGGCTGTATATGCAGGAAGCAGTCCGCCCCATCTGGATCATACGTGCTATTGACAATCTCACGAAAATTACAGACATTAAGGTTTGCTTCCTTAGGACTAAGGCCTACATGAGAGTTAAGGAGACTGTCCCTCCACACTTCTGTAGAAACAAGTTTTGCCTGCGTTGCCTGTAAGCATAACGCAAGCACTGCGAATATAATAAATATCTTTTTCATACGTATTTGTTATTCTTGGCTATCGACAATTACGCATCACACATTCTCCATTATGCTTTGCGCATTCTCGGTTGTCAGTTATCTTTGCCTTACTAAATTACGGTTTTATCCCTATAATAGTTAATTACAGTTCTGTCTTCTATATATATAAATATGTGTTATCCCACCCGTAGATGTTCTGTAGATGTTTCTGTTACTATATTAATTTGTTGCAAAGTTACTACTTTTTTTTATCATACATACCACTTTACAACAATTCTTAACAAAGATTAACTCTGTCGCAATCATAAAAAGCTGTTACCATACAGAAATCCCCCTCTGCACTGTCTTTTACTGACTGTACAGAGGGAGATTAACTAATAAACATTTACAAGCAAAGCCTGCTTATTTCAGAGGCAAAAAATATGATTATTTCAGAGGCAAATACCAATTATCGGGAATCATCAGCAGCTCATACAACGTTTCATCCCTATAACCGTTGCGGAAGCTGACAAACGATGCTAAATATGATGGATCGTTGCGGCGGAGTGCAACACGCATCAAATCGAAGAAGCGGTAACCCTCGAAAGCGCCCTCAAGTGCCATCTCGTCGATAATATAGTCTTCAACAGCAGGAATCTGCCAGTTTATGGTATCCTGCTTTGTAGCCAGTTCTACCGTAGGCATTGGCAATGTGTAGTACATATTACACTGAGAGTCACCAGAGCCGTTTGAGTGTACACCCTTCACCTCATTGCGCGTGAACCATGTCTCATTGAAATCGATGAGTCCGGCAGCAGCCGTACGCTCCTCTTCATCAATATACAATTGTGCATTCTCATTGCACAGTCCATATTTCAGGATACAGAATGCAGACTGTGGGAAACCGGCACGGCAAAGAGCCTCGGCATATCTCAACCATACCATAGTACGACGGTATGTAGTGATAGAATTGCTTTTTACCTTCTTTATTGTCTGACTGACGGTGTTGTACTCAGAATACTTATCCTGTCCACCCAGAGAACTCATAGAGAAGTTGCTCGACAAACGCAGGTCACCAATATAGATGTCATCCAGCAATCCTGTTTTCGGCGCATATATAGTATCAATACTGTTGGCATAATGATATTCCTGACAGTAAGTCTGCAATGCTGACAACAGGCGCATGTCCTTTGACGGAGTAAGCTGATAATACAGATTGTTCTGTGTAGTTGAACAGAAAATATTCTGCAAGTCACTTACCGTACCGTCAACAACACGGGTTTCCATCGGTATGTACGACAGAACCTCATAATTGTCAGTTGCCGAATACACATCGCTCGGACGCTTGTACTCCGTGCTACTTGTCCACTTTACATAGTTGGTAGTATTGGGGAGTATCGGATTGTCCTTGTCACCAAGATATGAGTGATACCACGAAGCAGCCTCACGATAGCGGCCAGCCCACAAGCACAAGTCACCGAGCAGCGCACGCATAGGAATAAACATATCTTCAGAGTGATAACGGTTGTTTTCACCCATGTCGCCATACTTTGGAGTCTTGACGTAAGCATAATCGGTGAGGTCATCGATGAAGTAGTTACATATTTCCTCTATGCCCTTGCGGTCACCTGATGCAGCTATCTCCGCCTCTTTTTCGGTCATGATAGGTTCGGTCACGAGTGGCACCTTGCCATAATTGATAACCAACTGCAGGTAAGTCCACGCACGGAAAGCCTTGACTGCTGCATACTCAGTTTCAAAAATCTTGACACCACGACGTTCCAGTGTCGTATCCACATGATTGATAAAGTAGTTGCAGTTGTTGATTACAGCATAGTAATCGCTCACACGACAATACTTGTTAGCGTCTTTAAAGTCGAACGAAGCCAAACGCTTAAGGTCTGACGAAGCCTCGTTAGTTGTTACTACAAGATCACCGCGCACTTCACCAAGCAGCACTGTGCGGTCAGCAATCATCTGCATCTTGTTCACTATGCCCATCACGCTATACATAGAGTCCGTAGGATGGTTGAGAGTGTTGTCTTCCTCAAACTCCACCATCTCTGATTCCGTGTTCAGCAGGTCGGAACATGCTGTCAGCATTGCTGCTGCGAGCAGCAGCAATGTGAAAAGCGAAAAATGATTCTTTTTCATTGTCATTTCTTCTTTGTTCAGTTAATAATGAAGAGTGAAGAATTACAGGTTTACGTTCACTCCGAAAGAGAAAGTGCGTCCAGCACCTGTTATTCCGCGGTCAATGCCCTGTGTCAGCACGCTGCCCTGCATTGCGCAGTCAGGATCACTGCCCAGATACGGTGTGATGGTAAACAGGTTGCCTATGCTGCCGTACAGCGTAATGCCCTGCAGGTATGTGCTCTGTATGGGCAAGTGATAGCTGAGGGTAATGTCCGACATCCTGAGATATGAACCATCTTCTATCCAGCGGTCGCTGAAACGTGAGTTGCCCATCGGGTCGTTGTACGAGATGCGTGGAATGTCAGTCACCTGTCCTTCTGTAGTCCAACGGTTATTCATGGCCGTTGTCTGATTGAGGAAGAGTGAACCGCCCTCGAGCATTGAACGCTGATCGTTGTATATGTCGCCACCTATAGAATAGTTCATCGTCATTCTGAGTGTGAACTTCTTCCAGCGAAGCGTAGTAAAGATGTTACCATAGAGAGATGGGTTCGGATCACCGATTATGGTGCGGTCATTTTCGTTTATCTCACGGCTATCATCCATATTCACGAAACGCATGTCACCAGCCTGATAGTATACCTTTTCACCGTTGTCCTTAACTATATAGTTGCCGTCAGCGGCAGCGTCGGCAGCCTTGCTGTATACGCCGTTCGTGCGGTAGCCGTAGAACACTCCCACCGGCTGTCCTACCTGTGTCAGAACAGTTGCACCGTATATATCTGTCTCAATGCTCTTGTTGCCGTCTGGCAGTGCAGTAACCTTATTTTTGTAGTGACCAGCAGAGAAGCCAGCCTCCCAGTCAAAGTTCTTTTTTGCCATGAGTTTCAATGTTGCAGCGATGTCAAATCCAGCGTTTTCCAGTTTGCCGTCGCATGTCCAGTTCTGATCCATGCCACTAGTCCAAGCGAGCTGGCGCAATGCGAGCAGACCTGATGTCCAGCTCTTGTAAGCATTGAAGCGAAGGTTCAGGCGGTTGGCGAAGAAGTTGCCCTCAAGGCCAAATGAAAGACGGCGTGTAGTCTCCCAGCGCAGTTTCGTGTTGCCGATGTTGCCGATGGTCTTGAATCCGACAGTCTCGCCAAGCATCTTATGTG
Organism: Prevotella sp.; assembly: GCA_017413085.1. Taxonomy (GTDB): domain Bacteria; phylum Bacteroidota; class Bacteroidia; order Bacteroidales; family Bacteroidaceae; genus Prevotella. The sequence continues at coordinate 45,782 of JAFPVC010000016.1, forward strand.
ACACGAAATAAGAACGTGAAGCAGTATAGTCTATATCATCGTTGCCTGTAACGTCATAGCCAGCGTTGAGTCTGAGATAATTGATTCCGTTTGTGCGTGGGAACCAGTTCTCATTGCTAACTACCCATGCTGCACCAAGACTTGGGAACAATCCCCATGTCACTCCACCCAGGCGAAGACCGTCGGCATCGTCACCGAAGCGTGATGATGACTGTGCTGAGATTCCTGCACTGAGGCAGTAGCGGTCAGCAAACGTATAGTCACCAAGTGCATACCAGACGAGTTCACGTGACCTGTCGTCGGCACCACCTGTCTGCTTGAAGCGCAGTGAAGCTGACTGGTTTGGCGTCTTGTCGTTACCAGAGTTGTAACCCTTCTGCCATGTCTGCTTGTATGAATTGCTCAGGAAGCGCAGTCCGCCCTTAATTCTGAAGGCGTTGGCACCCTTTGTCAAATTCCAGTTCAGACGTGTGTCGCTCTGTATACCTGTCTGGCGAGCAGCCTGACTGATAGAATAATTCTCAAGCGTAGTGGCATCGTCAAGTCCGTCAACATAGAAGTTTGGCACGCCCTGCAGCGGCAGATAATAGATTTCGTTGGTATTGACGAGTGTCAGCGTGAAGTGTTCTTCGAGCGACAGATGCTTGTTGAATACATACTTAGGAGTTATCGAGAACATTATGAGTCGGTTACCGAATGTATTGCGGTTCTTACCCTCACCATATTCCAGTATGCTTGACGGGTTTGCCAAACGGCCTCTACCCTGGAACATTCCCTCAAGATAGTCGTCAGCCTCCGAGAGGTAGTGACTCAGGTTTCCCTGCTTGTCGTACGCCCATGGTGAGAGGAACGGAGCCTTAGCCAAGCCAAGGAATCCAGGAGAAGTAACAACGCCTGACAACACCTCAGCCGGTGCGCCGTCGTCATACAGGGCACGGTCCACGTCACTGTAACTTGCATCGAAGCGCACGCTGAAATTGTTCACAACGTTGATGTCAGTGTTCAGTCGCATGTTGAAGCGTGTGAAGTCATTACCCTTCAATGTGCTGTTGCCCATGCCATAGCCAACCGAGAGGTTGTATGATGCAGCATCGTCACCACCCTGCACGTTGATACCGTAGTTTTGCGAGAATGCATTGCGGTATACCTCATCTGTCCAGTCTGTCTGGTTGTGGTATGTCTTATAATAAAAGTAATTGGGATCCGAAACAAGGAACATCATTGAACCCATACTCGTAGGATTAATATATCCGCTAAGCAGTTCCGACGCATACAGGCGATAGTCCTCTGCGCCCATCATCTTCGGCAGACGTGCAATGCGCTCAAACCTGCCGTTCATCGTCAGGTCAATCTTCGTTGCCATCGACTTGTTGCGCTTGGTATTTATCAGGACGACGCCGTTGGCTCCCTTCGCACCATAGAGGGCTGTACCATTTTTCAGAACCTCCACGTTCTCTATGTCGTTCACGTTGAGATTGGCCAGAATGTTGTTGGTGAAGCCGTCGTGCAGCATCTCGCGGTCGCGCTGCATGTCCATGATGACTCCGTCAAGCACAACGAGCGGCTGAGCGTTGGCGTTCAGCGAGTTTATACCGTTGATAAGGCTCAAGGTTCCCAGTCCCTGCACGCCGCCGTGACTTACCTGCCTCATATCGGCACCAAGCTGACGTGTCAGCAATGGGTCTACACTCATTTCAGCAGTATTGCTGAAGTCGGTTGCCTCACTGCTCAACGTTGACGTAAGCCCTGTGCGGTATGTACGTTTATACATGTCGCTGAACATCCGTGCGTCAGCCTTGCCGTCGCGTGCCGTCACCTGCATCAGGCCGTAGCCCTCTACTTTCATTTGCACCGATGTAGCATAAGCCGGAATGGTCAGCTTATAGTTTCCTTGCTCGTCGGTAATGGCGGTGTGCTTGTTGTCAGTCGTAGCCGACACGATGACACCTGCGAGGGGTGCGCCTGTAGCCGCATCGGTCACCTGTCCCGTTACCGTCGTAGTGTTTTCTTGTGCTGCAAGCGACATCTGTGCCAGCAGCAGCATTATGGTTATTATATGCTTCTTCATTGTTCGTCAGTATTAGGGGTTCTTGGTCTGAGGTATATGCAGTCAAGATACATCTCGCGAGAGTATTTGCTTGTCTCGGCAGGCAATATCGAACACTTTAGCGTCACCGTAACCTTGATGTCGCTTTGTCCGTAGTTACATGTCGGGAATTTGAAATTCTCCGCCAAGACTATGGTGTCATTCTTCTCTGGATCACTCTTGAACTGTGTATTGCCACAGTTGAACGTCTTTGTGTCTCCATTCTCATCTACGTAGGTTATGTCTGCCTTGAACTTGCACGGCTTACCGTTTTCAAGCAGAGCCGCAGAGCGTGGCAGTACGATTGCACAGACATCGTATGCACCTGACAGTGTATTATCCACACGGTATGCCAAATTCCAGTTTGACGTTTTAGAATTCGGAATTACATGCAGGTATTCATCCTGTGAGATATTGGCATGAACAGTCCTGCCACTGCTATATGTACAGTCCTTGTATGAAGTGATGAGTGTCTGATCCTCAGCCTCTGACCACAATTCCTTGAAATAAGTCTGTTCCTGTGTGAAAGGCCATTTGTCCACTACATACAGGAATCCGTTGGTGCATGGCACTACTCTTGAATTGGCAAGTATACCGCCTTCTCCAAACGGCTCATAGAACTCATGGAACCTTGGGCGTCCTGTCAGATAAGTCTTGCGCCATCTCTCGTATGGCACAGAGTGCAGCACTTGGTCAGGTGCCGTTTGCTCATTCATGTTGAAGATTGCATCCTCCAAGAGCGCACGCGCTGACCACATGCGCTGCAGTGAGTCGCGCTTCAGCACCTTGTTGTCATACACGAAATATTCGTTGGTTTCGTTCCATACGCGCTCCCACTCCTCTGATACTGGTGCAACCATCCAGTATGAAGAGTCTTCAGCGTTAATGTAGCCTACATTTTCCAGCAGTTTGTTGCGCTCATAGATGACAGAGTCAACATACACAGGCACACCTTCCACTATGCCGCTTGAGGCTGAAGCGTCTGCACTGAAGTAATCTTCGTTGAACTGTTTCATCACATCTCCCACGCCACTCATCTCAGGCAAGTCGCAGAGAGCCTCAAACAGGTTGTAGTTGTATGGCAGAGGCTTCTGTGTAATATGCAGCACTCCGTTATGTGTGCGTATATTGCCCTGCTTTACATCTACTCCGTCTATCGTGTTTTCTGCAACTGAAATACCTTTGTACTTCTGGTTCAGCATATAGATATCCGGTGTAGCATCGTTAATGCTCGTTGCAGAACGCGAGATATGGTTCAGCACGAAGAACTTTGCCACCAGCGAGTCACCAGACAGGGTACCTGTCAAGTTTATCAGCGAGTCACGGTTGAATGAGCCGTTCACTGGTGCCACCACGGTATACTGCTGTCCTTCGTTCAGCATGTCTGCATAGCTTGTGGTGGTCTTGCGGTGCATGCGCAGCATCTTCGTACTTTCCAGCACCTGGCAGAAGTCGCTCAATTCTGGCGTGCTCTGCATCTGTTCCCACAGCGTCATGTTGCTGCCGCTGCTTCCGTTGCCGCCCTCATAGTGGTCATCCCAGTCTGAGCATGAAGCCAATGTCATTGCTGCAAGCAGCAAAGAAGTGAAAATATTATGTTTTATCATACCTTTTAATTCTAATTATGAATTGTGCATTGTAGATTGTGCATTAATGCGTATCCTCACCTTCAGGACTTCCATAGACGCTCTTCGGACAGAGTTCGATATAGTCGAACGACCAGTAGCGGTCTGCATCGTCGAGTACCTGACGGAAGCGCAGGTAATACGTCTTGTTCTCATCCAGATACTGCGTGGTGAGTATTCGACGCAGGTTCCAGTTGTTGGCACGCAGTGGGTTTTCTGCACCGCCAGAGCGGTAGCTGTCCATAGCCTTCATGTAGCCGCGGTTGTGCATGGCCTTGTCGTTTGCAATGTTTGTCTCCTCGTCGTCGGTATCCTCTACCCAACCGATTGTCGGGTCAGGACCATATACACGGAGGTCTACAGGTATGCCGCAAGGCTCGTTGTTCAGATATACCTGAACAACGCCACGTTCGTCACCGCAGGTGTATCCAAGACGAATCTCGTATGTGCCTGACGGTACCGGCGGCAATTTGAATGACACGTCGAATATACCACTGATACAAACAGCATTTGCACAGTATGAGTTCCAGTAGTTCACGTCAGAGTGAACACCCACGTATGTCTCGTCACTAACTTTCCAGTCTCTTATGTAACCGTTCTTGAAACCAGTCAGGATATCCTCGCCATAGCGTCCTTTACCGTTACAGTTTATGAAGTCAGGACTCAAGACGGTTGCGTCCATACGTATGCGGCAGTTCAACACTACGTCGCGCACCTCTGGTGTGTAAGCAAGTATGTCGTCAAGGTAGTGATATACGCCGTTCAGCGCATTTTGGTCGGCATTGCCTGACTCTGACGGCGACAGCACCTTCACGCCTCGCACGGTGTAGTTGTCGCCCACACCCTTACGGTTAATGAACAGGCCGGCAGCCGGACCAGCGAAACGCATCATCGTGCCTGGACACATTGATTCATAGAACTCCTCCGGGTCAGTCACTGATGTGAGCCAGCAGGCAGAACGTGTCTCGCCGCTGCACACCCATGTGTTGTACTGTCCTACGCGGTTCAGCAGGTGATAGCTGACGAAGCGGTTCAGCGGATTGCGGCGATCGCGCGGATTGTCGTCATACAGACCAGCATCGTCTGGATAAGTCTGGTCATATATCTTCTTTGCATACTGCGTCAGTTCCTCCAGGTTGTTGATGCCGTGCAGACGGTAAATTGAGTCTGGCTCAACAAATGCCGTATACTTGAAGTAGCGCTTGCCTACCCAGAACGAGCGTGTGTACTTTGCGCTACCACTGGTGCATCGTACCATGTAACCGGTATGTACGGAGTCGTCGCTGCATGAATATTCCTCATCTATATAATGTACGAGTGAGTCAGCCATGCCTGTCACCTGCAGAGCCTGTGTGAACAGTGTCAGTTCCGGGTCCTCTGCTATCTTGTCGGCAAGGAGCATCGAACTTGACGATATGACGTTGTCCAGTACGTGCACCACGCCGTTGGTCACAGAGTCATTCTGTTCCGTCATGCGCGAGTTCTTGTTGATGAAGTACACGAGCTTGTTGTGGTTGGTCACGTCGCTGTCGCTCGACAATACTATGTAGCCGTCGTTCATGTTAAGCTCCGGCATTGCTCCTTCACCTATGTCGGTGGTGAAGAATGCACCTTTCTTGATGATATGCGTTCTTGCCAGTGTGTCGCATGATGCGTCGGGTATTTCGTCAACTGACTTATAGCCAAACTTCTGCATATAACGCCTTATACCGTCATTTTCTGGTGCAAACACCGTATACTTCAGCAGTCCTGCTGAACTGTACGTGCCGTAGGTTGTGAGCATGGAGTAGTAAGGCGTGCGCTTCAGTATGGCAATGAAGTCGCTGAACTTCTCCGGTCTTTCCTCCAGGAACTCAGCTGCAGTCAGCTTCGTTGAGGAGTAGTAATTTTCCTGTTCAATATCGTTATCAACGCAGGAGGTCACTATCATTGCTGTGAGCAGCAATGAAGTGAAAAGTGAAAAGTGAAAAATCCCTTGCGGAACGACTTTTCCTTCCAACCTTTTCTTACTTTATTTTTATTATATAATGTAATCATACGCTTAAATTATGAATTGTGCATTATGAATTATGCATTAAGAATATTGCATTACTATTTCGTACTCAGCTCTGAATTTTCGTCATTGGTGAATGCAGGATTCTGATGCAGCTCCGTATTCACTTTCAGTTCACTCTTGGCGTATGGGAAGTATATGATGTTCGGGTCTGCCAGTTTAATCTTTATGGCGTTCACGTTATCAATATACTTTCTTGAAGCCTGTTCCACAAGCCTTGTGTTGTTGCCGTCGCGGCGTGCGAAGCGCACGAGGTCAAACCAGCGCTTGCCCTCAAACAGGAATTCACGCTGACGTTCTTCAAGCACCAGCTGCTCCATTGAGCCCTTGGTGTCATAGTCTGACCTCTTCAGCACGCTCTTGCGCTGTCCATCTACGGCATCGTTGGCACGCTTGCTGACGATGTCTATCAGTGCGAATGCAGCATCGAGGTCGCCTTCCTGATTGCGCTCGATGAGTGCTTCTGCCTTTATCAGTATCACGTCGCTCAAGCGGTAGAATATCCAGTTGGCGTCTCTCGAACTGCGGCGGCTATACGACAGATGCAGGTCGCTCTCTGATGAAACGTTCTGCGTACTGTAGTTTACGCGGCTGCGCACATACTTCGTGATGGCGTATGAAGAATTGCTTGACTGCGTGCTCTCATATATGCGTCCGTCAGTACGTTTGAACACCGTGTTGGAACCGCTTGCCACGTCCTTGGCAAGGAAGTCAGGGCATGACAGTCTGCCAAACGTAGTGTTGTTGTTGCCATAGAAGTCGCCAACCCAGTCGTTCTGCTGACTCTGATTGCTGCTGAAGTAGAGTTCAAAGATGCTCTCGAAAGAGTTACCCACTCCGAATATAGCATTGTAGGCATATCCGCAGTCAGTTTTGCCCAAAGGCTTCTCCAGTATCATTGGTATGCCGTCGATGAGTGCAAGTTCAGACACGTTGCCCTGACGTTCAACCATTTCGTCATACTGCTGTCTCTTGTATTCAAGCACCTTGTCGCAACATTCTATGCTCTTGTCCCACTGGCCACGCCAGAGATACAGGTCAGCCAGCAGTGTATAGACTGCCCAGCGTGTTATCTTTGAAGAGTTCTGGTATGCGCTTGGGCTTTCATCCACGTAATAGCGGCGCACGGCATAGTCCTTTATGTTCTCCAGGTCTTCTATGAGTGTGTCTGCCAACTCGTCAAACGGCATGGCAGGAACGACGAAGTTCTCTGTGTCGTCAATGCTCGGACGCGTAACATACGGAACGTCACGGAACGTACGCATGAGGTAGAAGTAACACAGTGCGCGCAGCGTTGTAGCCTCTGCCACGTTGGCCCACATCTCGCCTTCCGTATAGTTAGGGTCGATGGCCTGAACCTTCGGTGCGTAGTAGCATACAGTGTTGCAGCGGTTGATGCATTCATACACCTTTGCCCAGTTACAGTATTCGTTTGAGGGCAAGAGGTTCTCCTTCAGTATCTCGTTGATTGAGTTGGGTACGTTTGAACCAGCGCGCACGTTGTCGCTGCGCAGTTCGCCCCACACTGCCAGTCTTGTGAGGCAGTCCTTGTTCTCCAGCGCCTCATAGCAGCTGTTCATCACGCTCGTCACGTCGCCCTTCTGCGTCCAATAGTTCTGGAGCACAACGTCGTTCATCGGCAGTATGTCGAGGAAGTCTGAGCATGAAGTCATTGTCATTGCTGCGAGCAGCAATGAGGTGAAAAGTGAAAAGTGAAAAGTGAAAAATCCCTTGCGGAACGACTTTTCCTTCCGACTTTTTCTTTCTTTATTTATATTATATAATGTAATCATACTTTTAAATTATGAATTGTGCATTATGAATTATGCATTGTGCATTATCAGAACTGTACGGTCACACCACCGGTGAACGACTTTGAACGCGGTGTCTTTGCTCCGTCGGTAACGACGCCAAACTGGCCGTAGCCCACCTCTGGGTCTGCTCCCGAATACTTGGTGAGGCAGAAGAGGTTGTTGGCAGAAAGATAGAGCGAAAGCTGTGTGAGTCCCCATTTCTTAATGGTCTTCTGTGGGAACGAGTAGCTCACCTGCGAGTAGTTCAGACGGATAAACGAACCATCCTCTACGAAGCGGTCGCTGCCAAGGTAGTTGTAACCAGTCTGGCGCAGTGCGCGCGGTATTGTCGTCACGTCGCCCTCTACGCGCCAGCGCCAGTTCACGGCGCGGCTCTGGTTGTTGTTGTCATACATCTTCTCTACGTCCATGCGAGCCTGGTTGATTATCTTGTTGCCATAGCGGAAGTTGAACTGGTTGTTCCAGCTGAAGCGTCCGAAGTTGAGCTTGAAGCCGAAACCGCCGGTTATCTTCGGCAGTGACGAACCGAGATACACGATATCAAGTTCGTTAATCTGACCGTCATGGTTGACGTCATCATAGATAGCGTCGCCACCACGGAACTCATAGTTTACGCTTCCTGCGCAGAACATCACCGGCTTGGTCATGTTGTTCTCGTCGAGCACCACGTTGCCGTTGGCATCACGCACCACTGGAGCATTCGGGCCGCTTACGCCTTTCACCTCCTCTGGTGAATATTCGCTGTACTGGTAAACTCCCTTGTAGCGGAAACCGTAGATGCTTCCTAATGCAGAGTTCAGTTCAACGCGTGTGAGGTAAGAGCCGTTCTGGCGGTTAAACTCATGGTTGAGCGATGCCAGACAGGTCTCTTCCATTGCCGTAATCTGGTTCTTGTTGTTGGCGAATGTAATGTTGAAGTCGGCAGAGAATTTGCCTGACTCTGACTTGATTATCTTGCTACCGTTGATGTTGAACTCCCATCCCACGTTTTTCATATCGCCCACGTTCTGGTAGGCCAGTGTTGAGAAACCAGATGATGTAGGAATACTGCGGTTCTGCATCAGCAGATCGCTGGTATACTGCCAGTAAAGCTCAAGGTTACCATTGATGCGTCCGTTCCAGAATCCGAAGTCCATACCGAGGTTGTAGGTCTTCTTCTCCTCCCATTTGAGGTTCTTCAGCTGTATGTTCGATGGGTATACGCTGACTTGTCCAAGGTATCCAGAACCGTTGCGGTACTTACTGAAGTAGAGTGCCTCTGCACCTGGCTGCTTACCCACGATACCCCAGCCCGGACGTATTGAGAGCATTGAAACCCATGGCAGTGCCTTGTTGAACCAAGGCTCCTTGTGAATGTTCCAGCGCAGAGAGAAAGCAGGGAATGTACCCCAGCGCTGTGAGTCGCCGAACTTCGTAGAACCGTCGCGGCGCACGCTGAAGTCAGCCATGTAGCGGCCTTTGTATGCATAGTGTGCTGAATACGTGAAGTATACCGAGCGCCACTGTCCGCTGCCTGTCGACATGTCGGCTATGATACCGTCGGCTGCTGTGCTCTGTATGGTGCCTGAAGGCAGTCCCCATACCACGGTGTTCTGCGAAGTAGAGTTGCCGCTGGTCATCTGTCCGCGCAGCATCATGCTGAGCGAGTGGTCCTTGTTCTTGAATACCGGCGTGAACGTCAGCGTGTGAGTGGTGGTCACGCCGAGGCTCTTGTTTGATATGGCCGTGGCGCGGTTGCTCTGCTTGTTCTTGGTGTCGTTCCATCCTACCGTGCTCAGTGCCAGCGGCATGAACTGGTCTTCATACTTGTTGAAGATATTGAACACCACCTTACCCTCATAGCTGAGTCGTGTCTTCTCGTCGTCAATGCCGAGCAGGTCATACTTCAGTTTGAACTCAGGCGTGATGTTGTAGCTCGTCTCGTCGTTCTTGGCAAGGTGTGCCAGCGCAACGGGATTCTTGCTGTTCAGCTGGTCGTTCAGCTGGCTTGAAACAGACGGCAGCATAGAATAGTAGTCGCTGAGGTCGTTGCCGTAGCGGTCCTGCTCATATATAGAGAGGTTAGGCATGCGCGTATAGGCAATGGCCAGCAGGTCGCCGTTGTTCTTCTTGTTGTTGGTGTATGTCAGCGCAATGTTCGTCTCAATCTTGATGCGGTCGCTGACGAAGTAGTCGAGGTTGACGCGCGACGTGAGACGGTCGAGCTGCTGCTCTATGATTGAACCGGTCTCATGGTCGTAGCCGGCACTGATGCGGAAGTGTGCCTTCTCACCACCGCCGCTGATTGACAGGTTGTGGTTCTGTCTCCAACCAGTTTTCTTCACTGCGTCGAGCCAGTCGGTGTTGTTGTTATACATCTCATACTCAGAGAAGCTGGGCGTATAGTTCAACTCCGGGATGTTGCTCGCCATGTCACTCATTGAGGGGTTGAAGTACTCCTCTTTCATAAGCATGGTATATTCGTCGCCGTTGAGCAGTTTGTAGCCGTTAGGCTGATATGTGCCTGTCAGGCGGAACGAATAGCTTACGCGCGGCTTACCGCGCCTACCGCGTTTGGTCTTGATTTCGATAACGCCGTTAGAGCCTTGTGAACCCCAGATGGCCGTTGCTGCGGCATCCTTCTTCACGTCGATGCTCTCGATGTCCTCAGGGTTCACGTTGAGCAGTTCGGCGAATTTCTCGTCGTTGGCATTCTGGAAGTCGAAGTCGTTGGTGTTGGTCTCCCACACATTGCCGTCGACCACGATGAGCGGTTCGCTCGAACCGTTGATTGACGACACACCGCGCAGACGCATTGACGTGCCGCTACCCAGGTTACCGCCTGCCACGATGTCAAGGCCGGCGATACGTCCCTGCAGTGCCTCGTCGACGGTGGTCATACTGAGACCTTCAAACTCCGACATGTTGATGGACTGCGTAGAGCCAGAAATCTCATCGATAGGTATGTTGAGACCTGCGCCTCCGGCGCGTCTCTGCTTCGTCACCACCACCTCGTTGATTGTAGTGGCATCCTCAAGTGTAATCTCGAATTTTGTCTTGTTGAACGGCAGCGTTACCGTCTTGCAGCCCACGTAGGTGATGCGCAGCTTGTTCTTCGGGTTCTTCAGCTTGAACGAGAAGTTGCCGTTCACGTCCGTCACTGCCGACGATACGATACGCTTGGCGCCGTCTATCTCTGCCACGTTGGCCATCATCACCGGGCCGAACAGGTCGCTGACCGTACCGCTGATGATGTCGCCGGCCTCCTGAGCCTGAAGCCCTAAAGGCAGAAAGGCAAGTATGTATAATAGTTTTGTTTTCATATTGAATCTTTGGTTTTCTTATTTTATTCTCAACGGACGGTCTATCAGGTGTACGACCGCTGATGAGGATGTCTCTATCATCGTGGCTTCTGCAGCATCGGGCGCATTATACTGATATTCGCGTGCCATGATGTTGTAGAGGTTCTTGTTGGTTGTTACCACGTGTGCCTTTGGCAGCGACTTGTTGGCCTTTGCTCTCTGGTCGGTCAGCGTGATGCCCGTGGCGCTCAGTTCTGCCGTAACACGGTAGAAGCGTTCTGTCGACGGGTCTATGGTTGCCGTCTCAAAGTCGGCCGTAACAGGCTCTGCACCAATGAAGAGGGCGTTGTCCTGTATGTGATACTTCAGGAAGTCGCAGATTTTTGCAGAGTCCTGTGCAGCACCGGTGTAATCGCCCTGCATCATCTTTTCCTCATAGGCTTCCCACGTAGGCAGGGTGCCGTTGTCGAGAAGTTCCTTTATGCTCGCATTCGTAGGCACGTATACCGTATAATGATATGTGTTGAACACTGAGATGTTGTCGCCGCCGGTGGCATTGCGTCCCAGGTGCTTTGTCTCAAACAGTCCGCTGCCTTCCATCAGCTTCAGGAATTCCGAGAACTCTTCGTGTGCCTCCAGCACGTCGTGCACGGTCTGGCGCGTACCGAGTATCGGCTGGTCATCGAGTATGTAACTCTTGCCGTTACCGCCGGTAGTCTTCGGTGTCTGGTCATATACGTCGCTGACCTTCGCCGGCGTACCCTCGTTATACTGGTAGCTGCCCTCTACGGTCATGCCGTTTGCTCCTGACTTAGGATTGTTTACGCGTATCTCCGTTCCGCCCTTCGTACGGTAGAAGGTGTGTCCGTCCTCCACGTCGCCAATCACGATGTGGGTGTCGAGTATGTCCTTCAGGCGGTTCTTTATCATCTGCGGATTACGTACCTCTCCAAGGCTGTCGGTCACAGTGCGTGTGACAGGGTCATAGTTCCACATACTTGCCCACACGCGGTCTTCCTTGTTCAACTGCGTCGGGTCATAGTGGAAGCGCAGCACCTGCATCTTGCCCCTGCCGTATGAGCATGGGTCTACGTATTCAAGCAGAGAGTTGTTTGTCGGGATGAAGAGGCTGTAGTATGAGTTCAGCGAGTTCAGGTATACGTTATACTGCAGCTGCTCTATGCCCCAGTAGAGTATGCGCATGCTCTCGTTGACGAGTGCCGGGAATGAAACGCTGACATAGGCCGTTGGCGAATACACCTTATTAGTAAGGTATATGGCACCGTTACATCCGAGCCATACGCTGTCTATGGCAGAAAGCTCCACGCCCATAGGGTCGTTGGCATCGTTGAGGATGCTCTTGAACTTCGACGGCACTGACGACACGAACGAGTTGAACATGTTGTTGTTGATGAGTTTTGCCACCACGTCGTCGGGCACTTTGTCCCATGAGCCGTAGTAGTCTTTCAGAATACGGCCGGCACCCTCGTTCCAGTATTTTTCCATTGCCTCGTTGCTTGGCACCATCATCACGCCCATGTCGCGCTGCATCACGATGTTGCCGCTCTGGTCGTCAAGGCCTGCATAGTATGCGTTCCACTCTGGGTCATACTTCAGCATACCATACACCGGCTTTTCGTCTGGCGTAATGTCGAGTGCTATGCCGCGCTGCGACTTCTCTGAGAAGAAACGCTTCTGGAACACTGTATCGACATTTGTTCCATACAGGTAGTTGTAGCGCGTTGCCACGTCCTCGCTGAGCGGATATGGAGCACAGAAACGCTCCAGCAGTTTGTTGTACACACTTGCATTGGCCTTGCTGGCTATCACCTCTGCCATGTTCGGCAGCGGAGTGATGACCTCCTCCATGCGGTGTATGAAACCGTTGGAGCACTTGATGTTTGGTTCAGCCACCTGCACACCGTTGATGCTGGCATCGCCCGGCTGGCGGTGAGTGGTGTTGTTGTAGATGAAGTCATAGTCGCTGTTGGTGATGCGCTTGTTCACGAGCTGCTTCTCGATGAACTGCACCAGTGGCACGGTTGAATTGTCGGTCATGCACACCATCGGCTTGCCGCTCTTGCGGTAGTACTCCCAGTAGGGGTTGTCGGGCATGCGGTCTGCCGTAAACACTGCCACGGAGTCGTATGAGGTGTTGGAAGCGAAGCGACGCATGGCTTCACCCTCGCGCGGCGGCGTTCCCTCCACACTCGACAATGAGCCGAGCTGCATCGAGTTGTCCATCATACTGCCGAAGAGCAGCAGTTTCTTCTGCGACTCCGACAGTCCTTCATAGTTCTTCACACCCCATGGGTTCTTCTGGTAGAAACGGGCATACGCCTCGTCGTCTGCCACGAAGAGAGTCTTCGAACCTGTCTTTCCCAGCACTTCGCTGTAATCCAGGTCTTCAATCATGCGCACCGTGTTCGAGAAATCCCCTCGGTCGCGGAGCCAGCTGTAGATGCTGTTGCCCCAGCCCTCGGGTGTCGTCTCGTCAAGGTCGTAGTCCTGACATGCCGTCAGACACACACCTCCCACCAGTGCGGCAGCCGTCAGTCTGGCCCACCGCGCAGCGCGGCTTTTCCTGACCGTACAGCATTCTTTCCGAAATAGCTTTCTGGTTTTCATAATTTGTTTAGTGTATTTTTAAGATTGATTTTTGCTTGGTAAGGATTTTTATCTTTTCGCTTAACTTTTTCGCTTGCAAAGTTAATAAATATATATTTATTTATACATTTTTTTTATATCAGCGATTTTCAAATTTGTTTAACAGCATTCTTGTTTTTGTTTCACAGTTTTTTTTAATTTTGTCTCACAGAAAGCGGAAAATCCTGAAAATAAACCATTTAACTCTTTCTTGTAAAATTTAACAAATTTCTATCGTCCTAAAGTCCCTAATAACCATAAAGACATTAAGGACTTTAAGGATCTTAATGTCCTTAACGACCTAAAAGACCCTAAAAAATTTAAAGCCCTTAACGATCCTAAAGACCCTACGAATTTGTGAACAAATGACGCACGACATTTTGCCCCAAAAGAGAAGTTAAAAAGTGTTTATTTCAGCGTTTTTCGATTTTAAAAACCATCAAATTTTCAATATCCATTGTAATCAGGCCCTGATTACAATGCTATTTGCGCCCTTTTAGCCTGTAATCAGGATGCGATTAGAAGGTAATCAGCACTTAATTACGATGTAATCAGGTGCTAATTACAAAATTGACAAACGTAAAAAACACCTTTTTATTATGTATGTCACTGTACCACAACGATATACGTAAAATGCGAAATTTCGGCGTATTTGCGAGCAAAAATGAAGCTGGTGATTTCTATCGCAAGGAATCGCCACTTAAATACATTTTTTCCTATGAAACATGATGGTCATTTTTACATTTTCACATTAATGCCGTTAATCTCATTCGTTAATAACATTAATGCTATATCAAAAAAAATTATTAATGACATTAATGGGCTATATTAACGACATTAACGATTAAAAATAAAAATTTCTCAATAATTTAGCGGCATTAAGGCAAAAAAGCGTCTGCAGAGGCTACACATTATATATATAGGGCGATAAAACATTTCTGCATGGTGATTACAAAAACGCAAACCCATGAAACAAAAAAATAAACGATTATTCGCATTATAATAGTATCTTTGCACACAGAAATTCGTCAACGATTAAACAATATTCAAAAAACAACGTCAAACGAAACCTCAAAAAGTTTTTCCATATTTGACGCAAACAAATCCTGCAAGACAAAAATTAATTAACTAATCAACTATAACAAATTTTTTATCAACAAACTAAAAACTTTATGCACATGAAAAAGAGTTACACAAAACTCGTCATGCTACTGCTTGCCATGGTGGGATGCATGACAGCCAGTGCCGATGACAATCTCGTCGAATTGGACGAGAGCATGTTCAAGGCATGGACTACAGCCGGTGCAGATGCCGAGGAATTGGACCTCTCTATCGAAGAGAACAAAACATTCGTCAACGGCACCGAGACATTCGGCTGCGAAGTGAACTACTTCAGAAATGTAGACGGCGGTAACGTAATCTACGGTAACGGAAACGTAATCTGGCAATGGTATGCCGACCTTTCAAAGGTAAAGAAGATGTATTTCACAGGCGAGAAGGGTCTGGCCTTCCGTCTGCTTTACAACCGTCAGCCTGCTCAAGATGGCGACACTGATAACCACGGACACCAATGTCCTGAGACTGTGGTTACTATAGGTGACGACGGTACTGCTGTTTTTGACGTTGAGCAATTCAAGCAAAACAACAGCCTTGAGTATTTCCACGTTAACTGTATGAAAATCCAATGGGGTGCTCAGGCTATGAAGTTCAAGAAAGTGATGCTTGAGGGCGACATCCAGGGCTCTGGCAAGGTATACACTCCACTGGACGGTATGACTGGCAGCTTCCAGTATAATGTTACTTCAATCAACCTTGGTTCACAGACAAACCTCCTGACATTGCTGAACGGCAGGGAGCGTCTCATTTTCCCAACAGAAAATGCTACCGTCAAGGTAAATGGTGTTGCGCAGGAACTTATGTCTGTTGAAGGCATGATGGTTAATGGCAATGCACGCATATTCATGTTTATGAGTGACTATACTATTGATGACTCAGAACAAGAGACAGCAGACGTAAAACTGTCTTTCACCAACCCAACCGACGAAGCTCAGAAGATTATGTTCAATTTCGGACGCTTCGAGGGCGAGGCATTGCCAAACATCACCGACATGGCTGCAACATTTGAGGATCACGTTGGTGAGTACTATCCAAATGCTGCCAAGATTCCTGAGGTTGACTCTGCAGATCCAGAACTGAACTCTATCAACCTGCCTGTAGGCACTACACAATTCAAGGTTAAGTTCACCGGTAAAGCCGACCTCAGCAAGTTAACAGCCAAGTTCGACGATGCACCGATGACCGTATCTCCAAACACTGGTCTCGCTGACGAAGTTACTCTGACACGCGCAGCAGGAGATGTTGCAAATGGTGTACACACCATCACCATTGAGAATATTATTCCTGAGATGGACTGGTTTGAAGACAAGGGCACTGCTACTCTGAAATACAGCTTCGGCATTACAGACATAGGCGAGGGCATAAAGACCTATATGAAAGACAATTTCACAGAGTCAGGCAATGGTACTGTTCCTGCTTCATGGAATGTATTAAGCGATGGCGATGTACGCACAGGAGCAACAGGACTTTGGGGCGGTTGCCGTCTTATTGGCGTAAGCGGCAGCTTCGCACCAGTTGTACTCTACCTCTGCTCACGTGGTGTTGCCAGCGGTGGTTACGCAAACTATGGAGCGAACGACGAGAAACTGACACTTGAGCCAAATACATATCATCTGAAATATGAGGCTGCTCGCTGGGATGGTTCTGGCACACGTGGTCTGAAAGTACAGGTTGTATCTGAGGAAGTTAAGGATGGAGAAGGCAATATCGTAAGCGGTGGTGAGATTATAGCAGAACAGCTGACTCCAGTTAACACTGACCGCAACATAGAGGGCCAGTGCAACAAGGGTGACCTTGAGTTCACCGTTACCGAGGCTGGTAACTACATACTGAAGTTCTTCCCAACCGATGCAAATGGTAATCCTGCTGGATATGGTGATGGACTTGCAGTTGCAAACATCAAGGTGCAGACTATTCCTGACGTAATGGGTATCTATGACCTCGTGGCTCTCCAGGATGCTATGGATGTTGCTAAAACTGCTAAGAATGCTGCCGAGGGCGAGCGCTTCGCGGGTGATACTTACACGGCTCTTGACAATGTAATCACAAAGTACACCAACACTCCTCCTACCGCTCCTTCTTCATTCGACGGAGCCGTTAAGGAACTGACAGATGCTGCTAAAGCTATGGACGCTCACCGCAAGCTCTGCGAGGACTTCGACAAACTGCCGGCTGACCTGCTCACTAACATGGACAAGTATGCAGAGACCAAGTTCGCTACTCAGTCTATTTACGAAGACCTTGTTAATACATTCAACAAGTATGCTACCATCGAGACTGAGGAGATAGAGGTTGACGCTGTAATGCAGACTGTGCGCTATGCTAAGCCAAAGAACATCACCGCTGACGACGAGCTGCAGGCTGGTATCACAGAGATGACCGCTGCAAACGCTAAGGTGGCTATGTTCACAGAGGGTGCATCTACTAACGGTACAAAGGGCTATGCTGCTCTCCACGAGCGTCTGCGCCGCGGTATCGAGACTGCTGAGGCACTTGGTATCAGCGAGAGCAATCCTGCTGTTGCTGCTGCTATCGCAGAACTGGGCGACAACGACGAGGTTGCCAACGCACTGAAGGCTGAGATTGCCAAGGCTCTGGAGGAAGTTACTGAAGTAACCGAGCCAATCGACATGACCGTGTTCATCAAGAACCCGAACATCTATGTTACTACGGCTTCAGAAAACGACTTCTCTGACGGTGCTGCTCCTGGATGGACCATCACAGGCGAGAGCATTTCAGGTAACTGGGGTCTTGCTGGTGGCAGCGGCACACACATTGCTACCAATGACGTACCTGCCGACGAGGCTCTGACTATATCTTCTCCAGTAGTCGTAACACAGGAAATTACCGACCTGCCTAACGGTACATACCAGGTAACTGCATTCCTCGGCGACCGTCGCGGCCAGGACGACTTCATCAACAACTCTGGCGTCAAGGACGACACTAAGACTGTTGAGGAGAATCTGGCAGCTGCCAAGGCTAAGGTATATCCTATGGAGTATCTGTTCATCAACACCAGTGCAACTGCAGAGGGTGCATACGACAACAAGACACAGGTTCAGAGCAACGGCGTTTCTTGGGGTGTTAAGGATGAAAACAAGATTGTCAGCAAGAAGTTCACCGTAACCGACGGCAAGATTACCCTCGGCGTAAGAAACGAAGGTTCTCCTGCATGGTTCGCATTCAACGAAATCCGCATTGAGTTAGTTCCAAATTCAGTTATTGGTGACGTGAACAATGACAACAAGATTACTATGGCTGATGCCAACCTTATTGTAAACTACTACCTCGCTCCTGGCAACTATCCAAACTTCCCTGTTGAAGCTGCCGATTTGAACGATGACGATGAGATTACAATGGCTGATGCTAACGCAGTAGTTAACATTTACCTTGCTGGTGAAAGTGAATAAAAGGCGACTAACCGCTAAAACACTGTAAATATATTAAGGAGATAGAAGAAGACCTAATCTTTCTTCTATCTCCTTTTCAATTCATAATGTATAATTCATTATTTAAAGTATGATAAAAAAAACATTCTGCAAGGGATTTTTTACTTTTCGTTTTTCACTGTTCTCTTCATTGCTGCTTGCAGCAACTGCCACTATGGCTCAGCCGAAGATGAGCAAGCCTCACGGCCTCTACGACGAAGAATCAATAACCGTAGAGATTACACCGAAAGACAAAACAGCCGAGGTGCACTACACCACCGACGGCAGCACGCCGACAGCGGAAAGCATGCTCTACACCACCCCGCTGACTATCGACAGCACTACCGTGCTTCGTGCAGTTGAAGTGAAGGAGGGAGCAGTAAGCTCAACAGTCACCACGGCATCATATATATTCATCTCATCAGTGCTCAAGCAGTCAGACACTCCAGAAGGTTATCCAACGGAGTGGGGTGCGTATTCACAGATAGAGGGTATCGCCCCGGCTGACTATGGCATGGACCAGGAGATGACAACTGACCCCACGCTGCAGCCAAAGATTATCGAGGGCTTGAAATCACTGCCTATACTCAGCGTGGTGACAGATGCAGGCAATCTGTTCAGCCACGAGAAAGACGAGAACACAGGCGGCATATACATATACACCGGACCTCCGGTAGGCGACCCAACAGGCGACGGATGGACACGCCAGTGCAGCGCGGAGTTGTTCGGTGGAAAGCAGAACCACGACTTCAACGTTCCCTGCGGTCTGAAACTGCACGGTGGTCACGGACGTTTGGCAGAGAAGAACCCTAAGCACTCCCTGCGTCTGGCATTCAAGAAAGATTACGGACAGAAGTCGCTGAAATACAAATTGTTCGGTGAAGGCGAGCCAAGCGAGTTCAAGCAACTCGTGCTGCGCTGTCACTTCGGCAACAGCTGGCAGCACTGGACTGAGGGCAACCGCCAGGCTGCGCAGTACACCCGTGACGTATGGGCACGACGCACACAGAAAGCACTGGGTCACACCAGCGTGAATGCTCTTTATGTGCATCTGTTCCTCAACGGTATGTACTGGGGATTGTATAACATCGCAGAGCGCGTTGACGACCAATACGGCAAAGACCATCTGGGCGGAACGAAGGACGACATCGACGTGATAAAGATAGAGGAAGAGGGCGGCAACCACATCGAGGCAAGCGAAGGCACGCTCGACGCATGGAACGAGATGACCACGAAGGTCAGCGAAATGAACGATCCGACAGCCGATTTGGCATGTCTGGACACACTGCTTGACATACCAAACTTCATCGACTACATGCTCATCAACCAGTATGCCGGCAACACAGACTGGGACCATCACAACTGGTATGCTATACGCCGACACAACATCGAGGGCAGTCCGAGCCAGGGCTTCCGCTTCCTCTGCTGGGACTCAGAACTCATATTCGGCAGTCCGAATGAAAATGTTGTAGGCAAGAACAACGGCAAGGAGACACCGTCGGGCATATTCCAGCAACTGCTGAAGAACGATGCCTTCCGCAGCCAGTACGTAAGCCGTGCCAAGGAACTCTTCGCCGAGGACGGTCTGTTAGGCGCAACGGCCGTCCAGTGCACATGGGACAGCTTGTATAACGACATACAGTATGCACTCTACGACGAGGCAGCACGCTGGGGCGACTACCGCCGCGACGTGCATCCATACACGACTCAGGGTACGCTCTACACCGTTGACGAGACATACATGCGCGAACGCAACCGACTGCTCACGGAGTACTTCCCACAGCGTTCGGAGACAGTGATGGCACAGATTAAAAACTATCTTGACATTGACGACTTTGATGCACCAGAGGGATGGGTGAAACTGACAAAGGATATGTTCTGTGAGTGGACCAGCGGCGATGCTGATGCAACTCCGGTTAGAGTCCTTACACCAGAATGGCAACTGGGCAACAATGTGAGCAACGGTACAACAGTGTTTGGTTCCAGCGGTGTTTTCTACAACCAGTTTGCTGACCTCAGCGCATACGACAAGATTGCATTGCGCGGCAGCGGTGAAGCAACAGTCCGCATCCTTACCAACAGGATGGTCTCTCCAAGTGGTCCGCACAAGGAGATAAAGATTCATTTCAATGAGAATGACAATTACTGGGACGAGAAACTTGACTTAATCATCATACCACTGAATGATTTCAAGACTATGCTCACCAGCAGCAACGAGGAGCGCAACGACGATTTCGTACACCTGCAGGCCATTAAGATTCCTTATGGAGAAACACTATCAGCAAAGGTTAGCGGCATATACCTGATACCTTATCAGAAGGGTGACGTAAACCGCGACAGCCAGATTACGATGGCAGATGCCAATGCTGTAGTGAACTACTACCTCACTCCAGAGGCTTATACAGACTTCCCCGTTGACGAAGCCGACATGAACAATGACGGCCAAATCACCATGGCAGATGCCAACGCCATTGTCAACGTATTCCTCGGAGGAGAGCAAAGCGAAGAATAACTATTGACACTTTAACGGCATTAATGCAAAACAACACAACAAAGTATGAATAAGATTAAAGGAATACTCATTTCTTTGCTGTTGACAGCAACAACTTCCATCATGGCCGCTGACAGGTTTGTGTCTTTCAGTGCACAGCAAGGGGCACTGCCTCTCCATACCGCTACCATCGACTTCGACGACGGTGAGAACGAGGGAGTGAAGATTGCAATACGCAACCTGCAGAAAGACTTCAGGCAGGCTCTTGGAGTGACACCTGAGATTTCTACCGACAACGCCACAATCGTTATCGGTACTCTGGGCAAGAACAAGACCGTGAACAGGCTGCTTGCCAAGCAACTGAAGGGTAAGCGCGAGAAATTCGTCATCACCACCGAGGGCGACAGGCTCGTGATAGGCGGCAGCGACCGCAGAGGCACCATCTACGGCGTATACGAACTGAGTCGACAGCTTGGCATATCGCCGTGGTACTGGTGGGCTGACGTGCCTGTGGTGCGCCACGAAGAGGCTTACGTAATACCGGGCGAATACACTGACGGAGAACCGGCAGTGGAGTTTCGCGGACTGTTCCTCAATGACGAAGCACCTTGTCTGACGTCATGGGTGAAGAACACGTTTGACACAAATTACGGCGACCACCGCTTCTATGAGCGCGTGTTTGAACTAATCCTGCGCCTGAAAGGCAATATGCTATGGCCTGCAATGTGGGGATGGGCATTCTATGCCGATGACCCTGAGAACTCGCGCACAGCCGACCGCATGGGTGTAATGATGGGCACCAGCCACCACGAGCCTATGGCACGCAACCACCAGGAGTATGCACGCCACCGCCGTGAATGGGGAGCATGGAACTATCAGACCAACCAGCAGAAGCTCGACCAGTTCTTCCGTGAAGGCATTGAGCGCATGAAGGGTACCGAGGACATCGTTACCATCGGTATGCGCGGCGACGGCGACGAAGCCATGAGCGACAAGGCCGATACGAAACTGATGGAGCGCATCATCGACAACCAGCGCAAGATTATCAAGGATGTGACTGGCAAGTCTGCCGACAAGACCACACAGGTTTGGGCGCTCTACAAGGAGGTGCAGGACTACTACGATGCAGGACTCCGAGTACCAGACGACGTAATGATTCTCATCAGCGACGACAACTGGGGCAACGTGCGCCGTGTGCCTAACACCGACAGTGAGCGCAAGCGAAAAGGCGGCTGGGGACTGTACTACCACGTGGACTATGTGGGTGCACCACGCAACACAAAATGGCTGAACGTGACACAGACACAGCAGATGGCTGAACAGTTGCAGCTGGCATACGACAACGGCATACAGCGCATGTGGATACTCAACGTGGGCGACCTGAAGCCTATGGAATACCCCATACAGTTGTTCATGGACATGGCATGGCATCCGCATGACTACAGCGTGCCGACAGTCAAGAACCATACACGCAAGTTCTTTGCAGAGTCGTTTGGAGAGAACGTGGCAGACGAAGCAGCAGACATCTTCAACACCAACTGCAAGTACATGGCTCGCGTAACGCCTGAGATGCTCGATGCCAAGACATACAACGTGGAGACTGGTGAGTGGCGCAAGGTGGCTGACGACTATCAACGACTGGAACTGCGTGCCACGCGTCTGCTTGACAGCATACCTGAGGTTGCACACGATGCCTACCGCCAACTGTTGCTGTTCCCCGTTCAGGCTATGGCAAACCTCTATGACATGTATTACGCACAGGCCATGAACCATCAACTGGCTGCACAGAAGAACCCTGAGGCCAACAAATGGGCTGAGCAGGTGGCTCAGTGCTTCCGCCGCGACTCCCTGCTCTGCGCACACTACAACAACGTAATGAGCAACGGCAAGTGGAAGGGCATGATGACGCAGAAGCACATCGGTTACAGGTCATGGAACGACAACTTCCCACACGACATCATGCCGCGCACGGAGGCCGTAGCTGACGACTCGCAGGGTGGATACACCTATGCCCATTCCGACGGCTACGTGAGCATGGAGGCGGTACACTTCTATGAGAGCAAGGCTGCCAACGGCACGACATGGACACTGTACCCCGACTACGGCCGCACGCTGGGCGCAATGTCACTTACGCCTACCACGGCACAGACCACGGGGGCAACGCTGACATACCGTATGACGCTGCCTGATGACGTGCAGAGCGTCAAAGTACATATAGTGGTGAAATCCACTCTTGACTTCCTGAACAAGGGCGGCCACACCTACGGCGTCAGCATTGACGGTTCGGAGCCGCAGAGTGTGAACTTCAACGCCACCCTTGTTGACCGCCAGCCATACATGTACTCGGTATACTACCCCACCGTGGCACGCCGCGTGGTGGAAAGCACCGTGGAAATCCCCGTAAAGCGTTCTTCTGACGGCACTCACCTGCTGACGCTTAGTCCAAACCTTCCTGGCATAGTGTTCGAGAAAATCGTAGTAGACTGGGGCGGCTACAAGCCTTCATACCTATTCATGGATGAGTCGAAAGTGACAAGATGAATATGGTAGAAGGAAGAAGGTTGGAAAGAAGAAGGAAGAAGGTTTATTACTTGTGATAGACGAAGAGTAAAAGTAAAAAAGTGAAAAATACAAGTTACTATTTGACTAATTGTTAAGTCTAAAGTAACTTGTATTTTTCACTTTTCGTTGTTCGGCTATATTCTATTTATCGCAGTTCGGCACCGAGCTGCTTCTTGAGGTTCTGGATAAGCTTGTTCATAATAGCCTCAATCTGCTTATCGGACATGGTCTTCTCCATATCCTGCAGCACGAAGTTGACAGCATACGACTTCTTGCCCTCAGGCAGGTTCTTGCCTTCATAGACATCAAAGAGTTCTACCTTCTTCAGGAGTTTCTTCTCTGTCTGGCGTGCTATCTGCTCTATCTGCGCAAACTCCACGTTCTTGTCAATAAGCAGGGCAAGGTCGCGGCTTACTGCAGGATACTTTGGTATCTCGGTGAAGTGGACGGCAGCCTTCTTCACGGCATTGGTAACCTGTGTCCAGTTGATATCTGCAAAGAACACCTCACGGTCAATGTCTGCCTGCTTCTGCAGCTTCTTGCTTACGATACCCAATTCTATGAACACCTTGCCGCTGCGGTTCATCATCTTGATGCCGGCAGAGAAGATGTCATTGTCGGTCTTCTCGCTTACGAGCAGTCCCTGCGGCATGCCGATGCGGCGCAGTATGTTGTCAACATGTGCCTTGAGTTCGTAGAATGTGCTGTCTTCGTCGGCGTGAATCCATGAGCCTTCAATGCGCTTACCCGTAATCCACAAGCCGAGATGGCTTTCCTCTGAGTATGCCTTCATTGGATTCTCGTTGTCCTTCTTCTCGTTGAAATGCTGGTAGCAGTTGCCAAACTCGAAGAACTTGAGGTTTGCCATACGGCGGTTGGCATTGCGCATGATGCTCTCCAAGCCACCGAAGAGCAGCGACTGGCGCATCACGTTAAGGTCGCTTGACAGTGGGTTGACGATAGTAACGCACTTGTCTGCAGGATAAGCCTTGAGGTCATTGTAGTAAGCACCCTTTGTCAGTGAGTTGTTGAGTATCTCGTTGAATCCTGCACCTACAAGCTGCTCTGCAACGAGGTTCATCAGTTTGTGACGCTGGTCCTCAAAGTCCTTGACTGTCAAGGTTGACTTCAACTGTGTAGGAATCTCCACATTGTTGTAGCCATAGATACGCAGGATATCCTCTACCACGTCGCAAGGACGCTGTACGTCCACACGGTATGCAGGAACGGTTATCTGCAGTCCCTCCGCATCCTCGGCGTTTATCTCCACTTCGAGAGATGTGAGGATGTTCTTTATTGTATCGTTGCCAATCTTCTTGCCTATGAGGTTGTCAACGTATGCGAAGTCGAGGCGCATGGTTGGGTTCTCAATAGGATTTGGATATACATCCTTTATTTCCATAGAAACCTTGGCACCAGCCAGTTCCTTACAGAGGATGGCAGCCTGCTTCAGTGCATATATGGCTCCATTAGGGTCGATGCCACGCTCGAAGCGGAATGAAGCATCGGTTGACAGGCCGTGGCGGCGGGCAGACTTACGAATCCATGTTGGGTGGAAGTAAGCAGACTCGAGCACCACATTCTTTGTCGTCTCGTAGGTACCGGAACCCTTGCCGCCAAACACACCGGCGATACACATAGGCTCTTCGGCATTGCAGATGGCGAGGTCGTGCTCTCCAAGTGTATGCTCCTCACCATCGAGGGTGACAAACTTCTTGCCTTCGTTCTTGTCCTTCACGACAATCTTGTTGCCCGTCACCATGTCGGCATCGAAGCAGTGCATAGGCTGGCCGTATGCCATCATCACATAGTTTGTGATGTCCACAATGTTGTTGATTGGGCGCAGTCCGATTACTGTGAGCTTGTTCTTCAGCCATTCCGGAGACTCTTTCACCTCGCAGTCGGTCAGACTGATGCATGCATAGCGACGGCAAGCATCAGAGTTCTGTATCTCTACATCTATCTGCAGGTCGTTGTTGTCTACCTTGAAGTCGTCGCACGACGGACGATGCAGAGTTGTTTCCTTGCCGTTAGCCTTCATCCATGCGTAAAGGTCGCGTGCCACTCCGTAATGTGACAGCGCATCAGCACGGTTGGCGGTAATGTCAACCTCTATGAGCCAGTCGCTCTCCAGGTTGTAGTATTCAGCAGCCGGTGTTCCCACAACCGCTGTCTCCGGCAATACGATGATGCCGTCGTGGCTTGTACCAACACCGATTTCATCCTCAGCGCATATCATGCCGTTAGACTCAACGCCACGGAGTTTGGATTTCTTAATCTTGAATTCCTTGTCGCCGTCATAAAGCACGCAGCCAAGGTCGGCAACGATTACCTTCTGTCCTGCAGCCACATTAGGTGCGCCACATACTATTTGTGATGGAGCAGCGGCAGTGCCGTCTTCGTTCTTCTTGCCCAAATCAACAGTACAAACGTGCATGTGGTCTGAGTCTGGATGTGGCTCGCAGGTCAACACCTGACCTACATAGAGACCCTTCAGGCCTCCCTTGATTGTCTGCACTTCCTCAAGTGCGTCTACTTCCAGTCCTGTACTGGTTAAAGCTGCGCACACCTCTTCTGGTGTGAGGTCGAAGTCAACATACTCCTTCAACCATTTGTATGAAATGTTCATGTGTTATTATTGCTTCTTCAGTTCTTCTTCTCACTCAGTTTGCCTTCCTCGCACTTGTAGACTATGCCGGGGAATTTCTCGAGCAGTGTCATATTGTGGGTGGTGATGACCACGGCAGTGCCGGCAGCAGAGATGTCGCGGAACAGCCCTATGATACTCTCCGCTGTCTCAGGGTCGAGGTTGCCCGTAGGCTCGTCTGCCAAAATCAGCTTAGGCGAATTAAGCAGGGCACGCGCTATGGCTATGCGCTGCTGTTCACCGCCTGATAGTTCGTGAGGCATACGGTTCTCATAGCCAGTCATGCCTACGGATTTCAGCACCTCTGTAATGCGCTTGTCAATATCATAGGTATCAGACCAACCTGTAGCGCGGAGCACAAACTCAAGGTTCTTGTGAACGTTACGGTCGGTAAGCAGTTTGAAATCCTGGAACACAATGCCAAGCTCACGCCGCAGAGACTGCACCTCACTGCGTCTGATAGACGTCATGTCGCGACCAAGCACTTTAGCGGTGTAGGCACTGTCAATGTCAAGTTCACCATACACAGTACGCAGCAGTGAACTCTTGCCCGAGCCCACCTTGCCTATGATATATATGAACTCACCAGCGCCGGCTTTGAAGTCGACGTTGTGCAGCACAGTCTCATCGTTATAGTGGCTGATGTTGACGTTTTTGTATTCTATTAATGTTTTTTCCATCCCGGGTTATGTCGTTCAGCCAGTTCACTGGCGAGATCTTCGATGCGCAGTCCCTTAGAGGTGAGCAGCACAATGAGGTGATAGAGCATGTCCGACCCCTCGTAAATCAGTCGATCGTTAGTGCCGTTGGTAGCCTCAATAACAAGTTCCAAAGCTTCCTCGCCCACTTTCTGAGCCATACGGTTCAGTCCGTCCTTAAACAGTGACGTAGTGTAAGAGCCCTCGGGCATTTCTTCATGACGCTTTTCAATAAAATCCTGCAGTTCGCTAAGGAACAGCAGCGGGTTTTTCTCTTCCATTCTTTTATTTAGTTTTTAATCCGTTATCGTTATAAAGTGCAAAGTTACAACTTTTTTCTGACATATCAAAAAAAAATGCCGAAACACAGTTATTCTCAAAGTTTTTTATTACCTTTGCACATTCATAATATATAATGCACAATGCATAATGCATAATGAGCAACCATTTCATAATGCGCAATGAACATTCAACCAATGACACTGACAGCAGACAGCGGAAGCACAAAAACGACGTGGGCGGTTAGTCCCGGCATAAAACTTCAAACTCAGGGCATCAACCCTTTCCACATGGAAGAGGAGGTGATTCACAGCATCATCGCCCAGGAACTTCTGACCCAAGATGCTTTCCCTGACCCAAAGAATATAACCGAAGTGCATTTCTTCGGAGCAGGATGCACAAAGGAGAAGTCTGCTGTGCTGCAGAAGATACTGCAGTGTGTGTTTGCAAACGCAAATGTAGAAGTGGGCAGCGACATGCTTGGAGCCGCACGGGCATTGTTCGGCAACCGCGAGGGAATTGCTTGTATACTGGGTACGGGTGCTAACTCCTGCCTGTATGACGGCAACACCATTGCAAGCAACGTCTCACCTATGGGCTACATACTTGGCGATGAAGGCAGCGGTGCCGTGATTGGCCGCACATTCATAAATCAGTTGTACAAGGGTACACACCATGATTTCATCCCTGTATTTGAAAAGGAAACTGGTCTCTCCCCCACCCTAATCATTGAGCGCACCTACAGGCAGCCCATGCCCAACAGATTCCTTGCATCTATTGCACCTTTCATCAGGCAGCACATTAATGAAGAGAAATGGATAGAAGAACTAGTGACAGACTGCTTCAGGCGGTTTTTCCGCAACAACGTCATGCACTACAACCGCCGTGACCTGCCATGCTCATTCGTGGGCAGCATAGCATATTACTTCGAGGAGCAACTGCGCAAGACGGCAGCACAAGAAGGATACTTAATTGGCGAAATAAAAAAAGAACCACTGGAATAACGAAAAATGAATTACATAGATATATTCAAACAGATATGCAACATTCCACGTCCCTCGCACCATGAGGAAGCCGTGGCCGACTTCCTCTGCCGCTTTGCCGAGGAACGCAACCTGGACTATGAGCGAGACGAGCATAACTGCGTAGTGATACGCAAGCCTGCATCGCCGGGATATGAAGACCGCGACCCCATTGTGCTGCTGAACCACACCGACATGGTTTGCGTGGCTGACGAAGGTTATAACGTACCAGGAAGCGTAACGCCCATCATATACAACGAAAACGACGAGACATGGATGCGTGCCGACCACACATCGCTGGGCGCCGACAACGGTATAGGGCTTTCCATGGCCTTGGCACTGCTGGACGACGACACGCTCCAACATCCTACACTGGAAGTACTGTGTACTGCCTGCGAGGAGGATGACATGAGCGGTGCAGCCAACCTTGCACCTGACTTCATCAAAGGACGCTGCGTGCTGAACCTTGACTCCGAAAACTACAATGAGATAACCGTAGGCTCTGCCGGTGCGCATATCCAATTAGCCACACTGCCGGTGCAGCGCACAGGGATGCCACAGGGCTATGCGGCATACGAGGTGAACGTTGCCGGTGGAAAAGGCGGACACAGCGGCGTGGACATAGACAAGACGCGAGGCAATGCAATAAAGATATTGGCAAACCTGCTGTTAGTGGCCATACGCCAAATGAACATAAAACTCTATCTTGTATCGTTTGAGGGCGGGCAGGCTTATTCGGCCATTCCTACGGAGGCCAGGGCTAAGATAGTATTACCACATGAAGATGCCGAGACATTCGACGTGCTTGTAAGCCAGTGCAACGATGCACTCACGGCACAGTACTCAGCCACCGACCCTGCGCTGCACGTAGAATGTGAACCTTCTGTATGGCATTCGTCGGTAATGAACGAAGAAAGCACCCACGTATTCCTTGCTGCCATTAACGGCATACCTACGGGAGTGACAGAATGGGGCGATGGGGAAACAGGCAAGCAGGTGGTGACATCAAACAACATCGGAGTGGTGAAAATGCTTCACAGCGTAAAACATCCTTCGTTTGTCATATCCACCCACACGCGCAGCAACGACTATGAAAAGATGCACCGCTTGTCTGCCGACATATCACGCATTTTTACCCTTGTGGGGGCTAAGGTTGAAACCGTCCTTGACGCAAAGCCGTGGAGTGAAGACATAAGTAACCCTTTCATACGCAAGACTATGGAGGTATTCCAAGACGTTGTAGGATTCCGCCCCAAGCCCGTCAGCATGCACTTCGTGCTTGAAGCAGCCTACCTCGTAGACAAATTCCCCGGCATACATATTGCTTCGATTGGCCCGCTGATTATTGGAGCACACTCCACGAAAGAGCGAGTAAACCTGACCACCGCTGAAAACATCTGGAGGATTACAAAGAGCATAATCGAGTCAAGCAAACATTTTTAAGGATACCTACGTATCCTCCATATTACCACAAAAAAATTGCAGGCTGAGGATTTCAGTCTGCAATTTTCTATATACAAAGATTAGCGAAACGCTAGTACGACTTGCGAAAAACTTATTTGAACAGCAGCGGAGCCATCTCACGCAGGCTGCGACGCCATGTGAGGAACTCGTGTGCAGTGCCCTCGCTGATGAAACCGTGTGCATTGAAGCCAGCGGCTTTCAGTGCGTCAACGCTCTGCTTGATGCCCTGTGGGTTCTCCTTTGAACCGCAGCTCTCGAAAATCATACGGACAGCCTTCGGATCCTTGATGTCTTCAGGAGCATATTGGCCACCGCTGAGCAGACCCCAGTAACCGAATACCTCTGGACGGCGCAGGGTGATGAGCTTGGTTTCTACACCACCCATTGACAGACCTGCCATGGCGCGGTTCCACTTGTCAGCCTTGGTAAGGTAGTTGGCATCAATGAAAGGTACGAGTTCGTCAACGAGAAGAGTCTCAAACTCCTTGGCGGTGAACTGACCGATGGTGCCAAACTTGATGTTGTTTGTCAGACCGTAGGCCATGACAACGATGAATGGCTTAATCTTTCCCTCGGCAATCATGTTGTCCATGATGATGCCTGCATGTCCCTGCTTGCTCCAGCTGGTTTCATTCTCACCCCAGCCGTGCTGCAGATAGAGCACTGGGAAACGCTCCTGCTTGCCCTTTACGAGCTTGCCGTACGTTGGTGGCAGATATACCATAGCGGTCTGCATCTGTCCGAGACTCTTTGAGTAGTAGAGCACCTCAGTGACAGTGCCGTGAGGAATGTCAGTGCGGAGTGCATAGAAGTCCTGGTCTGGAGCAGGAATCTCGATACCGCTCTCCCAACGGCAAGAACCGAAGTAGTTGTGAGTGCCCGGGTCGTTGACCGTTGCACCATCTATTGTCAGATGATAGTAGTGGAAACCTGGGTCCATTGGGCCGTCGGTAGTGCCTGTCCATACTCCGTCCTTATCTTTGTGGAGCACCGTGCCGCCGCGTCCGCCAAGACCGAGGCTTACGATGACAGACTTTGCATCAGGAGCCACAATGCGGAAACGAGCATAACCCTCGCTGTTCACCTGAGGATACTCCTGACCAGGCTGGTTCATGCTGTTAGGCACGAAGTCCTCTTTAGGCTTGCGTGTATCGAGTGAAGGGTCGAAGTCGCGGATGGCGCGGTAGCATGCCTTTGGCTTGTAGTTCTCGTCGAAAGGCAGAGGATGGTTGTTCACACCAAGCCATGAGTCGCGGTCGCCGAGGTTCCAGAATGTAACGTTGTCGATTACGTCGGCATGTTTGCGGAATATCTTGAACAGACGAGCATACTGGTCTGTCTGGAGTGTACCCATGTATGCAGGCATAGGCTTAGCCTCACCACGAGAGAACATCAGCTGACCGCCGCTCTCGTTGTTCATACGCAGGTCAAGCTCGGTGATGTGGATGTGCTTAACGATTTCCTTGAAACGAGTGATGGCTTTGTCGAGCTGTGCCTCGTCAGGGAAATAGATGTTGTAGTGGCCCTGCATGCCGATACCGTCGATAGGCACACCTGCATCCTTCATCTTCTTCACCATGTTGTAGATGCGCTCGCGCTTGCCCTCGTCCACGCAGCTGTAGTCATTATAGAACAGCAGTACGTTAGGGTCAGCCTCGCGTGCAAACTGGAATGCCTTGGCAATAAACTCATCGCCGCAGAGCTG
Organism: Prevotella sp.; assembly: GCA_017413085.1. Lineage (GTDB taxonomy): Bacteria > Bacteroidota > Bacteroidia > Bacteroidales > Bacteroidaceae > Prevotella. The sequence goes on from JAFPVC010000016.1 coordinate 76,699, forward strand.
ATAGTGACGGCTCTGACGATAAGGGCTCTGCTCCTGGCCAGGCCAGTGACGACCGTCGTCAGCCATGGCCTCGTTTACTACGTCCCATGCATATACCACGTCCTTGTAACGGTTCATGATGGTGTGGATATGGTCGCGCAGACGTTCATAGAACACCTCTTTCTTGACAGGCTTGCCTTTCTTGTCGGTGAACATCCAGTCTGCAAACTGAGAGTGCCAGCACAGACAGTGACCGCGCATCTTGATACCGTTCTGACGACAGAAGTCGGCAATCTTGTCGGCCTTCTCGAAGTTCCATACACCTTCTTGTGGGTGAATCTCTCCTGGTTTCCAGTCGTTCTCAGCGGTAACACTGTTGAATTCTTTCTTGATGAGCGCGATCTGGTCATTGTCGCTCACATTGCGCTGGTTGAGAGCTACGCCGATTGTGAAATAATCCTTGTAGGCGTCTTTCAACCCTTGCGCTCCTGCTGTAGCGCTGGTGGCAGCCACAAGCAGTGCGATAGTGGTCTTTAAAATTGATTTCATTTGTTTAGATCTTTTACCTTGTTGTTAATATCTATTATTTATTATTTAGAGTTTGTATTCAAGCATCGTCATAGAATATGGTGCAACGTCAAGAGAGAAACGCTTGCCAGTCTTTACCTGCTCGGTGGTAGGCACGACAGGCTGCTGCTCGTAGTTGTTCTCACTTTCTGCCTCACCGGTCAGCAGAGTCTTTGTTGCCGTACCCTTGACACCGAAGCGTGAGAGGTCGATGTTGGCCTTCTTTGGCTCCGCTGTGGCGTTGACAACCTTGACGTAGAGACGGCGTGTCTTGGTGTTGAGGACAACAGACTGACCGAAGCGCACTCCTTCCTGTGGCTGTATAGCGTCGGCAGCGTCGTTCTCAAACTTCACGCAGTCACCATAGTAATACTGTCCTGCAGACTGTCCGAACATCTGCTGTACGTAGTAGCTGCATGTAAGATATGGACGTTCGTTGTCGAAGTAAATCAGGTCAGGATTCCAGTTTGTGGCATCCTTGCGAGCAAACAATGGTGCATAGCTGGTCATCGCCACCACGTCGCCGTTGCGCTCTACGTGCAGCAGGTAAAGTCCTTCTGCCAGAGCGTCAATCAGTTTCTTGTCCTTGGCAGCATATTCGCCCAGATATACCTTCGTCTTGCGTGTACGAGGATATTTGTCATACTGGCGTTTGTCGAGGAAATAGTCTCTTGGCTCATAGTAATGCTCGTCAATGATAGGCATGCCAAGTTCCTCAGCCAGTTTCCAACCGTTCTCAAGGTCAGGGTTGCCCTCATGTGAACCAGGACCAGCTGTGCCTACGATTACGATGTCGGGATAGCGCTCATGCACCTTATTATATATATAGCGGAAACGCTCGCAGAACTCAGGAGTAATCTTCTCCTCATTGCCCAGACCGAGATATTTCAGTCCGAAAGGTGCTGGATGTCCCTGTTCAGCACGTTTCTTTGCCCATTCAGATGTGGCAGGATCGCCGTTTGCCCATTCGATGAGGTCAAGTGCATCCTGTGCCCACTCGTCCATTTCCGACATAGGAACAACATCCTGCGCCTGGGTCTTCATGCCCCAGCCGCCGTTTGTTCCCTGGCATGATACACCGCAGGGGAGAATAGGCAGCGGTTGCATGTTCAGGTCCTCACAGAACTGAAAATACTCATAATAGCCCAAGCCCATAGACTGGTGGTAGCCCCATGTATTCTTCAGTGAACGACGCTTTTCCTTCGGGCCGATGGTTGTTTTCCATCTGTAAGTATCCCAGAAACCGTCGCCACCACCGTGTACTACGCATCCGCCGGGAAAACGCATGAATTTAGGATGCAGGTCGGCAAGAGCCTGTGCAAGGTCAGGACGCAGTCCGTGTCCCTTGTATGTGTCCTGTGGCATCAGTGAAACATGGTCAACGTCCATGCTTCCTGCATTTAGAATAAGTATTTGGAGTGAAGCCTTCTTACAATCCTCGCTGGCGGTCAGCGTGGCGGTATACTTCTTCCACTGTGAACCGGCAACGCTTATCACTGTATCGGCAATCAGTTTCGGGTCTTTGCCCCATCCCTGAGGCTCAACGAGAGCCACGCGCAGTGTCATGTTCTTGTCTGCAGTGCGCAGAAATGCAGAGAAATCATACTTCGCACCTGCCTTCAGAGTGATACCGTCAAAGCCGCCATTCTCCAGTCCGTAGCCCTTCCAACCATTGTAATCATAATATTCCTTTACACGCTCAGCAATGAGGTGCATGTAGGTGGAACGGTAGTCCGTAGCCATGTTTTCATCGATGCGCACCTGCATAGTACCCAGCGAGTGACCTGGCCTCACCTGCTTCCATGCCGTACCTGGTCCCCAGCCATCACGCTCTGCGGGATTGAACTCGAATGAACCGTTCTGCAGCAGTTCAGCATAAAGTCCACCGTCGGCACTTGACGAGATGTCTTCAAAAAAGATACCTATCAGTTCATCGCTGATGGCTTTGCCGCCTGTTGGGGCAGTAAGTGCTTTTTGCGCGTTGGCATTCAGTGCCGTCGCTGTCGCAAAGAGAGCGACAAAATTCTTTAAATTAATCATATTTACATTTATTTAGGTTGTCACTATATTATTATTTCACAATAAACGCAATTTTATGCAAAGTTATCATTTTTTTTACAAATTTCATTGCATGTGACAAGTGTTTTTGCGTTTTGTTGACATTCACGCTTGCCAATGACACATTTTTCCTGTTAATTTCTTGTTAATTGTTGCAAAAAATGTTTGCAGAAACATGAAATTTGTTTACCTTTGCAGTGAATTCATGATTTAAACAATATATGAAAAAGTTTCTTTTAATACTGGCGGTTTTTGTCTCATCCATATCATGGGCACTTGCAGCCATACAGGGAGGGCATTTCATTTCGTCTGATCGTTTTTCGAGTGGTCTTATCAATGATGTATACCAAGACAAATATGGATATATCTGGGTAGCAACCGATTACGGATTAAACCGTTTCGACGGATATAGTTTTACGACATATCGCCACAAGCCATCAGATGAGACATCTGTGAGCAACAATACCATTACAACCTTACATTCCGATCGTGACGGTCAGTTGTGGGTAGGCACTGCGTTAGGGCTGGACAGGTATGACTATGCCACCGACACATTCGTGCATTACGATTTTGACCGAAAAGTGAAGCCTCGTGTAACGGCATTTGTTGAGCGAAGTGACGGAAAACTGTTGGTTGGCACAGCCGGTTATGGTCTATTCATGCTGGCCGACAAAGACGAGAAAGGTGGAATTTTGCGTCACATGGGAGATAAATATGGCGCAGGCAAAAACAATGCCTTCTTTTCATACATGCTGGAAGACAGCAGTCACCGTATTTGGAAAAGCAGTTACGACAACCACATAGTGATGCGCGATGCCAAGGGGCTGCATTACATGACAGCGTCTAAAGGTGACGTTGCCGGCATTATCGACCTGAACAACGGTCGCGTACTGATAGTGTGCACCCACGGCTTATTACAAAGCGACGGACATGGTTTGGTAGATGCAGACATGGATATGTCTGTTACAGGTGGCAAAGAGGTGAATTTCACTTGTGCATTGCGAGACCATGAAGGCAATATATATATAGGTTCGCGAGGCAATGGACTCTTCTGCCTGCCGAATGGCAGCCGTAAATTTGAACGTGTGGAGTGTCGTGCCAAGGATTTCGACCTTAATACAGCAAGGGTCTGTGCCATGACAGAAGACAAGTATGGCAATCTGTGGCTGGGTTCTGAAATGATGGGACTCGTAATGCTTGAGCGTACTCCGCCACAGTTCCAAACCTGGGGATTCCAAAGTCAGGGTATACACCTTTGTTCTACAATTTCATCGGTGTGCCAAGGCGACGGAGGCATAACATGGTGTACCATACCGGGAAATGGAGTGTTCGGCTTTGACCGAGACGGACGCATAGCCGCTCATCCCGCCAGTCCGCCACTTACGCAATGCATGTATAGGGACCGCGAGGGGCATTACTGGGTAGGAACCAATCAGGGTGTATACTCTTACAATCCGCAGACAGGAGCCTCACAGCAAAAAGTTGCACTTGACTGTGACGGTTTCAACGACATGACCTATCTACCTGATGGAAAGTTGTATGTATCAGCTTTCTCACGTGGTTTCATATCGCTGGACGTTGCCACAGGTCAGGTTCGCAATTTCAAGTCGCAGGACAACAACAACCATCGGGGCAGCCTGTGCAACAACTGGGTGGTGGCAATGATGCCCGACCGCAATGGTCGTCTTTGGCTGGCCACTGCTGATGGTGTGTCTTGTTATGACCCGCACTCAGACAGTTTCCGTTCCTTGGGATTCGACAAACTCCTACCAGGCATACTGTGCATGTCGTTGTGTGAGACATCGCATGGTGATATACTGATAGGTACCGATCGGGGATTATTCGTATACAAACCAAGTTTGCATAAGGCAGTACAGTTTCACGACGGCAATGCCCTTGCCGACAAAGCTGTATGCTATATTGTCGAGGCGAATGGTGGCGACATCTGGTGTTCCACTTCTGCAGGACTATGGCAGTATGACATACGTCGCCGATGCTTCATCAGCCATATCAGCGACAACGGACTGAGCAGTAAGGAATATATAGTCGGCGTGGGACTGCACACCACCGACAACATGATGTTCTTTGCTAACAACGAGGGCTTGGTGGCTTTCAACCCATCCATGGTGGTCAACAGGCAACAGACTCTGCCAGCGGTAACGCTGACCAACTTCATATTGGCAGGCCATGCGATAAACACCACCACTTTGTCTAACGGCAAGTCCATCATCACATGCCCGGTTACGGAGAGTGACCATTTCCGATTGTCATATCTTGACAATACATTTGTAATGGAATTCTCACTTCTCAACTATGACCAACCAAACAATGTAGTCTTTGAATACCGCATCAACGACGGAGAATGGCTGCAAAACCCTGAAGGTCACAACACTATCCAGCTGAGCCACCTGCAACCTGGCACATACAGACTTGAAGTGCGTGCGCAAATCAACGGTTCATACTCCAAGTCACGCATGATTACCATAGAGGTGACTCCACCATGGTACAGTTCTGTTTGGGCTTACGTATTGTATATAATCCTGCTCACCGGCATAATCATACTGGCAGGTTGGATGTGGCGACACCATGCAGCCCAACAGCTTGACGAAGAGAAGATGAAGTTCCTCATCAACGCTACGCATGACATCCGCTCACCGCTCACACTCATCATGGGTGCCGTAGATAAGCTGAAGAACATTAAAGCTAGCGAACTGCAATCAAACACCGACAACGGCAAGAGCGAAGCAGATAACAGAAATATTTCGTCTATCCAGTCATCGGTGGATGCTATCGACCGCAATGCCAACAGGCTTATGGTGCTTGTCAACCAAATACTCGACGAACGCCGACTCGACAAGAATCAACTACGTCTGCACTGTCGCGAGACCAACCTTGTTGAATACATCAACGGCATCTGCAACCTTTACCAGTATAACGCATCGCAGCGTGGCATCGACTTCAAGTTCGAGCGCGAAAAGGACAACATCACCGTGTGGATTGACCGTATAAACTTCGACAAAGTGATATCCAACCTTCTCTCCAATGCCTTCAAATACACATTTGATGACGGAGAGATACGTGTCAGCGTGCATGACAACGAGACCAACGTAACAATCCAGGTCATAGACTCAGGACTTGGACTGAAGCCCGAGGACATAAACCACATCTTCGACCGTTTCTACCAAGGACGCAATGCCGACGACCTCGGATTGCGCGGCACGGGCATAGGCCTCAACCTGAGCAAAGCGATAACCGAAATGCACAGCGGAACCATCAAGGCCTCAGCACGTCCCGACGGCAAGCGCGGTGCTTGTTTCACCGTAACACTGCCAAAGGGCAACCAGCATCTCACACCCGACCAAATAGTCAACACGGACGCCACCACCGACACAGGAGCAGAACGGCCTACGCAAAACAGCAGGCAGACAAAACCATACCGTCTGCTCATTGTTGACGACGATCTGGAAATAGCCAACTACATAATCAGCGAACTTGGCAACCGCTACCGCTTTGACCATGCGCCAAACGGACGCGAGGGACTGAAAGCACTGCTCTCTGCACAAGCCCCGTACGACCTTGTCATAAGTGACGTAATGATGCCTGAGATGGACGGTATTACGATGCTGAAGCGCATCAAAGAAAATCCGCAAGTGTCACAGACACCAGTGATAATGCTTACATCGAAGGCCGAAGTAGAGCATAAGCTCGAAGGTCTGAAGAGCGGTGCCGACGCTTACATAGCCAAACCGTTCAACATGGAGGAACTGCACATTCAGATTGACAATCTCATTGCAGGTGTAAGGCGATTGAAAGGTAAGTTCAGCGGTGCAGTGCAGCAGAAAGAGCGCATTGCTAATCTTGAGGTGAAAGGTAATGACGACGCACTTATGGAGCGCATCATGCGTTCTATCAACGCCCACATATCAGAATCAGACTACAACGTCGACTCACTGGCCGAAGACGTTGGCATAAGCCGTGCACAACTTCACCGCAAAATGAAAGAAATCACTGGCATAGCCTCGGGTAAGTTCCTGCGCAACCTGCGCATGGAGCAGGCAGCACGACTGCTCAGCGAGGGCAAGGTGGGCGTTGCACAAGTAGCCTACAAAGTGGGATATGCAGACCAGGCTCACTTCTCCACAGCATTTAAGGCTCATTACGGTCTCTCACCATCAGAGTACGCAGAGAAGCACAAGGACGAATAGAGTTTCGATAATGTATGCAACAAAATCCCTTGGTCAGTTGACTTGAACAGTGTAATTTTGCAGTTAGAAACAAATATCAACTAAAAACATTAAAATCAATAACTGCAAAATGAAAAAACTTTACGCTATCCTGATTGCGCTGCTTGCACTGGCATGGACAGAAGCAAGTGCACAGCAACGCCGTCCGATTGACTCACAGCACCCGATGTGGTTCATCCACGTTGACGTATGGTACAAGGCCGATCCACAGAAAATCATCGACCTCATACCTGATAAAATCAAGCCTTATGTATGCTTGAACCTTTCTCTGTCATGTCAGTACGACACAGACAAGAACGTATACAAAATGCCGCAGTATGCCTTCCAGACATACAAGTCATGGGCTACGGTGTGCCAGAAGAACGGCATGTGGTTCTCTTGTCAGCCAGCATCGGGCGGTCACACGCACATTCAGGACAATGACATGGCGACATTTGAGTATTTCTTCAAGAAATTCCCGAACTTTCTCGGATGGAACTATGCCGAGCAGTTCTGGGGTTTCGACGAAGCTGGCGACAAGTCATCATCCACACAGGCCAGTCGATGGGCATTGTTCGGTCGTCTGGTCGAGATGTCGCACAAGTACGGTGGACTCCTGACAGTATCGTTCTGCGGCAATATCTGGAGCCATGGTCTGAATCCTATCGGTGAGTTGAAGCGTGATGCAGGTTTCCTTAATGCCTGCAAGAAATATCCAGAGGCTATTCTATTCCTCTACAAATACACCACCAGCACTTGTTTCTACAACAACGAAAGCGTAACGTTCGGTCCGTTCATTTCAGGTCTTACCAAGGCCTACGGCGTGCGTTACGACAATTGTGGTTGGAACGGCAGTATAGAAGCCCTATTCGGCAAGAACAGCGGTAAGACATATCCTGCCGCCGCAGGAATTGGCACAGTGTTGGAACAGATGGGTGTGAATGGTGCCAGCGTTTGGGACGGCCCTGAACTGACATGGAAAGAAGAGTGTTTCCATGAAATAAACAACAGCACGGTGGATGGCTACACACGCCGCAACTGGGCACGCTTCCCCATATTCGAGGGTGTTTGGCAAGACATGTTCTATCGTGTCATCAACGGTCAGATATACATTCCTTCCCGTGAAGAGGTCGTAAACAAAACTAAGATAGTAATCATAAACGACAATACAACGGGAGACGACCAGAATAAATATGCCACATGGGATAATCTCTATGACGGACTATATAAGATGAGTGACCCGATGAATGTCGGCACAGGACAATGGGACAACAACCACTGTTACTTCAAGAGTACAGGCCGCTACGGAACAATTCCTATGGTCACAGGTCTCTATGACGACCTCGCAAAATCGATTCCCGTACAAGTGAGGAAAGCCAACCGCACCACACGCTGGTCAACCCTTGCCAAGAAGACTACCGAATTCAACAACAAGTACCCTCAGGTGTCAACCGGCGACATGTACGTAAACCGTTACCGCAACCAACTGATTACCTATAATCCTCATTCATATCTCATAGGTCCGAAGAAACAACGTGCCAATGCCACCATTCCTCTTAAATACAACACCTGTGAAAATCTACGCCTTAGTTACGACTTGCTGTCAAGCGCAGTCATCCGTGAGTTCAGCGACTCGATGTATATCTACATGAACAACTACCGCACTGACTCCACGGCATTCCGCACCGACACAATTGTCATCACCGGCGTGATAGAAAAGCCTACACACAGGACTGTAAAACACGGTGCAGCCCAGAATGCAGGTGCTATCAGCGCAACTTTGAAATATGATGCAGAGGCACAGACCGCACAATATGTTGTGAAGCACTGCGGTCCTCTCGAACTCTATATCAAGTGTAAAGGCAATGCCGACCGCAGCGATGCAACTGATGCCATCGCCATTACACCGTTGTCTAAACCACAGCAGCCAGAGGCATGGCGCGGTGAGATTCTCATCGAGGCAGAGGATATGGACTACAGCAATATCAGTTCATGCTGCACTAATCCTTACGACAACTATAAAAGTGTTATCGGCCATTCTGCCAACGGATTCGTCGTCATGGGTACTAGCACCAGCGGTTCACTGCGCCACACGCTGAAGCTCAACGCATATCAGGCAGGCGATTATGTGATTAGCATGCGCTACATGTGCACCGTACGCAACACTACGATAGGAATGAACGTAAACGGTGGTGCACGCAAATACGCATATTGTAATAAGACACAAAATAATGAATGGCGCTGGGCAACCATGGAGGCAACTCTGAATGAAGGCGACAACACGCTCGTGATAACCAATGTCAACGGTGTAAACATGTACATTGACCAGATAAGCTACCGTCCGAAAAATGTAGATCCTATGACATATTACGTCACAGTCAACTCTTCTGAGGGCGGCACGGTAACATCCAATATCAATGAGGCCGAGGAAGGAGACACCGTAACGCTTACCGTAGAACCAGTCGAAGGATACAAACTGAAGGAACTGCGCGTAATCAACTCTGTGTTCTACACTCTCGAAAAGACCATATCCATCAACGAAGAGGGCGACATCAAGTTCCGTATGCCTAACGACAACGTGACTCTGCAACCTATCTTTGAAGACGTGGCAACAATCACCGAGATTGATTTTGCCTCGACACTGGCAGGAACGATACCATACGGATGGCGCTGTGTACAGGAGGACAGCGAGGTGCATGAGTACCCACAAACCCATACTCAGGGAGCACGCACAATGAGCGGCTTTGGCGGTTGGCAGGGCAAGGCTCTCTATTGGCGCAACAATTGTGCAGAACTTGGCAGACAGTCTGGACGTGAACTGACGCTTGAGCCAGGCAAGTACAAACTCTATTTCGCCATGGCCGCATGGAAGGAATCACCAAGGTACAAGGTACAGATTCTCAATGCCACCACGGGAGCGTCAATAGCGGCATCAAGCGTGCTATCAGCCACGCCGAATGCCAATGGCAACATGGCAGCCAACCTGACCAGTGCAACACAGCAGGAACTGGAGTTCAACATCAGCGAAGCCGGCAACTACGTCATCAGCTTCACCGACCAGACTTCTGTAGGCTACAATGAATTCCTGCTTCTTGAATGTCGTTTGCGCATCATTGAACAACCGACAGGCATACAACTGACCACAGCCGACGGAAGCAATGCAACGACCATCTACGACGCCAGCGGTCGTCAAGTAGTATCACCCGCACGCGGTCTGAACATTATCCGCCAATCTGACGGTACCGTCCGCAAGGTTATTTATTAACTTATACTACCAAATACAATCTGCCCCTGATTACAGTTGTAACCAGGGGCAGATTGTATTTAATAGCGAAAAACCTTATTTTCAACTACATTTTACTTACCATATTCACTCAAATCCAACTGCATTGGCGACATTGGCACGCCTGCCTCAGAATAAATCCCTGCACGCAGTGGATTGTTCTTCCATGCATAACGCACCTTTACGGGATTCTCCACAGCAGAGCGGATAATTATGCGATTACCATCGGCACTGGCCTCGGCATTACGGAAACGGCCGTCAGAGCCAGCCGTCTCAAACTCATAGAGTTGCGTGACTGTACGAAGTTTCTGATCGGCTGTAAGAGTGATTACTGTGCCATCCTGTTGCACGTTTGTCACACGCGGTGAGAGTGGCGATTTCTTGTTCCAAACAAGATTATCAAACACGTTGGCAATACGCTCCGCCACCTCACGCTTGCGCAAGGGGTGGATATCCACCGTCTCACCAAGGTCTATTGCAACAGCCAATCCCACATGCGGCATGTGCTCCGACGTCAGTCGCTGCGCCTCGCGCACCTCTGCCCAGCCAGACTGTTGCGGACTGTCAGAAGGGTCAAGAAAGTTGGCCAACTGTACCACACAGAAAGGCATGTCAGGACGCTGCCACAGCTGTCTCCATCCACCAATGAGCTGACTGAGATACTGCTCATACACAGCACCATCACCAGTGTTTGACTCACCCTGATACCACACCACGCCTTGCAGCGGATATGGTGCGAGCGGATAGAGCATTGCATTGTAAAGAACTGATGGAAGATTCTGACCACCAGAATCAATGCCAGGCTGCGACGGCATACGTGCTCCATCTGTCACAAGCCACTCGTCAGACAGTTGCACCTCAACACCGTCATCGAATATAAGCTTGTACTGCTTCTCTGGTATAAAATGCGGCGAGCCACCTTTTGTAGTAAAGCGCACCGTGATTACATTGTCACCCTCAGTGAGCACACCTGCTGGAATGGTATAGCGGCGTGGCGGATATTGATAAGAGGTATGCCCCACCTCACGGCCATTCACGTACGTCTGGTCAGCATCATACAGTGTACCAACAAGCAGACGCGCACCCATTCCTGCATGAGTAGCATCTATTGTGAAGTGCTGACGTGTCCACAAGCTGCCGTTGTAACGACGGTCATCAGTAAGGTCACGGCTCAACTGGCGTTCTCCAACGGTGCGGAACACGTCAGTGCGCTTCCACTGACTGTCATCAAGGTTTTTGTCCGCATAGTTACCTGACAGTCCAGGGTCTGCGGCATCGAGCATCTGCTGCCATCTACGCTGTGCCTTGCCGTTAGCCTCATTCATCGCCCTCACCATGTCGGCATCCTGATAAAATGCAGTGCGGGCATACTGCTCTGGCCAACGCTGCTTGAGTGTATCGGGAGAGAGCCACGCCTGAATGGGAGTACCGCCCAAAGAGTTGACAATGATTCCCTGTGGCACGCCCGTCTTCTCATACATCTCACGGCCAAGGAAATAACCCACTGCAGAGAAACGCCATGCGTTGTCTTTATTTACAGGCAGCCAGTTGATGTTGGTTGGGCGAATATCATTTTTCGGGCCATCAACATCAAATTCAGTCTGCACGCGGAACATTCGTATGTTTGGGTTCTCATAGTCGTCAACCACCTTACCATACTGCGGATATACGCGCTCAATCATTACGTCAATGTTTGACTGTCCTGAACAGAGCCACACGTCGCCGAAAAGCACATCTTTAAGAACCTGTGGCTGTGCATCGTTTCCTGTTATCACTATCTCATAGGGACCACCTGCCTTCTGGCTCGGCAACATCACCTGCCAGCGTCCTGACGCATCTGCAGTGGCGGTATAGGTTTTCTTCTTGAACTTGACACTGACCTGCTCACCAGCATCGGCCTGACCCCATACAGGTACCTCGGTACCACGCTGCAATACCATACCCGACTGAAACAAACGGGCAGGCACGGGCTTTGCGGTGGCAACGGCAGACAGAATCAAGAAAGAGGAATTAAGAACTAAGAATTTCCTTTTTGTAATAAATTTACCTACAAACATGTTGAATTACTATTATTTTTTTGTGAATACTTACTCTGTGATTTTTATGCAAAGTTACGCTTTTCCCCTTAATTCTGCTCTACGCAAATGTTGCATCATAGACTGAAAAAAGTATCATGTGACGAAAAAAAACACACTCGCAGAGCCTTATATTATGAAAAAACAGTATATTTGCAAAGAGAATTTTAACTCAAACAATATACAACTAACAATGGACAACAAACAGGAAAAAGGCTTCTATACCCTGTCGTGGATGCAGCGTATAGGCTTCGGCGCCGGTGATTTGGCGCAAAATTTGATTTACCAAACCATCTGCATGTACCTGCTCTTCTTCTATACAGATGTCTATGTATTGGGAGGAGACGCTGCGAAAGCAGCCGGACTTGCCGGAACGATGTTCCTCGTAGTGCGTATTATCGACGTACTGTGGGATCCACTGGTCGGAACATTCGTTGACAAGCACAACCCATCGCTGGGCAAGTATCGTTCTTATCTGGTGACTGGCGGTATTCCTCTGACCATCCTTGCCATCCTTTGTTTTTGGGATGGTTTCAAGCCAAGCATCATATATGCTTATATCACATACGTCGGCATGTCGATGCTCTATACATTAATTAATGTACCTTACGGCGCACTGAACTCGTCCCTGACCCGTGACACCAACGAGATTACCGTGCTGACATCCGTGCGCATGTTCATGGCCAACGTTGGCGGTCTCTGTGTATCTGCCGGTGTTCCTATCATCGTTGCTCTCTTCGCTGGTGCCGAGAATCTTCCTTTCAAGATGGCACTGTTCATGGGCCTTGGCTCACTGCCCTCATTCATTTTCATGCCACTCGTCCCCGCTATCAAGCGCAAAGTGGGCAAGAAGAATATGTTCTACATCTTCTTGTCGGTTGCCATCATCGGCATGGCAATGCTCTATGTAATCAGCAAGATGGGCACGGTGAATGAAAACATCACTCTGGTATATATCGCTCAGTTCATTAAGTCAACGGGTGTCATCGTAGCCACTGGCTACATGTGGGCACTTATCCCTGAGGTCATCTCATACGGCGAATACACCACTGGCCGCCGCATCTCCGGAATTGTCAACGCACTAACAGGTATTTTCTTCAAGGCTGGCATGGCACTGGGCGGCGTTATACCCGGTTGGGTACTGGCATGGACAAACTATCAGGCTGCCGAAGAGGCCCAGACTCTGCCGAAGGATTCCAACGCTTGGTTCCTCACCATGCTCATCTTTGCCCTCGTGGGTCTTGCTCTGCTCATCTTCTGCTTCTCGCAGACCAAGGAGCGCGTGGTCATGGATGACAGCGAGACCAAGAACGTAAAGGTCAGCGACCTGTGGACCGAGTTCCTGCGCAACCGTCCTTTGCGCATCATCGCACTGTTCTTCATCACTGCCTTTGCCATGATGTCTGTTGGCAATGCAGCCGGTGCATACTTCATGAACGACCTCGAACTGCAAACACCTCTGGCTCAGGAGGGAATCCGCTGGCTTGTTTGCGTCATCCCTGCTATACTGCTGCTGGTAGCTATGTTCATCATTTCAAAGTATGAGTTGAGCGACGAGGTCATCGACCGCATAAACAAGGAAATTGAAGCGAAGCAGACTGCTGCCAAGTAAATATCCCCAACTACTCAAAACATCTCAAATAAAAATAACAAAATAATGAAACTTCCAAGATATCTTTTCCCAAGCGATTATATGGCTGACCCATCAGCCAACGTGTTTAACGACCGTCTGTTCATCTATCCCAGCCACGACTGGGACGCTGGCGAGTGCTTCGACGATGACGGAGGACACTTCCAGATGCGCGACTACCACGTACTTTCATTCGGCGACGTGGAGAACGACGAGGCTACTGACCACGGAGTAATTCTCAGCGTTGACCAGGTGCCATGGGCAGAAAAGCAGATGTGGGACAACGACGTGGTTGAGAAAGACGGACGCTACTATCTCATCTTCTCTGCCAAAGGCTATGACGGTGTGTTCCACCTTGGTGTTGCCGTGAGCGACAAGCCGGAAGGACCGTTCAAGCCGGAACCACAGCCTATCCGCGGCTCTTTCTCCATTGACCCATGCGTGTTCAAGGACGACGATGGCGAGATATACTGTTATTTCGGCGGACTGTGGGGCGGACAGCTGCAGTGGTGGCAGCACATCCCAGGCGGCAAGGCTCCCGTGGCAGGAAAGTATGGCGACGATAACGGACTGATAGACCTCGGTCCGGCACCCGACCATGCCACACAGTTGTTTGCACATCCTGACGACCCTGCACTGCCAAGCATGGTGGTACGCATGAGCAGCGACGTGAAGCAGTTTGCCGAGGCTCCACGCCCGGTGGTAATACTCGGCGAAGACGGCAAGCCACTGCGCGCCTCTGACCCTCACCGTTTCTTCGAGGCTTCATGGATGCACAAGTACAACGGCACCTACTACCTCTCCTACTCTACCGGCGACAGCCACTTCCTATGCTACGCCACAGGCAAGTCACCATACGGACCATTCACATACCGCGGAGTGATTCTCGACCCGGTAGTGGGATGGACCACACACCACAGCATCTGCAAATACCGCGGACAGTGGTACTTGTTCTACCACGACTGCGTTCCGTCAAACGATGTCACACACCTGCGCTCACTCAAGGTGCAGCGTCTGGAGTACAACGCCGACGGTACCATACAGAAGGTTCAGAACTAAACCATACAGAAAAGGGCGTGTATCAGCACCACGAAGGTGAGGATACACGCCCTTTCTTTGCGTTCACGCCTTACGACTTCTACCATTTATGGCTGAGAGGCAGTCGAAGAGCGTTTGAAATTAGCACTGGCACGACGAAGCATATCAGGCAGTACTGCCGACACCCATCTATGGTCATGCCAACCTATATTTACATAAAACGAATAAGGTATGCCATGCCTGCGAAATGCCGCAACGAGATCCATGTTGGCCTCAAGAGTGAAGTCTTGATCACCAACAGCCACACGCCAGTCTACGCCACGCCATGCCTTCACCTCGTCATCCGTACCTGAGAGAACATGGCGAACCGGGTTATTCTTTTCAATCACCTGCTGACGCCATTCAGCAGAGGGATCACCCTTGAGGAACTCAAGTGGCTGGCGGCGCAGATAACCACTAATGTCATAGACCATGACAAACATCTCGGGATGATGGACACCATAAACCACAGCACCGCCACCGCCCATAGAGAAGCCACCGATGGCACGGTTGTCACGTCCACTGCGCACGCGATAGGTCTTTTCTATATAAGGTATCAGTTCCTGAAAGAAGTAGTCCTCATAATGCCAGTCGGGAGCACCTACTGTCTCCTCGTCAGCATTGAAATACATCATATTGTTCTGATTTCCTTCTGCACACACGATAATCATTTCATCCATAGCGCCACAGGCAGACAGACTGTCTGCTATAGATGACAAGCGATTAAACCGATCCCAGTCAGTATGGGCACCGCCACCACCGTGCAACAAATACAAAACGGGATAACGGCGTGACACTTCTACGGTATATGATGCCGGAAGATATATACTGTACGGACGTTCGCTGACACCTTTTAGCAAATGACATTGCATAAGACACTCTTTCATCTGCCCATAGCCGCTAATTACGTTGTTTTCTGCACGCAAACCGATAACAGAAAGCACTATAAAGAAAAAAAACAGGAAAAATGATTTAATATTGTTCATAACGAGTTATTTTTTTGTTTCGAGACGCAAAATTACTGTTTTTTTATCATTTTAACACAGAAAAATGATGCAAACTGCATGATGTATACATTTTTCATAACTACTGAAACAAAAACGTATAGTGAGTTTGAGAGTTTTATCGTAATTTTGCAACCACAAAACATAACGCACAAAAACCGACGACAGTCATGCGAATAAAATCTTTATATATCACACTTACACTGTCAGTTTGCTTTATGGCAACTGCTGTTGCACAGAACCCTGTGGTGCAGACATGGTTCACTTCTGATCCTGCGCCAATGGTCTGTGGTGACAGAATATATGTATATACCGGGCATGACGAAGACAACGCCGATTTCTTCTGGATGCAGGAATGGCGCATATATTCAAGCGAAGACATGGTAAATTGGACTGACCACGGCTCACCGCTCGATCTCAGTTCTTTCGCTTGGGCAGACGACCGTGCATGGGCAGCACAGACCATCGAGCGCAACGGACATTTTTATTGGTATATCTGCGCACATTCAAAACTCACAAACGGTATGGCAATAGGCGTGGCAGTTGCCGACAGTCCTACAGGTCCATTCCGCGATGCACTGGGCAAGCCGCTCTTTGACAACGGTTCTTGGGACAACATCGATCCTACGGTTTGCATCGACACAGACGGTCAGGCATGGCTGTTCTGGGGCAACCCAACCATAAACTACGCAAAATTGAACGATGACATGCTGTCTTTCAAAGATGAAGTGCGACAGGTCAATCAGACTATAGAAGGATTTGGTGCACCGAACATGAAGGAACGTCAGCGAGGTGTGAAATATAAAGACACCTACACGGAGGGGCCCTGGATAATGCAGCGCAGCGTATACCCGACAGACAAGAAAGGACGCAAAGCCAAGAAAGCTCAGAAACTTTATTATCTGCTCTATGCAGCTGGAGGTATACCTGAGCATATTGCATACTCTACGGCACCGTCGTTTGAGGGACCATGGACATATCGTGGCGAGATAATGCCGCAGGAAGACACGAAATCGTTTACCAACCACTGCGGAATAACAGACTACAAGGGACACTCCTACTTTTTCTACCACACGGGCAAACTGCCGGGTGGAGGTGGTTTCGGACGTAGCATCGCTGTTGAGGAATTTAAATACAACGATGATGGAACATTCCCAATTATCCACCACACAGACGAGGGCGTCAGTCCTGTAGGCACACTGAACCCTTATTGCCGTCAGGAGGCCGAGACCATAGCATGGTCAAAAGGTGTCAAGACTGAGCAGAACGACAAGACAGGCGTCTATGTTTCAAACATTCACAATGGCGACTACATAAAAGTACGTGAAGTGGATTTTGATACATACGGTAATGCCGATGCCGTCACAAGCGGTTCGCCAAAGACATTCACTGCGACAGTAGCCTCGGCACTGCAAGGGGGATGTATTGAAGTCCGTCTTGACAGTTTGAATGCGAAACCTGTTGCAACGCTCAACGTACCTCACACTGGTGGTTGGGAAGAATGGAGGACGATTACAACCAGCATCAATACCGCCGTCAGCGGCAAGCATGATGTTTACCTTGCCTTCACAGGCAAGAAGGGTCCAAAACTCTTCAGTTTCGACAATTGGAGATTCAACCGATGAAAGATTATATTAGTTTTGTTCTAGCATTTAGTCTAGTAGTTAGTAATTATTGTTATGTCAGCGCAGGGAAGCGTCCCGTAAGTCCTGACAAACGGATTGTTGTTATCATGAATGACAAAGAAGGACAGAAAACGTATGAGGTCTGCCGCGACGGCAAGCCCTCCATACGCTGTTCGTCATCTAAGACTAAAGGCTGACACTAACAACTAAACATACTAACATAGCACCTAACAAATGAAAGCTGAAAAATCATACTATACCATACTTAGCAAACAGTGTATAATGATATGCACGATAATGTTGTCACTGTTGGCGTTGGCCTGCAACGACATACCTGACAGCATAACAACCGTGGACGAGTGGCCGCAGATATATCCCGACTACATTAACGCCACTATCCCCGCCGACATGACGCCTCTGAATTTTTCAATAAAAGACCACGATGTCACTCAAATTGACGTTAAAGTCAACGGCAGTGCTGGTGGCCAGATGCATTCAAGCGGCCGACACACCGACTTTGACAAAATGGAGTGGAAAAAGATAGTGGAGAAGAACGCAGGGCGCGAACTCGTGTTCAGTGTTTGCGCAAAACGTAAAGGTCAATGGATTAAATACCGCGATTTCCAAGTAAACATAAGATGACATAACACAAATAAATAAATAAAAACGACAACAATGGTAACAAAAATGAGAAAAACCATGAGGAATACCTTGCCGACCCATGAAAAAGTCCGCAAGGTATTATTTTCTATTCACACTTCACTGCTTGCATTGCTGTTGCTGCCTACAATGGCGACGATGGCGGCCGACTATGACGTATTGCAGGAGCAGCACATACAGAACCCTATGCTTTGGGCTGACGTACCCGATCCTGACGTTATACGCGTAGGCGATACATTCTATCTCGTAAGCACCACTATGCACCTCATGCCAGGAGCACCGATAATGCAGTCGCGCGACCTAAAGAATTGGAAGACCGTAGGCTATGTATTCGACAAGCTTACCGACTCTCCTAAGTATGACATGCAGGAAGGCACCGTATATGGACGCGGACAGTGGGCCACATCGCTTAAATACTACCGCTCTGCATCAGACCGCCAGCAAGGCAAGCCAGGACGTTTCTATGCGCTTCTGGCGCCCAATGAGGCGGGTCCGATGGGACAGACATATATCTTCACCGCAGAAAAGGCTGAAGGACCTTGGAAAATACACTCACGTCTGCAGCACTTTCACGATGCCACGCTGTTCTTTGACGATGACGACAAGAAATACGTCATCTACGGAACTGGCGAGATGGTACAGCTCAATGATGACATGACAGCCGTAGTTGAGGGCAGTCACCGTCAGTTGTTCAAGCGCGAGAGTGATGAAACCGGCCTCCTTGAGGGTAGCCGCGTAATCAAGCACGGTGACTACTATTACCTGATGATGATAAGCCACGTATGGGCTCCAGGCAGAAACCGTCGCGAAGTATGCTACAGGGCAAAGGACATTCACGGTCCATACGAGAAGCAAGTAATACTGGAAAGCAAGTTTGGCGGTTTCCCATACGCCGCACAAGGCACGATAGTCGACACAGAGGACGGTGACTGGTATGGCATAATATTCCAAGACCGCGGCGGTGTAGGCCGCGTACTCACGCTGATGCCTTGTCGTTGGATTAACGGTTGGCCCATGCTTGGCGACGAAGGCGGCAAGATTCCTGACTCAATGCGTCCGCTTCGTTGCGGCGAACCAGCAACGAGCATTGTCAACAGTGATGAGTTCGATGCAAAAAAACTTGGTCTGGACTGGCAGTGGAACCACAATCCGATAGACAACGCATGGTCACTGACGGAACGCCCGGGATGGCTGAGACTGAAGACAAACCGTGTTGTACCTAACCTCTATCTGGCGCCCAACACCCTTACACAGCGTATGCCTGGCCCTGTATGCAGCGGCTGTATAGCCATCGACGTGACGAACATGAAGGATGGCGACTGCGCCGGACTGGCAGCCTTCAACGGTGACAGCGGCGTGCTGACAATCAGAAAACAAGGACGCAAACTGACGCTTGACATGAGCGAGCAGAATGTAAAACTGACCGACAGGGAGAAGGCCGTGACCGACGTCAACGAGAAGATAATAGAAAGCGTCAACCTTGACCTCAAGGGAAAACAACAGAAAGTGTTCCTGCGAATTGACGGCGACTTCCGCCCTAACGGCAAAAACGGCGGCAACGACACTGCCAAATTCTACTACAGCCTTGATGGCCAACAGTGGACAAGCATCGGCAACACGGACTACAAGATGAGATTCGACTACCGTCGCTTCTTCATGGGCAGCAAATATGCAATCTTCTGCTACGCCACCAAGAAAAACGGAGGCTATGCTGATGTGGATTTCTTCCACATCAGCACGCAAGAATAATAAAAGGGAATTTCAAATTATTATCGCCTTCGGCGAGAAGGTTTATTCATAGAACAAACTTAAAAACGTCATTCAAACACTTCGTCTATGTCGGGCTGTCCGCCTTCATCGCCAGGGCCAGAATCATCCCCGCCGCCTTCAAGGCCGGTACACCCGTCATAGCCAGGAGGTAAATTAAACTTTGCGGTCTCCCTATATGGGAGTGCCGCATTTTTGTATACCTTCTTTATATAATAGGCATATATCGGCAGAGCCATTGACGCACCCTGTCCGTAAGCCATGTTGTCAAAGTGTATGTCACGGTCTTCACCGCCTACCCATGCACCGCTTACGAGGTCAGGCGTAACGCCAATGAACCATGCATCGGAATTGCGGTTGGTCGTACCAGTCTTACCGCCCATCTGCGCATTAACATTATACTTGAAGCGCAGGCGGCTACCTGTACCACCGTTTACGACGCCCTGCAACAATACCAGCATACGATTAGCCGACTCCTCTGATATCACCTCGTTCATGCGCGGCTCGAAGCGTGCAATCACTTGTCCGTTGGCATCCTCTATGCGTGTAACGAACATCGGTGCACAGCGTATGCCACGGTTGGCAAATGCTGTATATGCACTGACCATTTCTGCCACGGTAATATCGCAAGGACCAAGACAGAGAGCCATCGACGGATGTATCTCCGGATTACTGATACCATACTGTCTGAGCAACGAGACGAACTGTCCCGGGTCAAGTTTCGACATAAGATAAGCCGAAATCCAGTTGTTCGACTGTGCCAGTCCCCACTTCAGCGTCACATTCTCACCATAATGCGAACGCGACCCATTGCGCGGCGTCCATGCCTGTCCCGCCACAACGTATGTCTGCTGCACGTTAGGAGCCACATCGCAAGGCGTAAAGCCATTCTCCATTGCAAGCGAATAGAGCAGTGGTTTGATGGTCGACCCCACCTGACGACGTCCCATCATCGCCATGTCATACTGGAAGTGGGTGAAGTTCATTCCACCAACGTATGCCTTCACGGCTCCGGTGTGTGCATCCATAGATATAAAGCCCGTGCGCAGGAATGTCTTGTAATAGCGTATGGAGTCCATCGGCGTCATCACCGTATCCACTTCTCCGTGATACGTGAACACGGTCATTTCCGTCTTTTCCTTAAACGAAGCCCGTATTTCTTCTTCAGAATATCCCGCAGCCTTCATATTGCGGTAGCGGTCGCTCTGCAAAACTGAGCGGTTCAGTATGTCGTCTACCTCCCTCTTCGTCAGCTTGCTGGTGAAGGGGGCGTTTTTCTTTCCACGGTTCTCCTTGTTGAAAGCAGGCTGCAGGTATTTCGCCACATGGGCATACACCGCATCCTCCGCATACTGCTGCATCTCAGAATCGATGGTGGTGTATACCTTCAGTCCGTCCATATATATATTATAAGGAGTACCATCTTTCTTTGTATTCTTGTTACACCAGCCATACAACGGGTCTTGCTCCCAGGCTATGCTGTCTACCACATACTGCACCTTCTGCCAACTTGGGTAGTCACTGTAGTTAGGTTTCTCTGCCATCATATAGCGGCGCAGGAACTCACGCAGATACGTGGCAGTTCCTTCCTTATGGTCGGCACGGTGGAAGTTCAGTTCTATGGGCTTTACCTTGCTTTCCTCATATTGCGACTGCGATATGTAGCCAGCCTTGACCATCTGCATCAGCACCACATTGCGGCGCTCCAAACAACGCTGCTCATGCCTCACGGGATTGAAGTACGACGGATTCTTACACAAGCCCACGAGCAGAGCCGACTCTTCAAGGGTCAGATCACGCGGCTCTTTGCCGAAATAGGTGTTAGCAGCATTCTTTATGCCCACGGCATTGTGCAGGAAGTCAAACTGATTGAGATACATCATCACAATCTCCTCCTTGGTGAAATAGCGTTCCAATTTTATAGCTATCACCCACTCTATCGGCTTCTGCATCAATCGCTCGATGGTGGAGTGTGCCTTGCCCGAATACACCTGCTTGGCAAGCTGCTGCGTTATGGTACTGCCACCGCCAGCGCTCGACTGTCCGAGCAGACCGCGTTTCACCACAGCACGTGCCAGGGCTATGAAGTCGACTCCGGAATGGTCGAAGAAACGTGCGTCCTCTGTAGCCACAAGAGCCTGCACCACATTAGTGCTCACCTTGTTTATGTCAACACGCACACGGTTCTCGCGGTTCATGTTCCATGTTCCCAGCACCTTGCCGTCGGCACTGTAGATTTGCGTAGCATAGCGGTCTATGGGATTCTGCAGGTCTTCCATGTCAGGCATATAGCCTATCCAGCCATTCCATATAGCAATGAATAGCAGCAGTACAATCAGCAGTCCACCGGCAGTAAGAGCCCACAACGTATGTATGAATTTCTTTCTCATCTGATTATAATATAGTTCTTTGCGTCTGCAAAAGTAATAAAATATATTGAAACCACCAACACTTTAAAATACAAATATGACATTTACGAAACAAAAAACAGTTTTCTGCATATTTTGACATATTGAAAACGAACAAACTTCGCAGCATGACATTTTGCAATTTTTACGCCCTGCTATAAAACATTATGCTACAAAACACAAGCACAAACAAGTAAAAAAGAAAAAATAACACAAAAAAACTTTGCTAATTGATTTTTTATTACTAACTTTGCAATTCGTAATTTTATCACACTCTTTACATTAAGCAAACAAAATGACACGCGCAATAATAACAGTTGTCGGCAAAGACACCGTGGGCATCATAGCCAAGGTATGCACATATCTGGCAGACAGTCAAATCAACATTCTCGACATATCGCAGACCATCGTACAGGAATACTTCAACATGATGATGATTGTCGACATGTCACGCTGCAACACGGCATTCGACCAAGTGGCAAGCGAACTGACACATATAGGCGACGGCATGGGAGTTCAGGTGAAGTGTCAGTTGGAGGATATTTTCGACAAGATGCACAGAATTTAATCCATAATGCATAATTCTTGACATGATAAATATATCCGAAGTGCTCGAAACCAACAAGATGATCGAGCAAGAAAACCTTGACGTACGTACCATAACGATGGGCATCAGTCTGCTTGACTGCGCCGATGCCTCACTAACCACCACGTGCGAAAAGATATATAGGAAAATCACGACTCTGGCCCAAGACCTCGTGAAGACAGGCGAGGAGATAAGCCGCGAATTTGCCATTCCTATTGTAAACAAGCGCATATCCATCACCCCTATATCGCTCATCGGCAGTGCATGCTGCAAGATTCCTGCCGACTACGTTGAGATAGCGAAGACACTCGACAAAGCGGCCAAGGAGGTAGGAGTGAATTTCCTCGGCGGCTACTCGGCTATTGTGAGCAAGGGCATGACCAAGAGCGACGAACTGCTCATACGCTCCATACCACAGGCTCTGGCTGAGACAGAACGCATCTGCTCAAGCATTAACGTGGGTTCGACGAAGACCGGCATCAACATGGACGCTGTGCGCCTCATGGGCGAAATAATAAAGCAGACGGCGGAATACACCAAGGAGCAGGATTCGCTTGGATGTGCCAAACTCGTGGTGCTGTGCAACGCTCCCGACGACAACCCCTTCATGGCTGGTGCCTTCCACGGCGTGTCAGAGGCTGACGCAATAATCAACGTAGGCGTGTCTGGTCCCGGCGTGGTAAAATATGCACTGGAGCAGATGGACAAGCAACAGTTGGCTGATTTTGAAACGCTATCCGAGACAATCAAGAAGACTGCCTTTAAGATAACGCGCGTGGGTCAGCTCGTAGCACAGGAGGCTTCAAAGCGACTTGGCATACCTTTCGGCATCATCGACTTGTCGCTTGCCCCCACCCCTGCTGTCGGCGATTCCGTTGCCGACATACTGCAGTGCATGGGCGTGGAGCGAGCCGGAGCACCAGGCACAACGGCCTGCCTTGCCATGCTCAACGACCAGGTAAAGAAAGGCGGCGTAATGGCAAGTTCCTATGTAGGCGGCCTTTCTGGAGCATTTATTCCGGTGAGCGAAGACCAGGGCATGATTGACTCCGTCATTGCCGGAGCACTGACAATAGAGAAACTTGAAGCCATGACATGTGTATGCTCCGTGGGACTCGACATGATTGCCATACCGGGCGACACCACGGCTGCCACGATTTCTGGCATAATAGCCGACGAGAGTGCAATAGGTATGGTAAACCAGAAGACCACCGCCGTGCGCATCATACCAGTGATAGGCAAAAAGGTGGGCGACACAGTGGAGTTCGGCGGTCTGTTGGGATATGCACCCATCATGCCGGTCAACACCTTTGCCTGCGACCGTTTCATAAACCGCACCGGCCGCATACCTGCACCGATACACAGTTTTAAGAATTAATTAAATAAAGTAAAGTGATATATCGAAATAACGATATAACGGTATAACGGTATAAAAAACAGCGACATAACGAAATATCGAGATAACGACATAACGATTTAAACAACTAATAACACAATGAAAAAAATCAGAGCAGCCGTAGTAGGTTACGGCAACATCGGAAAATTCACCATCGAGGCCCTCGAAGCCGCAGAGGACTTTGAGATTGCAGGAGTGGTACGCCGCGCAGGCGCAGAGAACAAACCAGCCGAACTGGCAAAGTATGACGTTGTGAAAGACATCGCCGAACTCAAGGACGTTGACGTGGCCATCCTCGCCACACCTACACGCTCTTGTCAGGAGTATGCCGAGAAGATTCTCGCCATGGGTATCAACACCGTCGACTCTTTCGACATACACACTTCTATCGTTGACTACCGCCGCGCACTTATGCCTATCTGCCAGAAGAACGGCACAGTAGCCGTCATTGCAGCAGGCTGGGATCCAGGTTCTGACTCTGTTGTGCGCACCCTGATGCAGTCGCTGGCACCAAAAGGCCTGTCATACACCAATTTCGGCCCTGGCCGCTCAATGGGACACTCTGTGTGCGTACGCTCAAAGGCAGGCGTAAAGGATGCTCTATCAATGACTATCCCCGTTGGTGAAGGCATTCACCGCCGTATGGTATATGTTGAACTTGAGGATGGTGCAAACCTCGACGAGGTGACAAAGGCTATCAAGGCTGACCCATACTTCGCAAGCGACGAGACACACGTCTTCCAAGTAGAGAGCGTTGATGCACTCAACGACGTTGGTCACGGTGTTAACCTCACCCGCAAAGGTGTCAGTGGCAAGACCCACAACCAGCTCTTCGAATTCAACATGAAGATTAACAACCCTGCCCTGACCGCACAAGTACTTGTCAACGTTGCACGTGCATCACTGAAGCAGCAGCCAGGTTGCTATACAATGATTGAGATTCCGGTAATCGACTATCTGCCGGGCGACCGCGAGGATTTGATTTCACACCTCGTGTAAGGATATATACAAAAGCAGAAGTGCCCCAAGCCAACATATCGGTTTGGGGCACTTCTTTTTTTGCAGAAATATCGTTTTCACAACCCCATTTTTGTGAACAAATGACGCACGCTTTTACCTCCCAAAATAGATGTTAAAATAATTAACAATTCATAATTCATAATGCACAATTAGGTAAGATGCGACAAAAGATGCGAGTCATGCGTAACAATTGTAAATTACGCATTATGAATTGTGCATTAATTTGCACCCTTTTACCCCATAATCAACACTTGATTACAGTGTAATTAGGGCCTGATTACGATGCAATCAGGCCCTAATTACAACAAGGCGAAATTCCAGCCCAAGCTAAATGTTATGTATATTGCTGTACCACAGCAATATAACCAAGCACCGAAATTTCGGCGTATTTGCAACCAAAATTCACTTTCGTGATTTTTATCGCAAGGAATCACAAGTTAAATACAAAATAGAGAGCACGGTTTATTCAATCCTAAACACCGCGGCGGTCTTCAATTTGGCACCACTCTTAGGATAGGTCACGGCGAGGCCGTCGGCGGTCTGCTTCCATTTCAGTTTTCCGGCATAACCTATTAGCGACACGCGCTTGGGCTTCTCTGTCACGGAGTGTATAGTAACGGTCTGTCCTGCCTCTGGCACGTTCATACAGATGGCATAGAGTCTGCCGTCCTTGCCTACTGTGAAGCGGATATCCTGTGCATTGAAGGAAAATTCTGCATGGCGCTTGCCAAGTGCGCCGCCGGGCAGGGTCTTCAGTTTGCCCTTTAGCATCTCGCCCTCGCCGATTTTCTTCCATGCCTTACTGCCGTATATAGCTTCACCGTTGAGGCGCATCCAGTCGCCCACGCCCTCCAGCATGCTGACGGCTCCATCCTCTATGCTACCGTCGGGACGCAGGCTGATGTTGATGCACACGTTGCCGTCGCGCGCCGCACTCTCTATTATGGCGCGTACCATCATGCCAGAGTCGTAGGTGAAACCAGGGGCATAGAACCAGTCACCCACGGGCATCTCGCGAATCCATGCCTGCGACGTGTTGATGGTGTCAGGGAAGTTAAATTCGGCGGTGTTCACCGTACCGTTAGTAGGATTGCGGAACTTTACGATGCTGAACGCATCCACCTTGCCGCGGCTCTTCAGCTGACGGTTGTAGAAGTCGGCCATCACCGTCTGCATAGCGTTGCACTTGAAGCCGGTGCCAGTGCCGTCGCCGGTGAAAGGTCCCTGCACAGTGCCGTCGGTATATATGAAGTCGGGATCATAGTGCGCCGTCACGTCCATCATGCGCAGCGCCCATTGCGTGGTGAACCACTTGGCATAGTCCTGATGACGTGTAAAGATGCCGGGCTTAGGGGGCAGCCAGCCTGTAAACGCCTGTGCCTGTACGGTCTCATACTCGCGCAGATCAATACCGTAGAGCAGACGTGGGTCGTAGCCTTCCCACCACTTTCCCTTGCCGTCGGCGAGCGTCAGGTTGCCGTCATAAGGCACACCTTTCTTTTCACCCTCTTTATCGCTGCAGAATGCCGTTTGCCACCACCACCAGGTATATTCGTGGTGGAATGTCACACCGTATCTCATACCATGCTTGCGGCAGGCATCAGCCCACTCGCGCAGCAGGTCACGCTTAGGTCCGATGTTCATCGAGTTCCACGGCTGGTAGCGTGAGTTCCACAGGTCAAAGTTATCGTGGTGTACACCCTGAATCATAAGGAATCGTGCGCCCGCTTTCTGATACAGTGCCGTAAGATACTCCGGGTCAAGCTTCGTGGGGTTCCATGTCCGAAGCACATCCTTGTAGCCCACCTCCGACGGGTGGCCGTAACGATTCAGGTGGTTGTTGTAAGCTCTGTGTCCCTGCTTGTATAGGTTGCGGGCATACCAGTCGCCGCTCTCACCAGCCGACTGCGGACCGAAGTGCACCCAGATACCGAACTTTGCATCTCTCAGCCACTGTGGAGTACCGGGATAGTTTTTCTCTATAGAAGCCCAGTTAGGCTGGAAGGGACCGTCGGTCAGGGGCAAGTCCAGCTGTACTTCCTCAAAAATCTGGTTGTCGCCCATCTTCACCGACCCCACAGCTTCCTTTGCAGGAATCTCTGGTATTGGTGGCAGTGCGGCGGGCAGTCCGTCATTCGTTTGTGAGTTGACCGACAACGACACGGCTGACAGCAGCAAAGAAAAAATCCTTTTCATCTTATAATATTTTTTACTAATATAGTCTGAATATACGTTCCATGGGCTGCCATTTCTCATCGCTGCGGGCATCAGGGCTGCAGCCTTGGAACTTTGAGACGAATGCCTCCCACTCAGCCTGCCGTGGCAACGTGGCCAGACGCTGCATGGCCTCGCTCCACCTGAAGTCAGCAGGAGCATCGACTATCATTACCAGTCTGTTGTCTAAAAGGTATATCTCCATCTCAAGGATGCCCACCTCCCTGATACCGTCGCGTATCTCCTGCCAGTTGTACTCCTGAGAGTGCCACTTACGATACTGTGCTATCAGCTCCGGGTCGTCGCTGATTTCCAAGAACTGCACATAGCGCTTGATTTTTCCGTCTGATATAGTCTGAACGTATCCTTCCATCGGTATTTTGTTTTCTCTGTTAATCAACTTTCGCAAATAAAACTTGCAGTAGTTAGAAGAAGATAAAAGAAGATATAAGGAGATATAAGACATGTGTTTTGCTTATTAACAGGCAATTTGTATTGTCCTTTATCTACTTCTAACTACCTTTAACTTCTTCCTACTACCCAAGTTGATCAAATGCGAAACTTAAATCTATTATAATATTTCTGAGTGCAAAGATAGTTCTTTTTTATTGTACTACGTTGCAAAATATTATCGGATTATAGCACAAATTTAATATTTTGTTTGTAACCTACGAATACTATTTCACCGCCGACGACGTTTTTATTATAGGGTAATACTTTTATTATCGCCTTCGGCGAGAAATCGTTCAAATCTTCCCAAATCACTCAAAGAAATGAAAGATTTGAAAGATTTGACTTTCCCTTCGGCCGTCGAGCTAAACCTTCTGCCACGAAGTGGCATATCAAAGTTAATATACAAACATGAAAACAAGGATTTTTGCAATACTGCTTGTGGTTCTGCTTAACGTCATGCACGTTGCTGCAGAGCAGGTGCTGCTGACGCAGCAGATGGCAAACGAGGCGAAGAACACGCTTGTGATAGACCGAGACTACACACTTGGCGGGAAGACCGTGACCCTGCCAAAGAAATGCCGCATAATAGTAAAAGAAGGCGGCCGTCTTGACAACGGCACCATACGCGGAAAGCAGTCGCAGATTATGGCAGAGCGCGACCTAACATTCATAGGCAAAAGCCTTAGGATAGAAGGCTCTTGGCGACAGGAAGAAATATGGGACGATTGGTTCGAGTTTGACAACAGCAAAACCTTCGTGTCAAACCTGCTAATAGACAACATGCTTGCACTCTGCGACGACTTCACCGACAACCACATACACTTGCAGCGCGGCCGTACATACTACGTGGAACTGCCTTACAAAGGGCGGTCTGACGTTGCTGAACTCATATCATTCCACATGGAAAGCGGAAAGAAAATGAGGCACTACGAGGAGTTTTTCGGCGAGGGATATGAATACCTGCATGTATTCACCATACCGTCTAATACAAGACTGACAATAGAAGGACGCTTGCAGTTGCTGCCAAACTATATGGGCGTGTATTTCTTATTTTATGAGAACGACAAGCGCAACATAACCATTGACGGAGGCGGCGAGATATGGGGTGACAACAGCAACCACCTGATGAGCAAGCCACTGACGAAAGAAGGCTACAGAGGTGAGTGGGGATTCCTGTTCATGTGCCTGAGATGCCACGACTTCACCTTCCGCGACGTAACCATTGCCGAGGCCTTCGGCGACTGCATCTACTACAGCGGCTCGTTCCTGCCAGAAGATACCGGCGAACGCTGGGGCAGCGGCCTTGTTATGGACAACGTGAAGGTGCTGCGCGCACGCAGAAACGGCGTGACACTGTCGGCCCGTGACTGCCTAATCCGCGACTGCCACTTTGAGGGCAACGGCATGGTAAACGGGACATTACCAAAGGCAGGAATAGACTTTGAATCGGACTATATAGCAAAATATCCCACTGAACTTGGCAACCGCGACGTGGTGATGGAGAACTGTACGTTTGCAAACAACGGCCGTGACATGTCAGCTGCAAACAACAACCTAGCATCTTACGGACGTTTGGCCACCACGATACGCAACTGTCATTTCGGAAACAAGATACACATTTCATGGGGACACTGGTTGCGTTTTGAGAATTGCACGTTCAATGGTTTCGTGGGCGACTACGACAAGCCCGTAGATGCCAAAAACGCAATAAAAAACACGCAGTTTATAAACTGCGTGATAAACGGAATGCCCGACATCGTGAGACAGCGCCAAGACTGGAACAACTTGTTCCAACAATGTCAGTTCAACGACTGAACGTTGCTCGTAACCTCTGTATGGCACAGCGCTTACGATTGTTGAACATATATCTCAGGAATGTAGCACACCAGCGTGCCAATCTGTATTTCTGCGACAGGAAATTCTTATAATATGTAGCAAAAAAGAGTTTTCGGTCATCATAGCTGCGCATGAAGTGCTTCCACGTAAGTTGGTTGGATGTTCCGCCATTAGACATGTTTGTAAGCACGCTATCGGTGAATATTATGGGGACATCCATGGAATACATGCGGTGAAACCATTCATAGTCGCCGATGTTTCTGTATTCTGGATTAAACAATCCCACCTTTTCATACACATATCGGGGTACGAGCGTAGCCGGATGAATAATGCCCATGAGATTCTTTTCATATTTGTTCCGACATGTCTGCACGTCACTTTTGGCATAGAAGACGGTTTTATGGGTCTTTTCTTCAAACACCCTCATAGTCCCGGAAATAACAGGCAGGTTGTCAATGTCACGCCCTTGCACCATGCCGGCAACCTTCTCCAATGCATCAGATTCGGCATAATCATCGCTGTTGACTATCCACAGGTAAGTAGCAGACGAACGTCTGACTCCCTTATTGAAAGCATCGAAAATGCCTGAGTCTGGTTCGCTTTTCCACTTCATCCGCCCACCGAACAAAGTCTCGTAGCGCTTGACGATATCCAGCGTGTCATCGGTAGAGCCTCCGTCAACGATTATATATTCATAATCCTGATATGTCTGCGACAATATTGATTGCAGGGTACGTTCAATGGTCTTGCCGCTGTTGAAGCATACTGTTATGATTGAGAATAGCATTTTACTTTACTATTTATGGTTTCTGTAATCTTTTTCCTTGTATTATTGTCTATGGCGAAGAACCAGCAAAGGACCAGCGAAAATACGGCACTTGATGAGATTACCGTAAACAAACGCAGATACTCATTGCTGTTGTCCATCAGCACATGTATGGCATAAGTGAACAGATATATGGCAATGGAAACGGGGATGACGGTACCATAAACTCTTGTAAAGAAGCGCAGCACCGGGAATTTAATATAGTAATGCAGCCAGAACAAAGTAAACGCAGTGGCCATGAAAGCCGCTACGATATTCACAATGAAAGGGATAGCAGGCGATGCTCCCATTCGCAGGAGCAGGTATGACACCGGCAGGACGAGGAGGTTGACGCCGCCGCCGCATATTCCCACGTTTCGCAGATAGCCCGACGCATGGACTGCGATATAAAGGCATCCCGTCATTGATATGACAGTCAGGTAAACAAGGATGAGGGTTATGAAAACAGGAGTGTATGCAGGATATTCAACAAGCCATATCCTCAGAATCAAGTCTATCTCCATTATCAACGGTGCACATACAATAGTCATAAGCAGTCCTGAAATCTTTGCAGCATTTAATGTCAGACTCGCCATTTCATTTTTCTTGCCAGCCGCATACAGGTTTATGATTTGAGGCTTCACTGCCAACTGCACGTTGTTTATCAGTTGGTAGACAACGTTGAACACCTGGAAGGAAATGCCACGCGCCGCATTTATCACCGTACCGAAAAAAAAGTTTAGCAATATGTTCACACCCTGATTATTACACACCACAGCCAAGTTGCCTATAGCATTCCAACTGGAAAAACCAATCATCTGCGACATCAACTTCTTGTCATAAGCAAAACGGAATCGCGCCTCGCTGAAACTACGCTGGCAATACGCATTATAGAACACTGCCACAGAGAACTGCACAAAAAGCATCAGTGCTCCATAAAGAATCATGCGGTCAGTGTCTGCAACAGCTATTATCAAGGCTATAGCCAACCTTGACACACCTTCATAAATGCTAAGGTATGCGTAAGCCCCCATACGTTCATGCGCAATGATGACCGCCATGAAGGGTAACTGCACAATCTGTATTATGATGGTGGCTACAGAGAACTGATAAACCCACAACACCGCCGTAATCCTTGTGGCATCGAATACGAGCCTGTTATTCACATACCAAAGTCCGACGGTTTCAGCAAGTACGAATATGATTACGGCAAGAATGACGTGCAGCGTTATGGCATTAGAGAATACACGTGAGGTATTACCACTATCACCCTGCCCTATTTCTATATTGAGAAACCTTTGCGTGCTGGAGGAAAGCGTGGCATTGAGAAAACTGAACATCATGACCACGCCACCGACCACATTATACAGGCCATAGTCATCCACCCCCAGCGCATGAAGCACCACGCGTGAAGTGTATAGCCCCACACACATGAGTATCACCATGCGTATGTATAAAAATATTGTGTTGCGTGCTATGCGTTTATTGTCGCTCATGATAATTGCTTTATGATTTTGGCAGGAATACCGGCAGCCATAGAGTATGCGGGAATGTCATGCGTGACAACACTGTTGGCACCCACGACAACTCCGTCACCAATCGTTACGCCAGGCATTATGCACACGTTGTTGCCAAGCCAGACGTTGTTGCCGATTACCACTGGTCCCTTTGACACTATAGGGCGCAGTCCCGGCTGCATGCTTAGGTGCTCATGCGTAAATGAACCGTGCGAATTGTCGGTTATAAGCACGTTGGTGCCCGTCAGCAGTCCATTGCCTATGGTTATGCTGTTGGCTGCGGTTATATGGGCATAGGCGCGTATTATACAATCATCACCTATGGTTATGTGTCCGCCTTGCCATGATGTAAGTTGCAGCGACTCACCGAATGAGCAGCAAGAGCCTACGGAGACCATCTTTAGCCCATGCAGTTTCATAGCCTTATGATACATTACAGTTCCCTTACCGATATGACCGAAAAAAGGACGGTAAGCACCTGTGTATATGTGAGCGGCCGCATTACTCCACACTGATGCGCTTAGGACACGTATCAGCGGTGAGAGAAGCATTCCGACGAGATTAAGAATGTATCGTATCATTGTGATTGAGAATTTTATTATAGACTTCAAGAACTTCACGCGCACAGTTTTCTGAAGTGTACATACTGTTGACGGTTTTAAAAGCAAGTTCTTTCATACTGTCAAATTCATGTGCATCGGCAGTTGTGACTTTGCTAAGCATTTCTGTCAGTTCATCGTTTGAGTTATATCGCAGCCCTATCTCACTGCCAGTGAAACGGACACCGTTGTCAAACTGTTCTTTTGTCCCGGCGGTATTGCGTCCTATCACCAGACATTTATTGAACATCGCCTCTGCCATGCAGAAACCAAATCCCTCAAATGGTGAGGCTATGACAATAGCCGCAGCGTTGCGCATCGCTCCATATATGTCATCCAGCAACCCAAGAAATTTCACTTTGTCTTCTATACCACTGTCCTTTATCTGTTTTTTTATGGAGTCCATATACAAAGGCATACGGGATGCACCGGCGACATACAGCGGCAGGGGTGTTATTGCAGATTTCACATAGGCAATGTAACCGTTAAGGAGTTGATCAAGACCTTTTGCTGGCTCAATGCGTCCGGCATACAGGAAATATGACTTTTTCGCAGGGGATTCATTCATGGATGGTTGCTGCGGCATTACACCATCATATACCACTTTTGATTTCGGATTCACACTCAATCCATGATGCTCCTGCACTCCACGCGTGATACATAATGTATATGATGCGTTCATGCGCTTGTGTATGGATTTCCAAGACGGATAATAATGCATGGAAAAATCAATATCGCCATACTCCCTGACATGATAGATATGCGGGATGCCTGCTTTTGACGCAGCAATGTCGCCTATACGCACAACACTTGTATTGGAATGTACCAACTGTACTTCTTCGTCAACCAGCACACGATGCAATTTCTTTATGGCTTTGTAGTCCAAGAAAATCCGTCCGGCAAGTCGCAATGGAAAGAAAAGGAAATCCTTAATATTACGAATGGGAGGATACACAGACTGGCGATAGTTTATTGCCATAGTAGGTATGCCAAGCTCAGCCCATGATTCGTATATCCCATTTTTGTCGGGGGTGATTACAAGCGGCTCGACACCATGCTTCGTGAGTTCCGTTATTATTGAAAATAAAGCCTTGGACGCTCCGCCAAACGGGTCTGTGGCATTTGTTATGTATGCTATTTTCATTCCTGTACGTTCAGTAATTGATTATCTTATGGAGGTATTCAGCAGAGCATTGCCTTCTGACGGCAAGTGTGGCATTGACCGCAGTAAAGTCGATGTCGGGTGAAAATGTCATGTCATCATCACTGCGGAACCGCTCTGACAATCCGAATTCCGCAAGTATGGCAGGTATGCGGTCGTTATCATTTGCATTATCGTTATGCGAAAGTCCAGCCCTCTTTGTGAAACTATAGAAGTTCACGTTGAAGTTGATGCTGAAGATGGTACCGTGAAAGGAATCAGTCACCACATAGCGTGCATTCTTGATGAGGCTGATGAACTCAGCAGGGCCGGCATCGGCTATCACATGGTCACGGTGCAGAAATTCTGGACGCGTGGCAATATAGTATACAGGCAATGACTGTGACTTGCCAAGTTCCTCAGCAAAATCCGAAATGCAATGTTTCGTACCCAAGATATAGGCCAGAATATATGGTTGCTGCGGCGTACTGCCATCGCACGAGACCTTCATCCATTCACGTTCGTCAAGAAGTAATGTAGGGTCTACCACATACTCCACAGGACGGCCAAGCACCTCAGAAAGAACCTGGCAGTTTGACTTTTCACGACATGACAGATAATCGAATGTTTTCAATGCGCCAGCCATTCTGTTTACATACTGCTGTGGAGGCGCAAGAGTACCTATACTTGGAGCGTAGGAAGACTTCTTTGTGCCACTGGGACAGAACTCAAGAAAATTCTGCGTATAAGGATGCTGGTTGAGCAGAGGGCTCCACGTCTGGTCGCTACCTACGATATAGCGTTCATAGTCGTTTGCTGTCTGCGCCACTGTATCGATGTAATATGTGTTATTGTCAACCGGGATATGCTCATCGTGAAAACTGTTGAAACGCTGCATTATTGCGGAAAATGGCTCTGTATTGAAAAAAGCAAACTCTCCCAGACTGTTTCGTCGCAACACTCTCCGCTCGATGAAGTGCTTCAGTTTGCGCAAAAGGAGCAATGGAAGCGGATGCCGGCGCATCTTAACATAGTCAAGATAGCGGCAATCCTTGCCAAGGTTGCGTATAGCCTGCGCCAATGCGTAGGCCTGCAACATTGTGCCATAGTTTGGCTCTTTATGGTATGATATGATGGCAATCATGGTTGTTTTGGAGGGCGTATGATGTTATAAATGGTTTGTAAGAATGGCAGTTTGAATAAGAAATCCTTAATTCTTTGATTGCGAATAGCTCTTCTACTGTCTATCAGCACGGTATGTGCGGCATGGCAGAATCCCTGCGTGGGATACAGTTCAAGGAAGATATCTCGACGGGGATTCCTGCGCATAGGTTCTTTGAGTTGCTGATTGCGAACGGCAAACGTGTCAACGTCAGAATGGTCGATAATGTTAACAGAGGATTTGACCGCCTGAAACAGGCTTCTCCCCTTATCGGTATTAACGAGAAGCATTGACAACCCTTCAAGACCAAAACGGTGTTCTTTATCCCAATAGTCGCCAAGCGTAATGTCGCTCACACGTTCACAAGTGGCATAGTTGCATGAATAGCAACTCTCACGGTATGTCACTCCATGTATGAAAGCCGTTATGTATTCATCCTTTGGATAGTGACTGGAGTATACCAAATTTCCTTTGCTGTCGCATACCGTAACACCATAAATGCTGCGGCCTTTGCTGTCACGAGTGCGGAATGTCACTTCGCCAGTCTGTTCTGGAGTGAGAGAGGTCATCTCGACTACGTGGCGCGACAATAATTCATGGCTTGGAACGCCGTGGCAGATAAAATCCACACATACCAGCGACTCATAATCGCGATGCAGATAATTGCGAAGACCTGCATTCTGGCACGGAGTACCGATAAACAACACCTTTATACCATCACTAAGGTCTGATTTCACCTGGCGGTATACATCATTTATATGGCTCTGCACATATTTTGAACCTTTAAGCAAATCGACCTTGTCCTCGCTGTCTATACGTATGTGATGCACATTACTACCATCTACACCCGTAGAACCATACACGACACCACCTTGGCGCAACACCTCACGAACAAGGACGGTTGCAATACCACCTGAAGAAGACAGCACAATCTCTTCTGCTGATGCCGCACGTGCAATATCTGCACTGATTACAGTGTGTTTTGCTACGGGTGTGTTTACCGGACAAACTTTGCGGCACAGTCCACAGTTCACACACTTCTCACTATCCACAACGGGATATATATAGCCATACTCCCCTGGCATGAGGCGCAGAGCATCATGGGTGCACGCATTTTGACATGCAAAGCAGCCGGTGCAGTCGTTATGTGGGCAGATGGTCATTTATTCGTTGGTTTGACCTTTATAAACAATAATATGTACCATGGAATGAACATGGCAAACTTTAATGGTGTGGCGGCTGGTATGAACGATATGAAATGAGCCGTCAGCATCACTACCTTGTTACGCCAGCCTCCTGTGCCTGTATAAGCTAAGGTGCATAGAAAAAGAGTGAGCAACATGACTCCTATAAGGCCATTACTGTAGATATAAACACGATATCCGGCATTGCCGCCCTCTGTTGAGAATTTCGCCATGCCTTCATAGCCTCTTCCCGTAAGTATCTCACTGGAAGAAGCCAGTTTCTTATATTCACGCTGGAACGTTTCTGTAGCACGATTGTCACCCTCAAGTTCTCCATCTTCGTTAATCATAAGGCGCTGAACTATAAGTTCGTTGATTACGTTTTGCCCACGATTGTAATACAGAGATATGGTTGCCACAACTGCACACAACGATATCAACAATATAACTTTCCCAATAATGTTACGCCCCTTCATCCAACTTGCAGAAAAAAGAAGTATTACAAGAAAAACCCATGCTGCAAGCGACAAAGTCAATATAATCGTAATGAAATGAACTATATTATACCATTTGTGCCACTGGCCTATCTGGCAATATAGCAGACAAATGCAAGTCATGCCGATATGGGCGGGTTCAAGAAACACGGAACAGAAGCGTGGCAGTATGGAAAATTCCTCTCGATGGTCGAGCAGGAAAAAGAAATAATTGGTGTATGAATAATTGAACTCTACATTTACTGCTTCACGGTGAGGCAGGGAAAAACCAAACTTCACCAAGAAATAAGCAGTAAGCGAAACAACAAGCAGACATGCGAGAAACTTTGACAGAATTGTACCGAGGCGTACCAAATCACTGACATTCAGCATAAACAACGATAGAAATATCGTGGCATTTATCATTTGAAGGATATAGCCATTGATGTTTCGCCCGTTGAGAAACGTAATTGTGAACATCATCAAAAGATACAAACAGATTGGTACGAAATAATCATTACGCGTAAAAAGCGGTCGTTCCACTGTACGTGAGAGCAACATACACGCAATTATAGGCACGGACGCAAGTAATGTATATACATTGTATATTCCCCAAAAAAACCATGGATTAAGTGATGCTATGACAACGAATATCATAGTGCTGAAGTATATCCATCTGACAAGGTCACTTTTAGATATCAAAAATACCTTTTCCAGATTGATTCTCGGAATAAGAAACAATCTGGAAAAGGTATTACGGGGAACACGACATATTTTATCTACTGTCAACATCCGCTGCTTATTGAATTACATTACCTCCGTCGACTCGTCAATTTGCCTGACTTACCACAGCCGCACTTCTTTTGACTGTGAACTGCCGCAGTATCTCCTTGCGGTAAACGAAAAAGGCTGTAGCTACTGTTGCCAACACAAGCATAGCGAATATAAAGACTACGCGCTTAGGGCCTGTAGGCTTTACAGGCACACTCGCACCGTTGAGGATGGTGAAGGAAGGTATGCGCTCCTGCAACTTAGCCCTCGCCGCCTGCAACTGTGTGTTCATCACATTGTAAGTATTGAGCTTTGTTGACATTTCATTCTCCATCTTGTCACGTTCTGATATAAACGCCTGCAATATGGTACCCTGGTTTGCATCACAGTAAGCACTGTACTGTCGCACGGCACGGTCATAATCAGCCTTTGCCTCATTGAGCAGTTTCTGATAGTATGCTACATCGTTAGCTGATTTCTCCGTGCGGTACTTGGTAATGAAATCCTGAAGGAGGACACGCACAGAATCGCACATAGTAGCACAGATAAGCGGATCCTGATCTTTCACCATTATGGTTATGACATTTGTCTTGACATCTACGTCACAATGGATTTTCATACGTATGACATCAGCTACCGCATTCTGCTTTTCTGAAAGCATAAAGGGGTTAGGCTTGCCGTTTCCTGTTCCTTTATTATCTTTTTTTCCTTCGGTTAAGGATTTGACAGCCTGAATTACCCAGATTTTAGGTTTGCTGTAGAAAGGAGTCTTCTGCTTGGTTGACAGATAATCATAATAATTAGTATTGATTTCACCATCAAGCGATTTCACCTTTACATCAAACAAACGGACGACGAAAGCATTTGATCTGACGACTTCCGGGTACAATTCTGGATAGAAAGCATCTTCGGACTGCATACTACCCAGATTAATACCAAAAGTACTGGCAATAGAACCAAGGCTGCCATTACCTGAATTGCCACCAAGTTCTGGAGCGAGTGACAGTTCTGCGTTATATGTGCGCGGCACAGGGAATATATACAGTGCAGCAAGGATGATGGTAACCGCCCACACTTTTAGGAACAGCAGTTTCTTGCTCCACAGTTTAGCGGCCACTTCACGCAGGTCTATGTATTCCGTGTTAGTTTTGTTTTCTTCCATTATGCTTGACAGTTCTACATCATTCCTTAATCTTATTCATATCTTACACCACATCATTTGCCAAAGAACCCATTGTCGGCTTGCTTCTCTGCTGAAACATGTGTGGCAGAGGCTGCACCCACGGTGGCTGGCAGCCATACGTCCATGCCGCCCTTTTGTCCACGGTGATCCCAAGCATAATATGGGATGAGTGTGAGTTTGGCGTCAGCGGTCTTCAGTTTGCCGTCAGTGCCGATAGACAGTGTCTGTGCATCGGTGGTGATGGAATGTACGGTATGGCCCTCTACAATCTGTATGTCCTTGCCCATGCTGAGCTGTGGGTGCTGATTGAGGAGGTATGTGCTTACGTCGGCATCGTTGTCAGGCCACTCTGCACAATATACCAGTGGTCCGCGCTCTACGGCAAGGCGGCCGAGGTCATCCCTTACCTTATCGTTGGCTTTCACAAGGCGTGGTTCCATGTCGAAGTGTACCTCCACCACGTCGCCTTTCTTCCATGTGCGGTTTATCACGGCATAGCCGTTGTTCAGGGCATGAGCCTTGTCGTTGCCGTCGATGATTTCCTTGCCGTTGACCTTGATGCAGTAGTCGAGGTGCTTGT
This sequence comes from Prevotella sp., assembly GCA_017413085.1. Lineage (GTDB taxonomy): Bacteria > Bacteroidota > Bacteroidia > Bacteroidales > Bacteroidaceae > Prevotella. Next base: position 115,975 of record JAFPVC010000016.1, read on the forward strand.
TGTCAACAAACGAATAGAGGTCGCTCGGTACCACTTCGCCGCGCACCCATCCCGGTATGCGCACGCAGAGGTTAAAGTCGCCGCCACCCTTTGCTACGGTTATCTTGATGTCGCCGTTGGATGGGTATGTTGTTTCCTGCTTCAGTGTCACACTCTTGCCGTTGACTTTCATGTCAGCAGTGTTGCCCATGAAGAGGTTGACATACAGGTTTTTGTCCTTGCAGGCGTAGGCATAGCCCGGCACTGATGGTATGAAACGGCAGATGTTTGAAGGGCAGCAGGCACAGCCGAACCACGGCTTGCGTGCATATTGTGCTTCCTCGCGGCATGACAGTGGGTTGGGGTAGAAGAAACCGTCGCCCTCGATGCTGATGCCGGAGATAAGCGCATTGTAGAGCGTGCGCTCTATTACATCGTAGTATTTAGACTCGCCGTGCAGCAGGAACAGGCGGTAGTTGGTGTAAACATTGCCAATCTGAGCGCAGGTCTCGCAGTAGGCAGAGGCGTTTGGCAGTTCGTAGTTGCTGCCGAATGCTTCGCCGGAGTGGCGGGCACCCACACCGCCGGTGATGTAGTATTTCTTCTGTACGATATTCTCCCAGATTTTGTCGATGGCTTTGATGTAGGCAGAGTCGCCGGTAAGTGCTGCCACATCGGCCATACCGCTGTACATGTATTCGGCGCGCACGGCGTGTCCTACGGCTTCATCCTGTTCTACCACGGGTTTGTGGGCCTGTGAATAGGCATCCTTGCGTGCGGTCTTGCCACGCATATCGAGGAAGAACTTAGCCTGGTCGAGGTATTTCTTGTCGCCGGTTACGAGGTACAGCTTGCAGAGTCCCATCTCAGCAATCTGATGACCGGGTACTAGTTTCAGCTGGTTCTCGCCGTAACCGATTTCACGGCATACGCAGTCAGCGTATTTGATGCCGATGTCGAGCAGTGTGCGCTTGCCTGTGGCCTGATAGTGTGCGCATGCAGCCTCGAGCAGGTGACCGAGGTTGTAGAACTCATGGCTGAGAACTTCAACCTTCTCCCATCGCTTGTTGCCAGCCCAGTCATGGGTTTTCGACGGAGATTTGGTGCGTGCGGTATAAAGATAGCCGTCAGGTTCCTGACCGCTGCCAATGACAGCTATCACGCTATCAACATACTTGTCGAGACGCTTGCCTTTGTATGTTGCGTTAGGGAATGTCTGCAACAGGTAACTTGCACCTTCTATGGTCTTGTATGGGTCGGTGTCGTCGAAGGTGAATGTCCATCCCTTGTCAGGAAACTCCTGTGTCGGGTCGGCAAGGTGCCTGGCGGCGTTTGTGAAGTTGGTATAGCGCCCAGTCTCCTCACACTTGCTGAAAGCTAGTGGTATCGTTACGTCACGGCTTGCATTCAGGCGTGGACTCCAGAAGGAATCGTTGAGTTTCACCTGTGTGAATGGTACAGGTGTAATGGGGTATTGAGCCTGCATTGTCATGCAGAGTGCTAAGAATAATGCGGTCAGTATTTTTTTCATGTTTTTGTTTGTATTTCGTATATCTAGTGGGTATGATAACAATAAAGCCTATGGCAACCATATTTTATTATGGTAACCATAGGCTTTATCAATGTGTTACACGACTGTCAGTGTATATATGTAAACCACCGCTGCAGGTATCGCCATCAGCGAAGAATCGAAGCGGTCGAGCATGCCACCGTGACCGGGCAGTATGCTACCGCTGTCCTTGATGCCGAGTTTTCGTTTGAAAAGGCTTTCCACAAGGTCTCCAAGCGTTCCGAAGATGACGACAGTGAGTCCCAATCCCATCCATTCAACGATTGTCAATCCTGTTTCCGTGGCGCCGAGGCTTTCAAAGGTATGGCTTTCGTCAGCCCATGACATCAATGCTGCAATAATCATTACCAGTATACCGCCACCTATGCTTCCTTCCCATGACTTGGCTGGGCTGACACGCGGAAAGAGTTTGTGCTTGCCTATGAGCGAACCTGTGCAGTATGCACCGGTGTCGTTGGCCCAAAGGAAGATGAAGACACTGACGGGCAGAAGCATGTTGTATGTTACATCACCGGTGATGGTGGCACGGAATGCAAGTACTGACAGACAGGAGAATGGGAGGGCTATATACATCTGCGACATCATGGAGTATGCCCAGTCATTTATCGGGTCGTCGGTATGTGTGAACAGTCCGCTGATGAAGAGGTATATCACCGTCAGCAGATAGGGGATAAATACCGAGGAGGGGGTTAAGTCACTGCAAAAACCTGACACTGCAAGAAACAGAAACACACCTGCCACAGTGCAGATGAAACGGTTGGTCTGCACATTATCGCGGTTATTGACAAGACCAGTGAATTCCCATACCGTCATGCCCGTCGCAAGGGCGAAGAGCAATATCATCGACATTGGTTTCAGAAAGCATACTAGTATGATGGCTACGAATAGCACACCTGTTATAGTTCGGATGATAAGTTGTCTCATGCCTCTTCCTCCTTTTCGTCCTTCTCATCTACAGTGCTGTTGCTCTCGAATATCTCCTGTGAGCGGCTTACCCACTGACGCTTTCCAAAGATTTTCTCAACATCATCAGCAAATATCACCTCACGGTTAATAAGCAGTTCTGCAAGCGCATTATGTCCTTCCTGATGTTCACGCAGCAAGGCTTTAGCACGCTCATACTGTTCATTAATCATTTTAAGCACCTCATTGTCAATCAGACGGTCGGTCTCAGCGGAATAAGGCTTCACGAATGAATATTCGTTATTGTCATAGTAACAAATGTTGGGCAGGACATCGCTCATGCCATAATAAGCAATCATGCTCTGCGCCATCTTTGTACTGCGCTCAAGATCATTCATTGCCCCGGTTGATATATTGCCAGTAAACAATTCCTCAGCAGCACGTCCGCCAAGCAGAGAGCACATTTCGTCGAGCAACTGTGCTTTAGTAGTAAGCTGACGTTCCTCCGGCAGATACCATGCTGCTCCCAACGCATTGCCGCGCGGCACGATACTAACCTTGACAAGCGGATTGGCATGTTCGCAGAACCATGATATAGTAGCATGACCTGCCTCATGTAATGCGATGGCACGCTTTTCTTCTGCAGTCATAACCTTTGTTTTCTTTTCCAATCCACCAATTATGCGGTCTACCGCATCAAGGAAGTCCTGCTTGCTCACAACCTTACTGTCGTGACGAGCTGCTATAAGAGCAGCCTCGTTACAAACATTAGCAATGTCAGCACCTGAGAATCCAGGTGTCTGACGTGCAAGAAGGTCTATGTCAAGATTTTCATCAACCTTAATAGGTTTCAGATGAACTTTGAATATTTCCTTACGCTCTGGCAAGTCCGGCAAATCCACATGTATCTGACGGTCGAAACGTCCTGCACGCAACAATGCCTTGTCAAGCATATCCACACGGTTAGTGGCTGCAAGGATTATCACGCCAGAGTTTGTTCCGAAGCCATCCATTTCCGTAAGCAGGGCATTAAGTGTATTCTCACGCTCGTCATTTCCACCAAAGCCTGGATTTTTGCTACGTGCACGGCCAATAGCATCTATCTCATCAATGAATATGATAGATGGTGCTTTGTCTTTTGCCTTGGCAAATGTGTCACGAACACGTGACGCACCGACGCCTACAAACATTTCCACAAAGTCGGAACCAGACATAGAGAAGAACGGCACGCCAGCCTCACCTGCTACCGCCTTCGCAAGAAGAGTCTTACCAGTTCCCGGAGGTCCCACAAGCAGTGCACCCTTAGGTATTTTACCACCAAGCTCAGTGTATTTCTGAGGATTCTTCAAAAACTCCACAATCTCCTGCACCTCCTGCTTGGCTCCGGCCTGTCCTGCTACATCCTTGAAGGTTATGCCGAGTTCATTTCCTTTCTCATACATCTGAGCCTTAGAGCGTCCTACGCTGAATATTCCCATGCCTCCTGCACCGCCTCCACCTCCGAAGCGTCCCATAAGGAAGAACCACAGAAACACAAAAAATGCCAGCGGCGCAATGCTCATCAGTAAATTCATAAAGCCATTGCGCGTCTCCACCTCATAGGCCAGTTCGCCCTTAAACTTGCCGGCAGTACGCTCTGCCTCAACAAACTGTTCCACCTGATCAATGCTGCCATACACAACCTCTATACATGGCTCCGGCCCTGTTTGCTGCTGTGTCTGGTGAAATACATCGCGGATATTTGCCGCGTTAACATACAATTTGATTTTTGACTCCGACTTGTTTACCAAGATGCGCTTGGCAAAACCACGGTCAACATAAGCCTTGAAATCAGAATATGAAGCATGGTGTACAGTTGACTGCCCAATAGTCTGTCCACCGTCGGTAAAAAATATCACCGCCAGCGTGGCAAGTATTATTATATATATCCAACTCATGTTGAAGCGAGGCATCTTCGGCGGGTTCGCTCCAGACATAGGTGATGAAGGTGATGTGGCCATCAGTGTATTACTTAATTAAACAATTTATACTTGATAACTGAGAATTATGTTATGATAAAACTACAAACTAATCCAAATCAGGAATCTCTGTGGTCGGAGCATCCTGCCACAAGGCCTCGAGATTGTAGAATTCGCGTGCATCAGGCAGGAAAATGTGAACCATAACATCAACATAATCCATTGCTACCCAAATGCAGTTTTCCATACCTGCAATACGAACAGGTTTCTCTTTCAGTTCCTTACGCATAAACTCTTCGACGGAGTCGGCAATAGCAGAAATCTGCGAAGGCGAATTTCCCTCACAGACAACGAAAGCCTTGCAAATCACGCTTTCCATGCCTTCCATGTCTATTATGCTGATATTATGTCCTTTCTTCTCTTGGATTCCCTTTACTGCTGTATCTACTAATTGTTTTACGTTCTCTATCATTTCGTGTAATTACAGATTATATAATTTCTATAGTGTATTTAATCTCTACGGAAGATGTCACGTGTATATACTTTATCCTCCACATCGTCAAGGCACGCATCATAGCGGTTGGCTATTATGGCATCGCTCTGCTGCTTAAACGATGCAATATCATTGACAACACGGCTGCCGAAGAAAGTCTCACCATCCTTCAGTGTGGGTTCATAGATAATAACGACAGCCCCCTTGGCTTTCACACGCTTCATGATTCCCTGTATGGCCGACTGGCGGAAATTATCAGAATTTGACTTCATCGTAAGTCGATAGACACCTATCACAGGAGTCTTTTCGCCATTACATCCATCATACTGGTTATTTGTATAATAGTCATAATATCCAGCCTTACGCAATACGGCATCAGCTATATAGTCCTTACGCGTGCGGTTACTCTCCACTATTGCCGTCATCATATTCTGTGGCACATCACGATAGTTAGCCAGCAACTGCTTGGTGTCCTTCGGCAGACAGTAGCCACCATATCCGAACGATGGGTTATTATAGTGGGTGCCTATGCGAGGATCAAGCCCCACCCCATTGATTATCGCTTGTGTGTCAAGTCCTTTAACCTCTGCATAGGTGTCAAGTTCATTGAAGTATGACACACGCAATGCAAGGTACGTGTTGGCAAAGAGCTTCACAGCCTCGGCCTCCTTCATTCCCATGAACAGCGTCGGTATATCTTTTTTCTCGGCTCCCTCCTGCAGCAGTGATGCAAATGTATGCGCCGCATCTTCCATGTGGTTGCCACAGATGGCTTTAATAGCCTCGTTCTCCTCGCTAAACTCACCGTCTTCTATGAGTTTCGGATATCCTACTATAATACGCGACGGATAGAGGTTGTCATACAGTGCCTTACTCTCACGCAAGAACTCCGGCGAGAACAACAGACGAAGCTTACAGGAAGAATCTTTACCTTCTGCCTTGAACTTTTTCGCATACTTAACATAGAGCGAGCGTGTATAGCCTACGGGTATAGTACTCTTGATAACCATCGTTGCCTTGCTACCGCTTTTCAGTACGAGGTCGATTACATCCTCTATATGGTGCGTATCAAAATAGTTGGTTACAGGGTCATAGTTGGTCGGAGCCGCAATTATCACATACTCAGCATCACGATAGGCCGCCTCGCCGTCAAGCGTTGCTGTGAGGTTCAGTTGCTTTTCTGCAAAATACTTCTCTATATATTCATCCTGTATCGGAGAGATACGTTTGTTTATCTTCTCCACCTTCTCTGGGATTACGTCAACAGCCATCACCTCATGGTGCTGTGACAGAAGTGTGGCCATACTCAAGCCAACATATCCCGTGCCTGCTACTGCTATCTTCATAATTTGTGCGCTTATTTTTTTGTTAAATTAGCTATTGTTGCCACCATCGTAGCCAAAGATGCAGCAGACGTGGCAATAGGCAAATATTGAGTTACTTTCGTTATGTCACGCTGAGGCTTTGTCGGAACAATTATCTCACATCCAGGTGTTGGTTTGTCTCCCTTGCCCATTTGGTTTACCGTACCATTCATGTGTACTATGTAAGTATGTTTTTTCTTGGCGTTTGAACCATAGCCGCCAGCTTGATTTATATAGTATTTGGCATTTTTGCCTTTGCTGTAAAGCACCGTATTCGGATAAAGCACGTCGCCGCTTATCTTTACCGTATTGATATATTGCGGTACTATGATACGATCACCGTCACGAAGTATCATATCGTATTCTGACCCTGGGTTTTCCAAAGCCTTATCCAACTGTATTCCCACATAATATTTGTTACCAAGATCAAGCTTTGCGACATCAATAGAGTCTCCTTTACCTCCCTGCATCTTAGTCATGCGTATAACCTCATTCATGCGCAAACGCTCTTCATCGGTGATAGTACGCTCAAGTCTCGCACCTTTTATATATGCCATTGAATTTGCTCCTCCAGCAGACTTCACCACATCCGAAAGTCTTGTCTGGCGTTTTGCAAGCGCATACACTCCCGGAAAAGCCACTTCTCCCTCAACAATCACGTTCTGCTGTGTTTCATATCCCGGACTGCGACGCACATATACCTCATCAAATGGTTGCAATACAAAACCAGCCTCACCATCAATCACAAATCCTTCCTTCAGTGCAAAACTGAAAGTCTGTGCTATTATGCTGTCCGTGTTCAACGCCTTTGGATTATATATTCGGCGCGAGATGTCAACCTTAACAGTCGAAGCTGTTTCTTTCAAACCACCAGCCTGCAGTATAAAGTCTTCAAGCGTTTCATTGTCTGCGTAGTTGTATACACCCGGATACATTACTTCTCCGTGAATGGTCAATGTACGCTCTGTCTGCATTTCTGTCTTTGTTGGAATAAAAAGCACATCTTCATTCAAAAGCGGTATGTCTGGCGTGGTTCCTGCAAGTATACCTTTCACGTCAACGCTGACGACTTTCAGCGTACGGTCACTGTTCATGCGGTGCATCACAGCACGTGCGGTAAATGCATCCTCGGTCACTCCCTCACACGCTTTGAGCAACGCTCCAACGGTGGTGACGTCACCTCCCAACTGATACATGCCCGGACGGAATACGGCACCCTTAACTTCTACCATATTCTCATAGCGAGTTATTATTTTCTCGGCACTCACCACATCTCCGTCAGCTACCTTAAACGAACTCATGTCAAACTCACCGACATTGAACACAGCCAGTTTGTTGCCGTTTTTTCTTGATACACGCAACGACTTGGTATAAGCTTCACTGGTAAAACCTCCAGCATATTTCAACAAAGAACTTACGCTCTCCGTCTTTTTCATCTCATAGTACATAGGACGCTTCACGTTGCCTTCTATCTCAACCATACAGTCGTAAGGACTTACAACGATTACGTCATTATCAGCGAGGCGTATGTTACCTGTCAACTTTCCGTTTAGTATATAGTCATACACGTCAACGGTTGTCACGAGCTTTCCACTACGGTATACTTTAATGTTTCGCAACGTACCTATCTCACTCACGCCGCCTGCCATGTACAAAGCATGGAAGACGCTGGCGAATGCTGACAACGTATATGTACCAGGAGCCTGCACCTCACCCATCACGTTAATGGTGATAGTGCGTGTCTGACCAAGTCCCATCTTTATATTACTGCTACTATAGCGGCTACCCAAAGTGCCGCGCAACCGCGCCTGAGCCTGTGCCACCGTCAATCCGCTGACGTTTACAGGGCCGTAGCCAGTGATTGTAATGTCACCGTCAGGACTCACAGTATACACGTTTGAAGCCTGCGAAGCACCATATATATCGAGTTTCACATTGTCGCCAGGCCCAAGTACATAGTTCTGCGGTGTGGCAATATTCATTGCAGGTTCGAAAGTCAAACTGGTCTTATTGAATATATCACGTCCAAAAACATGTTTACCGTTAAACAATGCCTCCGTATTGTTAACATTTATATTTTCCTCAGCCTCACTCTCCGTATTTTCAGAGGCAAAAGCAATATCATCAACCGTCAGTTCATCCTGTTTGTTAGTATAACGTGCGCTATTCACCATAGACTTGTCACTATCTACCACAGTTTGAGTAGCCACATTCTTCTTTGCGTTTGCAGTAGCCGGTTCCGTCTGACCGTTATTTTTTCTCATCATGTTTCCTGCCTCAGTCACTGCAGCATCGGCTGCTCCCTCAGCACCTTTTTCTTTCAACTGCTGCTGATACTTCTGTCTGATACGACGTATCTGACTTATGTCTACACCTTTCTGCATCAACTTTGTCACAATGGTAGCCTGCGACACGCCTGCAGAATGTTCTCTGATAATATACTGCAGCACCTGATCGTCTGTCATACTTGACTGTGCCATTACACTGACGGAAGCACACAGGCACACGATTACGGCGATGAGGAATTTTTTCATTTCTTTATCTTTGATATTTACAGTTTAACTATAAAATAACGCTCCCTCGCCTGATATATTGTGTATCACGCGGGGGTTTTTATGCTATATCCTTGTTCTCAGTTTCGTTACTATCAATGCCAGACACCCATAGACCATGGTATGTATCCACAAAGCATGATACTCCGTGGCTACGTCGCCAAGCAAAGCACCCATACTGCTCATGCGGACGAACCCACGTATGCAGAAGGTACTGGGGAACAGCCACGAAACGCCCTGCCACACTCCCGGTATGCTACTCTGCGGCCAACTTACGCCAGAGATAAACAGCAAGGGCACTGAGGTGAATACTACTACAAGCATTACCGTTTCGCGGTAGCGTATCATAACGCTGAAACATATTGCGAAGAACACACATGCCAGCAGATACGGAATAAAGAACAGCAGGAGGTCTTGTGCATGAACCATTGACACGAATCCGAATATATGCGGTACCACCAACGACACCCATGCCAACATCACGCTGAATATCAACACGTATGCTGTGGATTGTCCAGCAAGCGTACTTATTGCTTCTCCCCAACTGTCGCGTCCTCGCAGCGATGTAGGGAAAGCATTGGCAAGGCGTTCCTCACGTCTTGTACCTGCTATCATGCCCACGCCGAGAAGCAGTGCCTGCTGTATTATCAGCACCAGTACTCCTGGCAGAATGAAATTGCCGTAACCGCCAGTGGTATTGAATATAGGTACCTCGTCAAACTCCAGTGGTCGTGTTGATATCTCATCTTCACGCTTTGTGTGGTTGCCCAGCATCTGTGTCTGCAACTCTGTTCCCATAACACTTGAAATCGCTGTGGCAGTCTGGAATATCGCCTTGTATGTCAGCATGTAGCTCATGTCGCAGTAAACGCTGACGCGTCCCTGCTCCATGCGACCGATGTTGATGGCGAAATCATGCGGGAAATATAAAATCCCGTATGCCTCACCACGACCTATCATACTTTGTGCCTCACTGACGGAATTGGCGTGAAAGGCAAGACTGACATCTGGTGAAGCATCAAACTTCTGTGCGAACTCACGGCTCAAAGCCGAATGTGAGTCATCCACAAGTACGACAGGAACCTCCCTGACCACCTCGTTATTGTATATCCATGAGTACACTAATGGATATGCAATGGGCAGTATGAGAAAGAACAGCAACACCCCTTCGTCCTTAACGATGGTGCGCAGTTCGTTCAATATGTGGTCAAAGTAGCTCATGCAGAGTATTCGTAGTTTAAGAAGGCTTTCTTTATTCTTGGTGCCATAAGCAACGGCAGCAATGCTATCACGGCAAGTGCTACAATATGCTGCCAGGCATCAGCCATCGGAAAAGTGTTGAATATACACCTCTGGTAAATGATGTAATAGTGACGCAAGGGGAAAAGCCATGACAGTGTCTGCAACGGTGCATCCATTGCAAATACGGGAAACGCACTGCCCACCATGGAGAAACTTAATACTCCCCACAGCGAACACACGCTCATCGCCATTCTGAGCGATGGTATCAGTCCGAATATGAAAACGCCGAAGCCTTGTGCCGCAAGTATGCTGATTAATCCAAGCAGAAGCAAACGCCACGGCCCGCCGGGCGCAGGGAAATGCAGGGCGCCGAACATATATGCCATGCACGCATACATCACAACAAGATATACAAAAGTATGCGGCAGCAGCTTTGCAAGCATAGCCTTGTACACATTGCCGCCGGCGGTGGCTATCCACTCATCCTGCGTACCGAATTTTATCTCCGTACCGAGCGAATATGCTGTCATAAGAAATACGAACAGCAGCATACACGCAGGTATCAGCATCGAACTGAGAAACATGTTATAGCTTATCCATGGATTGCCTATGGTGTGTGCGTCAAGTGCTACCGGCTGCAGAAATGCCGTTATCTGACCAGAGGAAAAACCCTTTGCCTGCATGGTGGCCTGACCTACGGCTGCCGAAGCCAATGTGCACATGGTTTTCATTTCCTTATACAACAAGGAACCGGCCGTCAGTGATGTGTTGCTGTAATAAATTGACATCTTTGGCTGACGCATAGCCATGAGTTTCTTCGTCATATCCTTCGGAAAGAGCACGAAGCCGTATATCTCATTACGCTGGATGGCATGTCGAGCCTCTTCTGCCGTGGTGTAGTGCGCCACGACCTTTGACGACTGGAAAGCGTCTATCATGCGTGTCAGCTTGCGCGTTGTCGATGTGTTGTCCTGATCTACAATACCGATAGGCATCTTCACCGGCTGCCCTTCATTCATTAGCGATGTGAAGAACAGAGTGACAAACAACGGCAGCACCACCATACATATTATATATATAGGGTGGCGCAGGATTATCAGTATTTCACGCTTTATAACCTTCACTTCCTCCTTATTATCACTGACATGCCCGGGCGCAGACCGTCAAACTTCTCGGCAGGACGCGCCTTCACCTCAAATGTCTTCAGGTCATACTGCCCGTTTGACTTCGTGGCTTTCCACGTAGCATAGCTGCCCTGATCTTTTATTGAGGTGACTTTCATCTTTATTTCTTTATTGAATGCTGGCACAAAGGCAACAAATGTATCACCGGTCTTCAGTCCTGCCAGTTGGTCCTCACGGAAATTGAATGTTCCCCAGACTTCCTTCATCAGGCTGATGGTCATAATAGGACTGCCGCTACCAATCAGCTCACCCACTTTGGGGTATATAGTTGCCACTTCGCCTTCCATCTGTGCAGTCTGCACGGTCTCACGTATATACGAAGAAACTTCTTCCACTGCGCCTTTGGCTCTGTTTACCTGTGCAGCAGCGGCGGCTTTTTCCTCCGAACGAGCACCATTCACAGCCATGTCATACTGACTCTTTGCTGCTTTTTCCTGTGCTTCAAAGGCCTTGTAGCTGGCGTATGCCTCATCGCGTTTTTGTTCGCTGAGCACACCTTCGTCAAACAAGCGCTGCACACGCTCGTATGATTTCTTGCTTATCTCCAGTCCGGCCTTGGCCTGCTGCCACAGTTCGTATGCTCCCTGTATCTGCTCTTTGCGTGCACCGGCCTTGGCCATGTTGCTCATTGCAGCAGCCGCACTCTCTGCACTCTCTGCCTGCATGGCTTTAGCCTCAACCTCCGGGGCATCAAGTATCGCCAACGTGTCACCTACGTGCACGTAGTCACCTTCCTTGACGCGCAGTTCCAGTATGCGTGACGGCACCTTACTTGACACACGATATTCCTCTACGTCTATCTGTCCCTGTATTACTTCTTCCTCTGAGCCGATTGTGAAAAAACCAATTGCTCCCACAATGAGCACCACCAGGGCAAACACGCCCAGGGCTATCATCACACTTTTATGTTGCTGTTTTTCGTTCATCTTTCGTCAGTTTTTATTTTTACATCTCTCCCAGGGCTTTCTTCAGTGCCGTCTCGCTCATCTTTACGTCTATCTCTGCGTCTATCTTCTGCGTCTGTGCCTGCAGCCAAGCCGTTTGCGCTGCCATCACGTCGGAGGTCTGCATTACGCCTTCCTTGAATCCAAGGTTTGCACACCGCAGGTTCTCCTCAGCACTGCTGATATTCTTTTTGGCTGTAGCGAGGTTCTTGTTTGCTTCACGCACACGGAAATTACATTGGTTCACTTGCAGTTGCATCATCTCCTGTGCCTCGTCGTATGCCAACTGAGCCATTGTGGTGGCGCACTTTGAAGTGCGGATCTTATACATTGTCTCGCCCCAGTCAAGAACAGGAACTCTGACCATCACGCCGACATTGAACACTCCTTTGAATTTCCGTTCGAAACCGTTGTAGACACTCGGATTGGTAAACACCACTCCGCCCATCAGTGCCACCTGCGGCATATATCCTGCACGCGCCAGCCTTGTCTGTTCTTTCGACAGTTCAACGGCATCTTGCAGCATTTGCAGTTCCGGACGGTGCTGTTGCAACTGCTCTGCTATCTCGCTTGTGCTACGGTTGCTTTCCACAAGCAGTTCGGCATTTATCTCCTTGTCGCCCTCGTCCTCAAGGGTGATATCCGTATCAAGATCCAAGCCACACAACTGGCACAGGTACATCCTTGCAAGCGACAGGCCGTTATCCACTTTCGCCTTAGTCATGTCAGCCTCGTTGACCGCCACATCAACTTTCAGACCGTCGGCACGTGTTGCCACGCCGTTTTCTATCATCTTATCGATATCGTGGTCAAGTTTGCGCACCAGTTCCAGATATGCCTCTGCAAGCTTCTGCTTGTGACGCAGCGAAACGACCGTCCAATAGGCATTGTCTATGTCATAGAGCACGTCGTTACGCTTGGCATCAATTCTTGTATCTGCCAGGCGCTCTGCTATGTCTGCCATATTGTTAGCAGCAGTTATAGCCCCACCCATGAATACGGGCTGTGCAACCATTGCCGATGCCGTAAACATGTGGTGAGTGTTGGTACGGAACGCATCTACTATCTTCTCGCCCGCCTGATTTACCGTCTGCGCCAAATCTGGCATCAAGCCACCTGCCGCCTCTTTCATGCTGGCCGTCATAGTCTGAGCCATAGCCCCGAACTTCTGCGCTTCATCGGGTGTCAACAATCCCTGCTGCACCAATCCTGCGAGCTTCTGCCCCATGCTCTGGGTCATGGCACTTGTCAGTCCGTCGCCCATGCCTTGCAGTTTCTGCATTCCGATGGTGCCCATATTGGCGAAGGCATACTTCTGTTCGTCGTTGAGCAGTGATATCTCTCGGCTACTATACATATAACCGCCCGCCACATCAACGTGCGGCAGGTATTTTGTGCGAGCAGCCTTACGAGTATTGGTTGCCATCTCTTTCTTCACCCTTGCCACGCTCATCTGCTTGTTTGAGCGCAGAGCCATAGCCCGGCACGAATCGAGAGACAGAGTGCGAGCACCGGCAGTGACAGCACCGAAGCAAAGCAAAGACAGAGAAAGAACATAGAGTTTATTCATATGCATTCTGATTCCTTGTTCAAACTGCAAAATTACAAATAAAATATTAATTATACAATTATTTAGAGTTAATAAAGGAAAATAGTTCTTTCTCTTATTATTTTTTATTACCTTTGCATAAAATTTCACAATACAATGACAAAACAAGTTTTGATTACTGAGGACAACGGGGCTGAAATGTTTCCCGAAGTTGACGAGAATGGCAATATCATTGGTGCGATAAGCAGGGGCGAGGCTCACTCCGGCACCAAGCGTCTGCACCCTGTGGTACACCTGCATGTGTTTGATTCTGCCGCGCGGCTGTATTTACAGCATCGTGCCGACTGGAAGGAGATACAGCCCGGCAAATGGGACACCGCCGTTGGCGGACACGTTGACTTGGGTGAATCAACAGAGCAGGCATTGCTTCGCGAGGCTGGCGAAGAACTCGGACTGCAGCCTGGCCATTATACCCCGCAGTTCATAACGAGCTACGTCTACGAAAGCACCGTGGAGCGCGAACTGGTCTACATCTACCGTACCACGATAGACGACGAGTCATTGCTGCATCCTTCTGCCACAGAGACGCAAGGCGGGCGTTTCTGGGCAGATGCTGAAATCCGAGCCTCTATTGGCAGAAATACCCTCACCCCAATGTTTGAACAGGAATATAAGCGACATTTAATGCCTAATTCATAATCTACACTCTAAATATGAAAAGACCACTGTTTTGCGAGATATGTCCGGCGGCATACAGGCTGTCGGCGGAAAAGGAAATACTGAAGCGACGCATCAGCGATGCACTGGGAAGCGTCAAGTTTGCTCAGGAGCGCAGCGACAGTCCGCTGCCCGTGAGCATATACACGCACAACTCACTGATACGACGCCGTCTGGGAAACGTTGACATGCAACTGCAGGAAAACAAGGCCACGAACCTCACTCTGGCATCTGCACACCTCAACGGAATACTGATACGACCTGGCGAGACTTTCTCGCTATGGAGACTCGTAGGACGAACGACTGCGGCCAAGGGCTACCGCGAGGGACTGACCATAGCCAGGGGCAAGCCAAGCCACGGCATCGGCGGCGGACTGTGCCAGTTGTCAAACCTGATACACTGGATGGTGCTGCACAGCGAACTGACCATTACAGAGCACCACCACCACGACGGCCTCGACCTCTTCCCCGACTTCGGCCGCCAGATTCCTTTCGGCACAGGCACAAGCATAACATACAATTACCTGGACTACCGCGTGACCAACAACACGCAGAACACCTACCAGCTATTCGTACGCGTTGACGGTGAATATCTGTGCGGCGAACTGCGTGCAGCGGAGCAACTGCCGCACACGTTCCACATTCATGCAGAGAATGAGTTCTTCTCACGCGAGGGCGACACTGTATACCGCAACGGTCAAGTGTTCCGCGACGTGATAGACCGCACCACTGGTCAGCGGTTGGAACACCAGCTGATTCGCACCAACCACGCCAAGGTCATGTACCCCGTGGAGGAAGAGAGAATTAAGAATTGAAAAATTGAAGGGTTGAAAAATTGAAGAATTGAAGAGTTGAAGAATTGAATTTCTTGGCTTTATAAAACAAAGTGAATCCGCCTGGCACGATTGCCAGACGGATTCATTTTTCTAAATACCGAGGTACCTATGCTTACTCCTCGTTGTTGTCAACATTCCAGAACGAACCGCCTTTAGCACCCAATTCACTCGGGTCTGTAATCAGGTCTTCGTTCTTATCGTTATTGCCTTCGTTCACGCTGCCGCTGAGCAGTTGCAGTGCGTCAATCGTGAGAATCTCGGCTTCTGGGATGATATATAATGTCTTCTTCATTTTCCTCTTTTCTTGTTTATTTTATCATTTTCTTTCCATCGTTGCCAATAACCAGGCCTTTGCTGTCTTCGCCCACCTGCTGACCAGCAGCATTGAAGAACATCACAGGCTGCGCCTCTACGTTGGTGACAACGCTACTAACGGCAGTAGGAGCGTCATCATCCTCACCGAACACGGTCAGTTTCTTTGCGCCCAAAGCACCATTGGTATACTCAGAAACAAGGTATGCTATGCCGGTAGGTATCGTCACTGTAGAAGCAACCCTGTGGAAGTCGCCGTCGGTGTTCTTCAGCGCATATACTGGATTATCTACAGAAGCCACATCGAATGTCTCAGTGGTAGAGCCGCTGAGGCGGTTCTCCAACCCATCAGGCAATTCGGTGCAGTCACCACCAGGAACGGTATATGTCTCACCCGGTGTACCACGCACGATAATCGGTGTGCCGGCCGGCACCTCTGTCACTTTTGTCATAACAATCTCATCCTCTGTCTCGTCAGTGGCAATCATTGCCGTGAGTCCCTCTACGCCAGAGAAGTCGAGTGCAAATGTGGTAACGTAAGAGGATACGCCTGTGCTGTTGACGGTGATGTCCTCGGCCAGGTCGCCAGTGCGGTATGCTATCAGGTAGTCAATATCAATATTTGACGTATAGCCAGCTGTTTCCGCAATTGCAATTGCTCCACCCTCAGGCACCATTATCTTTGTCACGGTCTGCACTGCGTTAACAGCCTTTTCCCATGACATTGTTCCGGCTGTTTTAATTAAATAGCCATTCTCATCGAGCACCTGAACGTCAAGAGTGGCAGTAGAGCCTCCATGGTTACGGCCACTAACGTCTATCGTATATTCACCACCGAGAAGTGCGTCTGTATAGAGATATGAGCCTGCAGTAAGGTTATTCCAATCACCGCCAGAGGCACGATTCGCAACTTGCTGCTGGCCTCTGAAGCTGCCTGATATGTTCAGTCCACTCTCCTCAGCATAATACTCTATATTCTCGTTGAGTGTGTATACGACCTCTGCGTCTTCCGAACCATAAGCCATGCTTATTACATAGTTATCACCATTGCCATTAGCGGCCGGCACAGTATAATACTCATCTCCTGACAACACCACTCGTGTATAGTATAGATTTGAAGCAGCATCGCCCTCAACGCGTGTACCAGAGAAGATTTCCAGCAAATTGCCATCTGCGTCAACAGCATTTATATTCACTGTCTGCGTGTCTGCAAGACGCAGGTTCACGTTCAGCACGTTTTTTGTTTCATCTTCACTCAAGGTCATTGACAGCGTATCACCATCTATTGCATAATATTTCACGTCGTCAATGGTTACGGGACTATCAACCTTAATGGTGTCTCCTGCCTCAGCAGTGTCGTCTATACGACTGATAATTGTATTGTTGTACTTGAAATTAACAGTATATGCCACCTCTGTATCTTCTTCTGATGGCGCTGCCTGAGATACTGCAATGTTGGTAATATAGTTTGCCAACGTCCAGCTCACGCTACCACCGCGAATGAAGCCTGTAGATACCGTGTTGAATGTTGCTGTGCTGAATTTTCCAGAAGCAAGACTGGTATAGTCAGTGCCGTCGAAGGATAATTTTTCAACCACGCCCTTCTTTGTATTGAAAATCACCTCAATATGCTTGGTATATGTACCATTGCTGTAATACCCCAGTGTAGTGGCATTCCACGTTGCACCTGCATCAGTGCTTAATTGCATGTTATAGCTTGAATTGATTCCAAGACGAAGGAAACTGCCGAACTGTATCCAGTTATAGTTACCAGTGCGTCCTGTGGCTGTAGCAAATGTCCAATCCACCTCATACTTCACTTTGTATTTTTCACCGATGATGAATGACTTGCTAACGTACGTTGCCGTCAGGTTTGCATTGGCTCCGAGACCGTATGTTGTACTAACTTCTACAGCATTGGAACCGCTCCAGGCTGTAATGTCATCACTAGTCCAATCGGCAAGAGCATGCGTATACACGCTTTCATACGTGTCTTCCGCCCACGCAACAACAGTGCCCATAAGGCACAATAGTAATAAAGAGTAAATTTTTCTCATGTTATAATTATTATGATTTTGCATTTAAATCTGTCAGTTAGCCAATGTACCACTTTGCACATTCTGCGAATTATTGTGCAAAGTTACACATAATTCGGTGAAATAAAGAATTATACCGAAGGTATTTTTCATTTGTTTGCAAATCTTAACAGAAACAGACTTCTGTCCTACATGTCAATACAGATTAACGGCATTAACGACGAAAACAAACGGTGCTGATGACGAAAAAAGAGGAAAAAACAAGTATTTTTATTGTTTTAAGAAAAAAAGTTGCAAAAAAATTTGGTGGTTACAAATAATTGTAGTAATTTTGCACTCGCAAAAAACAAAAAGGATGGCTCCTTAGCTCAACTGAATAGAGCATCTGACTACGGATCAGAAGGTTGCAGGTTTGAATCCTGCAGGAGTCACAAGTTAGCGCAACCATCAACGGTTGCGCTTTTTGTTTTATACCATATAAACAACTGCGGACTATGCTCATTGAGCATAGTCCGCAGAACGGTTAAGTATTAATCCTATTCTTCACTGTCTTCCCATAATCCGAAGCCCGTGCCCTTGGCACCAATCTCATCACTACTCGTGATAGACTCATTTGGGTCTTTATCTAAACTGCCAGCAAGTATGCGTGGCACCCTGATGCGAACAAAACGTGCCGAAGGCATGAGATATATCTTCTTATCCATAATCTGTATAATAATTTAGTTTGCTATGTATTTCTGTTTTTCTTTTATCGGCGAGAGTGTTTATTTCACGTACTTATTGCCATTCTGGTCAATCACGATACCATTGTATCCTGCGCCCACTTGCTGACCGGCAGCATTGTAGAGCTTAGACGCACCGTTTGCCTCATCGGCAGCGACAGCCACCACGCTTGTTGCTTCTTCTTCATCATCAACAGGCTCAAGCGTAATTGCCTTTGCTGAAGAAGAACCGCCGTAGCCAGACACGAGGTATGCTTTCTTGGCAGGAACCACCACACCAGCGTTAACGCTGTGCAGTTTGCCGTCAGAAACCTTCAGGGCATAGATGCTTTCATTAGCGCCGACGGTATGTGTATCTGTGGCAGAGCCTTGCAGCAGGTTGTCGGTAATCTCATCGGTGCATGTGCCGACAGGAATATCGTATGTGGTATTCCGTGTACCTTTCACGATTATCGGAGTACCGGCTGGAACTTCTTTAACCTCTCTCAGCTTCAGTTTATATTCTCCTTCGTCAACGCCGATATATGCCTTCAGCCCCTTCACGCCAGAGAAGTTAAGCGCACTCGTAGTAACGTAAGAAGCATATCCGTGCTCATAGTCAGGGATAGTGATTTGCTCACCAGTTTTGTAAACGATGACATAATCAAGGGCTGCACCTGAATTGTATCCTGTATTGTTTACTATTGCAATACTATACCCCTCAGGCACCTCTATGCCTTCGACGGTGTTAACGCTATTGGCACTATTTGCCCAAGACGTAGACTTCTCTATGTCAACGAGCGTACCGTCTGCCTTACGAAGCTGAACAAGTAGCGTACTCTCGTTACTACCTTCATTTCTTGCACTCAAGTCTACTTTATAAATTCCACCAGACAGAGCAGGGGTGTAAACGTGAGCATTAGGGTAGATTCTGTACCAATGTCCGCCAGATGCACGGTCGGGCACTGCACCCTCTGTTTGAGTTGCAATACTACGTGATTTCAACATATTTTCTGATTCAGAATAATATACGATGCTCTCGTCAAGGGAATATGTTATATTAACATTATCAGAGCCGTAAGCCATTGAACGGCCATAGTTCATTGAGTTTCCATTGGATGCCGGTACAGTGTAGTATTTACCGTTATATTGCACTGCACGCGTGTAATAGAGATTCGATGCGGCATCGCCCTCTGTGCGTGTGCCAGAAAATGTTTTCAGTATGTTGTTTTCACCATCCACGGCGTTGATGTTCACTGTTTGAGTTCCAGCCAGACGGAGGTTTACGTTGAGCACGTTAGCTGTTGCGTCACTACCGAGTGTCATAGAAGTAGTTTCTCCATCAGCAATGTAATATTTTACGTTGTTTATTGTTATTGGATTCTCTGCTTTTATGTTGGTATTTACATAATTTTGCGCATTAACGGTCTTTATAGTGTCACTGTTGAATATATAGTTAATGGTGTAATTAACGCTTGTTGCTTCGGGCTCTTTTTCTGTGACCGTGATGTTCTTGAGTATGGTGGTTACAGCATAGTTCTCTTTTCCGGCTCTGTAGTGTCCGAAAATAATGTTTGATATAGCTGTGCTACTGCTTGCTGTGCCAGAAACAGTACCGCAAGTGTACGAAACGTTGCCACTGAACTGGTCAATTGTTATTTCCACATTATAATCACTTGCGCGGTTGTACGTCAAAGTCAGATTTGTAGATGTGCCGTCTACGTCTACACTTGCTACTTTGTCTTGTTCATAAAATCTTAATGAAACTCCGCCTATTTGTACGTAGTCGTAGCTTCCTGAACGTCCAGGAGCTCCGCCTGTATGTATTGTAGCAGTGAGGGTAACAACGGTTCCGTTTGTTGCATTGATTCCTTTTGTACAAGTCCAGCCTGCATCGGTCGTATTGACAGACAATCCATCAGAGATTGTAGCTGTACAATATAACTGTGTCCAGTCTGCAAGGTCATCGCTAGACCATGCTGTCGTGGTACCTCTCTCGTAAATGGTTGTTGCTTCTCCCGCCCACGATACTACTGTGCCTAAAAGGCACATCATTAATAGTGTGTAAAGTTTTTTCATAAGAACAGTAGTTATTTTTGGTTATTATTATAGTCAGCCAGTTTTTTGTCTGTTAGTTATCAAATATGCTTTAATTAGGAAATCAACAACAAAATTACTCTTTATTAATAAGGTGTAAAAATTTATTTTGTTTTTTTTTTATTCATTAACAGAAATTAATAAGACATTCTTCATAATATTCATTAATTTTGCAAATAGACATATAAATATTGAGTATGGAGAGGAAAAGAATAAACAATCAGCCCCTGATTACAGTGTAATCAGGGGCTGATTGCAACGGGGGTGTATACACATCAAAATCAATGAGTTTTCACACGCTCTGTTTTCGCCTGTTCGGCATTACGGCGGTTGGTCACCGTCACCACGCTTTGTGCCAGTGCCAGGAACGCCTGACCAGTGGGCGAAGCCACATCGAGAGCCACAGGCAATCCCGAATCACCACCCTCGCAGATGCCCTGCACTATAGGAATCTGAGCCAGCAGCGGAACGTTCATCTCAGCAGCGAGGTTCTTGCAGCCCTCCTTACCGAAGATGTAATATTTATTCTCAGGCAGTTCGGCAGGCGTAAACCACGCCATATTCTCCACAAGTCCGAGGATGGGCACGTTCACCTTGTCGTTGGTATACATGTCAATGCCCTTACGTGCATCAGCCAGTGCCACCGCCTGCGGCGTACTTACGATAACGGCACCCGTGATGGCGAGAGTCTGCAGGAGCGACAAGTGAATGTCACTCGTGCCCGGTGGGGTGTCAAGGATGAGATAGTCAAGTTCACCCCAGTCGGCATCAGCAATCAATTGTTTCAGCGCACTGCACGCCATGCCGCCGCGCCACAGCGTGGCGGTGTCTTTGTTTACGAAGAAACCGATAGACAGCAGTTTCACTCCATACTGCTCTACAGGAACGATGAGTTGGCGACCGTCCTTTTCTATTCCGTATGGACGCACGTCCTCCACCTGAAACATCTTTGGCATGGAAGGGCCGAAGATGTCGGTATCGAGCAGACCTACTCTATAGCCAAGGCGCGCCAGCGATATGGCAAGGTTGGCACTGACGGTGCTCTTGCCCACCCCACCCTTGCCGCTGCTCACGGCGATGATGTTCTTCACGTCGGGTAGCAGGTGATCGTCGTCGGGGCGCGGTGCCGACTGAAACTCAGTCTTTATCGTCACCTCCACGTCCTTGCCCACGTGGTAGTGTATGGCAGCCTCGGCAGCCTTGACAGTTGACTTCAGGAACGGGTCAGTCTCACGGGGAAATGAGAGAATCACCTCCACCTTGTTGCCGTCAATCTTTGGCTGGTCAGCCAGCATGTTGCTCTCAATCAGGTTCTTCTTCGTACCGGCATACGTCACCGTCGCCAGTGCATCAGTTATGAGTTTTGGGTATATCGTCATCTTTAATCCTTTAATCCTTTAATTCTTCAATTTTTCAATCCTTCAATTCTTCAACCCTTCAATCCTTCAATTATTCAATCCTTCAATCCTTCAACTCTTCAATCCTTCAATTCTTCAATCCTTCAATCCTTCCCAAGGATTTTGTTAATATCTTCCTCTGTCTTCGTGAGTTTGTCCTTGCACAGTTTTATAAGTCCCTGTGCAGTCTTCAGTTCGCTGGCCAGCGAATCCACATCAAGCTCGCCGCTTTCCATCTTCCTCACGATTTCCTCCAGTTGCTTCATTGCAACCTCATATTTCATCTTTTCTTCCATAGTATGTGTATTTATGGCCATAGCCAATAAAAAATCAAATATTTTGTTTTATCCTCCACTCCTGCGGATAGAGGTTGTTGGCTCGGTTGCCAATGTTTTTCACGAAACCGAGCGGCAGCCCCTGGTATGTCACGACAATAAAGCCGCGCGGCGTATCTGCAGGCAACGTTATCGCCTCACGCCTGAGATAGTGCAAGGCATCATCAAGCGACAACTCCACCACGGGGTATTTGTCTTTCTGCAAGCACGTCATCAGAGCCTCAACATGAGCAGGAATGACATCCTTACCCTTTTGCGTGCCCTGCGGCATGGTCAATGACGAATGGAGAACATTGAGTGCCGGCTTCGGATTCTTAAGCACTTCGCCGTCAGTTTTTCTCATCACAGCCATAAAGAGCCCCTCGCCCTTGGCAATGCCGGGAATGAAACGGTAGACAGGTGCATCCCACCCCTCAAGCAGCGAACCTGTGATGCCCCACTCGTCACTGATGCACACAGGCAGCAGTTCAGCCCCGAGTTCCTCCGTTATCCAACGCACGTTCTCCTCATTCTCGCGGGTATTAAACGTGCATGTGCTGTAAACCATCAGTGCACCAAACTTCAGGCAAGGCCAGATGTCCTCCACTATGCTGCGCTGCAGGTCGCGGCACTTCATGACATTCTGCACGCTCCACTCACCTATCGCCCCCTCATCCTTTCTAAACATACCCTCGCCCGAACAAGGAACGTCGCACAAAACGAGGTCGAACGCCATCTTGCTGCGACGGTAGTCGCGCGGCAGATTGTTGGTGACAACGACATTCGGGCAACCCTGCTTCTGCATGTTCTCCATCAGAATGTTGGCACGCCTGCGGTCAGGCTCGTTACTGTAAAGCACTACATCAGGAGGCAAGGCTGCACGAAGCAGCGTAGACTTCCCACCGGGCGCAGCGCAGAGGTCGAGAGCCGTACCGCTGATATCACGGGCGTGCTGCCTAAGCACTTCGTCAAGAAACATAGAAGAAGCCTCCTGCACGTAGTAACCGCCGGCATGAAGCAACGGGTCGAGCGTGAAGTTTGGCCGTTCGCTAAGGTAATAGCCTGTGGTACACCACGGCACACGCTCCGCTATCACATCGCCGCACGGCATGACACCACCGGCGGGCTGCTTGAAGGGATTCAAGCGTATGCTCACAGGAACAGGCTCGCTGAAGGCACGCAGATAGCGCATCCAGCGTTCCTCGCCAAACAGACTGCTGGTATATTCTATGAAATCCGATGGTAGCATGTGTCTATTTCCTGTGTACGATAGTAATAAGGTGCAAAGTTAAGCAAAAAAATTCAATCTGCCAAGTTTTCCGTCATGCAATCACCAACAAACCCTATCAGGAACAGCCGCACAGCATTGTTTAGAAATTAAAAAAAGTTAAAACGTCTAGTTTGCCATGCACGGCACATCGTAATGTCAAGATAATTTAGTATCTTTGCACGAAACTTTGTTTTTCTTGACGGAAACAAATGCAAAAACTAAAAAAGACGAAATCAACATAAAACAACAAACCAAGACAATGAGTTCGGTAACAACAAACAAAATGACCAACTGGCGTTGGGTAATGTGTGCGATGCTATTCTTCGCCACGACAGTAAACTACATGGACCGTCAGGTGCTTTCACTGACATGGAAAGACTTCATTTCACCTGAATTTCACTGGAACGACGAAATCTACGGCAACATCACAGCCGTATTCTCAATTCTCTATGCCATTGCCAACCTCTTCGCCGGCAAGTTCGTAGACTGGATGGGCACGAAGAAAGGTTACTTCTGGGCCATCATCGTATGGTCGTTAGGTGCCGTGTTGCACGCCGGCTGCGGATGGTTCACCATGCAGGTGGAGGGACTTGACAGCGTGGCTGCCCTAAGGGCAGTCAAACTAGGCTCTGAGGCTGCTCTTGCAATCGCTACCGTCAGCATGTATGCTTTTCTTGCATGCCGCTGCATCCTCGCACTCGGCGAGGCAGGCAACTTCCCTGCAGCCATCAAGGTTACAGCAGAATACTTCCCTAAGAAAGACCGCGCATTCGCTACGTCAATATTCAACTCAGGCGCATCAGTAGGCGCGCTGGCAGCACCTGCCACCATACCTCTGCTCGCAAAGGCCATGGGCTGGGAAATGGCATTCATCATCATCGGTGCCCTCGGTTTCATCTGGGCAGGCGTATGGCTCTTCGTATACGACAAGCCGTCGCAGTCGAAGTTCGTAAACGAGGCTGAGCTGAACTACGTGAACCAGGACGAAGAGAACGAGAAAGCCGCCGAGGTAGTGGTTGAAGAGAAGCAGATGAGCTACATGGAGGCATTCTCACACCGCCAGACATGGTCATTCGCATTCGGTAAGTTCATGACCGACGGCGTATGGTGGTTCTTCCTGTTCTGGGCTCCGGCATATTTCTCCGACCAGTATGGCTACTCATCAGACTCTGGCATGGGCATTGCGCTCATCTTCACTCTGTATGCAATCGTGACGGTGCTGTCGATGTTTGGCGGCTACCTGCCGAAACTCTTCGTAGAGAAGAAAGGCATGAACCCTTATCAGGGACGTATGCTTGCCATGCTCATCTTTGCATTCTTCCCAGTGCTGGCACTCTTCGCACAGCCATTAGGACAGTATAACGTATGGTGGCCGGCAATCATCATCGGTCTCGTAGGTGCAGGACACCAGGCATGGTCGGCCAATATTTTCTCGACCGTCGGCGACATGTTCCCGAAGAGCGCCATCGCTACAATCACCGGTATCGGTTCAATGGCAGGCGGTCTGGGTTCATTCCTTATCAATAAGATATCAGGTAACCTCTTCACATACGCTGAGGAGCAGGGCAGCGCATTCTCATTCTTAGGTTTTGAGGGCAAGCCAGCCGGCTATATGATAATCTTCTGCGTATGTGCAGTAGCCTACCTCATCGGCTGGACAGTAATGAAACTGCTCGTTCCGAAGTACAAGCCGGTAGTAGTGAAGTGATAGTTCAACTCACAATGCATAATTCATAATACATAATTCATGGTTATACTGAGTCAGCGATGACACGGTAAACCATGAATTATGTTTTTTCTGTAAGATGAAAATAGGTATTAGTAGTTTTATTTCAACAGCGGCATTGATTGCGCTCACAGGATGCAACGGCATCATGGACGGCATTTACGACGACGACATCCCACGCAGCGGCAACGTGATAACCGTAGATGCCTCAAACTGGAAAAACTGGTATTACATTGACCTGCACGCACTGACAAATCAAAGCAGTGCAGGTCAGGAACAGACATTTGAGCCTTACGCCATACCGACAACGCTGACAGACGAATGGGATGGCGAATCAAAGATATGCACATACTGGTATGACGTATTCGGCGAGGGACTGCAGCATAACGAGTTCAGGGGCAGCATCAACGTCGACGCACAACCCGAACCCGAACACTGGGACATAGCCCTGCACCGCGACAACGTGAGGACTAACGGCGGCGAAGTATGGCAGACCACCACACAGGACATAACATCGCCCTCGCTGACAGCACCGCTGGCAGGCACAGGCGAGGCCGACACATGGAACGAGACCGACGTATGGATGGATCAGTCGCAGATGTTCACGGGCGTGATAGGCAACCAGCGAATAAAGACCAACAGGCTGCTGAGCAGCTGGCTGTCGATACAGATACCGCCGATACCACCGTCGTTCACATACAACGGCAACGTGTTTATCGTAAGACTGAAAGACGGCACATACGCAGCACTGCGGCTGGCCGACTACCGCAGCAAGGGAACAAACTGCATAATGACAATAGAATACCGCTACCCACTGAATTAATGCAGAATGCACAATGCATAATTCACAATGTTCACAATAAGAGATGCTCAAGTTAAAGCACTTATACATAACGGCATGCCTCGTGCCATGCGCAGCATGCGCAGAGTCAAACCAGTTTGACGAGACTGGCACCACACCTATACAACTGGACCAGGTGGTGATAACCGGCACGCGCACGACAAAGACTCTGAAGGACACCCCCGTGCAGACTCGCGTGATAAAACGCGACGACATAGAAAACAGCGATGCGACAAACATACAGGAACTGCTGACGCAAGAGCTGCCAGGGGTGGAATACTCATTCGCAATGAACCAGCTGACGCACCTGAACTTTGCCGGGTTCGGCGGACAGAGCGTGCTTTTCCTCGTAGACGGTGAGAGACTTGCCGGTGAGACAATGGACGACGTGGACTTCTCACGCCTGTCAATGCAGAACGTGGAACGCGTGGAGATAATCAAGGGTGCGGCCTCTGCACTGTATGGCTCAAATGCCACAGGCGGAATTATCAACATAATAACCCGCCAGCCTAAGAACGGCTGGAAGATAGATGCCAACGGACGTACACGCATAGGGAAAAGAGAAGAAAACCGCTATGGACTGAACTTCAGCCTCAGCAGCACAAAGGTAAGCAACACACTGTCATTCAACGGAACAAACACTGCAGGCTATGATGTCAGGAACGGCAATGCTGCAAGGGCTGTGACCAACTACTACGTACACCGAATGTATGGAGACAACGTGCGCAGCGTGAGCGACCGACTGACATGGCAGCCCGTAAGCAATCTGCGGTTCACAATTAACGGCGGGTATTACTTCCGCGAAAGGGAGACAGCGACGCTGACACTACCCGACCACTACCGCGACCTGACATTCGGAGCACGCGGCACGTGGGACATTACGAAATGCGACAATGTAGAACTGTCGTATAATTTCGACCAGTTTGACAAGGCACAGCACAGCACCATAAGCGACCTGTGCGTAAGATATTACTCCAACGTACAGCATTCCGTGCGCGCCCTGTATAACCACACATTCAGCAATAACGACATGCTGACCATAGGCGGCGACTACATGCGCGACTACATGCTAAACACCAAAACCGCAGCAGGACGCTACCGCCAGTACTCGGCTGACGTATTCGCACAGTACGACTGGTACATCAACGACCGTTGGGAGGCCGTATGTGCAGTGCGCTACGACTATTTCAGCGATGGTAACAACCATCAGGTCACGCCAAAGTTGAACGTGCGCTACAGGTTGCTCGACAACCTGACTCTGCGTGGCGGATATGGCATGGGATTCCGTGCACCAACCCTGAAAGAGAAATACTATATATTTAATATGGTGGGAATATGGGACATCGTAGGGTCAAACGTAGTAGGCTACTCACTAAAGCCTGAACAGAGTCACAACTTCAACCTGTCTGCCGAATACAGCAGGGGCGGTCTATACATGACAGGAGCGGCATACTACACCATAGTGCGCAACCGCATAACGCCAGGCTCGCCAAAAATGGCGACCGACTTCCCCGGAGACGCAACAGTGCTCGGCACCGACAAATGGCTGCCTTACACTAACGTAGAACGATACAACGCATACGGACTGGACATAACTGTACAGAAGCACTGGTCATGCGGACTTGAGGCGCGGCTGTCATACGCCTACATACACGAGCAACTGCCGAAGGATGCCAACGGCGAGGCAATTAACAACCAGTACCAACCGGCGAGACCGCACTCACTGACGGCACGTATCGAGTGGGACAAGCAACTGCACAGGAACTACGGAATCAACATCGCACTCAGCGGAAGACTGCTGTCAGCGGTGGACAACATAGAGTTTGTGGATTACCAGACACGCGATGCAGACGGAAGGTTGCTGCGCACCGACGTGCATTACCCTGCCTATACCATCTGGAAACTGCAGGCAGCACAGCGCATAAAGAACTGTTGCCGTGTGACACTGACCATCGACAACATATTCAACTATGAACCCGAATACCACTATTTCAACTCGCCATTCACTGACGGCATTGCCGTAATGGCCGGCGTGACAATATCGCTGTCAGGCAAATAGGTCTGAAAACAAGACAGAAAACAAACGAAAACCAGATTAAAATTGATATAAATAAAAAAAACATTAAAAATTTTGCTGGTTCAGGAAATATTATTAACTTTGCACTAAGAATGACCAGTTTAGAGACATTGAAAATAGATTTGCGCAATGTTCAGGACACCACTGTTGAGGTGTCGTGCGCATTGACGGACAAGTATTTTCAAAGTCTCGACGATGCCGAGATACAAAGCGGAAGCATCAATGCCCAGTTGTCTATACGCAAGGCAGCCGTGGGAGAGTTTGTACTGACGGTGAATATCAGCGGCAGCGTTACAGTGTCGTGCGACCTATGCCTGGACGACATGGAGCAACCCGTAGAGGGCAATGCTACATACAACGTAAGTTTAGGACAGGAGAACTCGGACGATGGCGAGACAATAGTAGTAGACGAGAACCAAAGCGTGCTCGACTGCTCATGGCTCGTATATGAGACGATAGCACTGGCAGTACCCATCAAGCACGTTCATGCACCTGGAAAATGCAATGCTGCGATGACGGAAAAGCTCAACGAGCTGTCAGCCGCCCGAAGCGGTGACGGGACTGAGGAAGGTGATATCGACCCACGCTGGGCAGGTCTGAAGAAATTAACAGAATAATAAAAAACATCAAAAAGTAAAACAAAAAAATGGCACATCCAAAAAGAAGACAGTCAAAGACACGTACACTCAAGCGTCGCACTCACGACAAGGCAGTAGCTCCCACACTCGCAGTATGTCCTAACTGCGGTGCATACTATGTATACCACACAGTATGCCCGACATGCGGACAGTATCGTGGCAAGCAGGCCATCGTAATGGAGGACGCTGAGTAATATACAATATGAGCAATATAAATGCTGTCATCACCGGCATCGGTGGCTACGTGCCAGAGTATATCCTCACAAACGAGGAACTCTCGCGCATGGTAGACACCGATGACGAGTGGATAACAACCCGCGTGGGCATCAAGGAGCGCCGAATCCTCAACGAAGAGGGTCTCGGCTCGGCATATCTTGCTCGTAAAGCATGCCGCGAACTGCTACAGAAAACGCAGGTTGACCCGCAAAGCATTGACTGCGTGATATGCGCAACAACCACGCCTGACTACAGGTTCCCATCGAATGCGTCGATAGTTATCGGCAAACTCGGACTGGAGAATGCGCATGGTTTTGACGTATCATGTGCATGCTGCGGCTTCCTCTATATACTTGACATGGCATCGGCATTCATACAGAGCGGACGCTACAAGCGTGTCATCTGTGTGGCTGCAGAGAAGATGTCGTCGATGGTTGACTATCAGGATCGCCAGACGTGTGTGCTCTTCGGCGACGGTGCGGCTGCGGCAATGATGGAAGCAACGGAAGAGGAAGGCATCGGTTTCCAGGACTCGTTCCTGCGTACCGACGGCAAGGGACTGCCATTCCTTCACATGAAGGCAGGCGGTTCGGTATGCCCGGCATCACACTACACCGTTGATCACCGCATGCACTACATTTATCAGGAGGGACGCACAGTGTTCCGCTACGCCGTGACATCAATGGCCGACGATGTGGAAGAGATAATGCGACGCAACAACCTGACAAAGGACAGCGTGACGTGGGTCATTCCTCACGAGGCAAACATGCGCATCATCGATGCCGTGACAAAGCGATTGGAGATACCTATGGACAAGGTGCTAATAAATATCGAGCGTTACGGCAACACCAGCGCAGCTTCAATAGCTCTGGCAATGTGGGACTTCGAGAAGAAACTGAAGAAAGGCGACAACGTCATACTGACAGCCTTCGGAGCCGGATTCGTTCACGGAGCAAGTTATTATAAATGGGGATACAATGCATAAAGCAGGATTCGTAAATATAGTAGGCAATCCTAATGTAGGTAAAAGTACGCTCATGAACCAGTTGGTTGGTGAGCGTATTTCGATTGCTACCTTCAAGGCTCAGACCACGCGCCACCGCATCATGGGCATAGTCAACACCGACGAGATGCAGATAGTATTCTCTGACACGCCGGGCGTACTGAAGCCTAACTACAAACTGCAGGAATCGATGCTGGCATTCTCGGAGTCGGCATTGCAGGATGCCGACGTACTGCTCTACGTCACCGACGTGGTGGAGAACCCGGAGAAGAACCGTGAGTTCCTCGACAAGGTTGCGAAGATGACCATCCCCGTCATACTGCTCATCAACAAGATTGACGAGAGCGACCAGCAGAAGCTCGGCGACATCGTAGAGAAATGGCACACGCTTTTACCAAACGCCGAGATACTGCCCATATCAGCAAAGAACAAGTTCGGCATTGACATGCTGCTGCAGCGTATCAAGGAACTGCTGCCTGACTCACCGCCGTACTTTGACAAGGAACAATTGACCGACAAGCCTGCACGTTTCTTCGTCAACGAGATAATACGCGAGAAAATACTGCTGTATTACGACAAGGAAATTCCATACTCAGTGGAGGTACACTGCGAATCGTTCAAGGAAACAGACAAGCGCATCGACATCCGTGCAGTGATTTATGTGGAACGTGAAAGCCAGAAGGGCATCATCATCGGCCATCAGGGTGTGGCACTGAAGAAAGTGAGCACCGAGGCACGCAAGACATTAGAGAAGTTCTTTGACAAGCACATATTCCTTGAGACCTACGTCAAAGTTGACAAGGATTGGCGACAAAACGCTAAGGAGCTGGAGAAGTTCGGGTACGAACAGAATTGAAGCCCCTCCCTGCCCTCCCCGTGGGGGAGGGGAATAGATTACGTAAGGCTGAATGAAAAGAGCCCCGCCCTGCCCTCCCCGTGGGGGAGGGGGTTGGATTACGTAAGGCTGAATGGGAAGGCTTTCTCGTCTTTTCGTGGGGGTATGTATTAATAAAAAAAGTTTTTGTATAAATATAATATTGGGAGATGGCGAAGGAATGTCCGTTATATAAGACGGCACATAGAGACAGGTATGGATTGCTGAAGGGCTATGCCAAGTTTAATCGCCATAACATGACCTGGGCAGAAGAAAAGCTTTGGAAAGAACTCAGGCGCGGAAAACAAGGAACGAAGTTCAGAAGGCAATATATAATAGGAGATTACATAGCTGATTTCGTTTGCCTTGAACACAATCTCATTATAGAGTTGGATGGAGAATGTTATGAAGGAGAAGAACAGAGAGAAAAAGACAAGGTTCGGCAAAGTTATTTGGAGAGTTTAGGATATACCGTGATTCGTTTTACGAATGAAATAGTCACAAATAACATAGAACAAATATTGAAAACAATAAACAAACATGTCTTTCCGGATTTGCCTTTTGCAGAAGTTATAGAGACGGAACAAAGGTAATATTTGCAGAAGTCATAGCGATGGAGCAAAGGTAATATCTTGCAGAAGTCATAGTGACGGAACAAAGGTAATCCAAAGCCCTCCCCCACGGGGAGGGGAGGGAGGGGCTTTAATTAATTATGGGAAATTTAGTAGCAATAGTTGGACGGCCTAACGTAGGCAAGTCAACACTTTTCAACAGACTTACAAAGACACGCCACGCTATCGTCAGCGACGTGGCAGGCACTACACGCGACCGCCAGTACGGCAAATGCGAATGGAACGGCAAGGAATTCTCCGTAGTGGATACAGGAGGATGGGTGGTAAACTCCGACGACATCTTCGAGGGCGCCATACGCGACCAAGTGAAGATTGCAACAGAGGAGGCAGACCTCGTGCTGTTCGTGGTTGACGTAAAGTCAGGCGTTACTGACCTCGACAGCGACGTAGCACAGATACTGCGCCGCACGAAACTGCCAGTAATCCTCGTTTCAAACAAGGCCGACAGCAACGACATGCAGTACTATGCCGCCGAGTTCTACAGCCTTGGACTGGGCGACCCTGTTTGCATCAGTGCCATATCAGGCTCCGGTACGGGCGACCTTCTCGACATGGTGCTCGAGCGTCTGCCAAAGGACAAGAAGGACGACATAGACGAAAGCATACCACGCTTCGCAGTAGTGGGCAGACCTAATGCAGGAAAGTCAAGCATCATCAACGCCTTCATCGGCGAGGAGCGCAACATCGTGACGGAGATTGCCGGCACCACGCGCGACTCAATCTATACACGATATGACAAGTTCGGCTTCGACTTCTATCTCGTCGACACTGCCGGCATACGCCGCAAGAACAAAGTAACGGAAGACCTTGAGTTCTACAGCGTGATGCGAAGCATCCGTGCCATAGAAAACTCCGACGTGTGCATACTGATGATTGATGCCACACGCGGTATCGAGGCACAGGACATGAACATCTTCCAGCTGATACAGAAGAACAACAAGTCACTTGTCGTGGTGGTGAACAAATGGGACCTCGTAGAGGACAAGTCGCCTATAGCCATCAAGACATTCGAGAATGCCATACGCGAGCGCATGGCACCGTTCGTGGACTTCCCGATAGTCTTTGCTTCAGCACTGACCAAGCAGCGTATCTTCAAGGTGCTTGAAACCGCAAAGCAGGTATACCTCAACCGCAAGGTGCGCATAGGCACCAGCAAACTGAATGAGGTGATGCTGCCTATCATCGAAGCAACACCACCTCAGTCTGTCAAAGGTAAGTATATCAAGATAAAATACTGCAACCAGATACCCGACACGCAGATACCTACGTTTGTGTTCTATGCCAACCTGCCGCAGTATGTCAAGGAGCAGTACCGCCGCTTCCTTGAGAATCAGCTGCGAGCCAACTGGGAGCTGACAGGCACGCCAATCAACGTGTTCATAAGACAGAAGTAGTCAAGCGAAATATATTCCAAACAAGACTACACCAGTTCTATACCGCTGTCGGTTATGCGGATTAGACGGCGCTTGTACAAATCGCCTACAGCTTGTTTATAGGTACGCTTGCTGACGCCGAACTGTTCTTGTATCTCCGCAGCATCGCTCTTGTCGTTAAGGCGGCAACGGCCACCCTGCGTTTCCAAGTATCGCAGCAGGCGGGCAGAGAAGTCCACGGCATGCTGATGGCCTGAACGCTGCAAAGCACAGTCTATCTTGCCGTCAGGACGTATGCGCGAAATAAAGCCCCCTACCCTGTCGCCAGTATGCAAAGAGCGGAACACCTGCGAATCATACAACAAACCAGCATAGCGGTTATCAATAATGACTTTAAAACCGAGGTCGGTCTTCTGCCACACGAGCAGCTCCACCTCTTGACCTACCTGCAACTGTCCCTGCAAAGGCTGTTGCAGGTATTTTTCTATCTTTGCAGAAGCCATTATGCGGTAGCTTTCCTCATCCACATGCACATGCACTATGTATGAGCGTCCCTTCTCCATCCGTCGCTTCTGCTCACGGAACGGGCAGAAGAGGTCTTTCATCAGTCCCCAGTCAAGGAAGGCACCAAATTCATTAACCCACGCAACCTCAAGGTAGGCAAAGTCGCCCACCATAGCCTTAGGTTCAAGTGTAGTGGCTATGAGGCGTTCCTCGTTGTCAAGATAGAGGAACACTTCTATTTCGTCACCCACCTCAAGGTCTTCAGGCACATAGCGTTCAGGCAGGAGTATCTTTCCGTCATACCCTCCGCCCTCAAGATACATGCCGAAGTCAACGCGCCATGCCGCACGCAACTTATTCTTCTCTCCTAATTTCAGCTGTTCCATCTTCTACTGTATTATCCTTGTCATCATTCATCACGACGCCGTCAATGATATGTATGGTGCGGTCTGTTATACGTGCCAGTTCCTCATCATGGGTAACTATGACGAATGTCTGTCCAAACTTGTCGCGCAAGTCAAAGAACAGCTGATGCAGTTCCTGCTTGTTCTTCGAGTCAAGCGAGCCTGACGGCTCATCGGCAAACACCACTGCGGGATTGTTAATCAACGCGCGCGCCACCGCCACGCGCTGTTTCTCACCGCCTGAAAGTTCCGCCGGCTTATGATGCGCACGGTCGGCCAGTCCGAGGAAGTCAAGCAACTCCCGGCACCTCTGCTTCGCCTCCGAACGCTTTCCCCCACCGATGAGCGCAGGGAGCATAATATTCTCTTCGGCAGTAAACTCAGGCAGCAGCTGATGGAACTGAAACACGAAACCCACGTTGTTGTTACGGAAGTCAGCCAGCTTGTTGCTTGACAGTGCCGTAACATCCGTGCCATCCAGTATCACCGTTCCGCCATCGGGACTGTCGAGCGTACCCATAATCTGGAGCAATGTTGTCTTGCCTGCGCCACTGGGACCTACGATGCTCACCACCTCACCCTTGCCGATGCTCAGGTCTATGCCTTTAAGCACCTGCAGACTGCCATACGATTTGGTTATATTTCTTACTTGTATCATATCTAATCAAATGGATATCCGTATGCAAAGTTACGAAAAAACAAGCGAAAAGCCAAATTTATTTGTGCTTTTCTGAGTGCAAGTAACTTCGGTGAAGGCAAAGTTACAAAAAAATGTGATAACGCAGTTATATAGAGCGAAAAAAGTTGCGTTTCACTTGCGTATATGACATTTTTTAACTACATTTGCATCCAATATGGAATACAGAAAACTGACACTTGACGAAATAGCACAGTTGCGCGAGCAAGGTTGCCGCAGCAGTGACTGGGAACTGATAAACGTGGCTGCCGGTTTCACTGCAGCCAAAGTAAGAAACGTGCGTTTCGAGGGCGAGGTGCGCATTGGCCAGGACGTAAGCATAGAGAACGTAGGCGTACTGCGCACGACTGACGGAGCCACATTCGGCCAGGGGGTAACGGTAAGCGTAAAGAACGAGGCCGGCGACGGCAACGTGATTCTCTACAGTGCGCTCACCTCGCAAACCGCCGCCCTGATGACGCGGTGGAGCGAGGATGAAAGGCTCTTCTCCCACCTGCGCAACATGACCGAACTGTTCGTCAGCCAAAACATAGCGCAATGCACCACGATAGGCTCAGGCGTGACCATCACCGACTGTCGCGAACTGACCAACGTATCCGTAGGTGATGATGCAGAGTTGTGCGGTGCCTCACGCCTGATTGACTGCACCATCGTCACATCCCCCGAGGCTTCGGTCTACATCGGCGACGACGTGATAATGGAGAACTGCATAGCCCAGGCAGGGGCAACGATAGTTGACGGCGCACGTCTCTACGACTCTTTCGTGGGCGAAGCATGCCATATAGGCCGCGGCTTCACTTCAGAGAATTCTCTGTTTTTCGCAAACTCACACATGGACAACGGCGAGGCCTGCGCCGCACTGTGCGGACCTTTTTCCGTGAGCCACCACAAGTCATCGCTGCTCATCGGCGGTGAGTATTCTTTCTACAACGCTGGTTCAGGCACCAACTTCTCAAACCACGCCTACAAGATGGGACCTATCCACTATGGCACTATGCAGCGTGGAGCAAAGACCGCCAGCGGTGCCCACATCCTGTGGCCGGCAGAGATAGGTGCATTCTCCATGGCTATGGGCAAGATCGAGACGCACCCCGACACTTCCATGTTCCCGTTCTCCTATGTTATTGGCAACGGCAGGAAGACAAACCTGAAACCCGGCCAGAACCTCTGCACCGTAGGCACATACCGCGACGTGATGAAATGGCCGAAGCGCGACAAGCGTCCGCAGTCAGGCCGTCGCTCGCTCATCATCTTCGACTGGCTTTCGCCATACGTTATCGAGCGCATCAAACAGGCCATACACGAACTTGAGCACCTGCAACAGACTCAGGGCGAGGATGCCGACGAATACACCTACAACGGATATTCCATCAGTGCATCAGCCATGCAGCGCGGCTTATACTATTACGACATGGCACTGCGAATGTATGAAGGTGCCGACAGCACAACGGAATGGACAGACCTGCTCGGTCTGCTGGCACCAACAGAAACTGTGCTGCAGATACAGGAAGACATACTGTCTGGCGACATCAGCAGCATCGAGAAACTTGAAGAGCACATGCGCGACATCTATGACAGCTACGCACAGTGGAAGGGCTATGCCGAGAACGATGCCGAACGCGAGCAAGCCACGGAGGAGTGGAAGGATGCCATCCGCCGCGATGCAGAACGCGAGTACGATATGGGCGACGTAAGCGACAAGCAGCTCACGGAGTTCCTCGAAAGCCTTTAGCCAAGGCAAACAATCCTGGCTACAGGAAAGCATAATCCGTTGTGAAGAAAAGATTAAAACTTATAAAACAAATAAAACATTATCCAACAAGAAGTTTTCTTTGTTTTATAAGTTTTATTTTTTAGAAGACAACACAAGACAAATATGTTGATTGTTTATTTTATTCTTTTTACATCAAAATTCTTTCTAATTTATTTTTCCATTTCTCCCAGTGTGGCATTACCTTAGTAAGAAGTGCGTAGAATTCTTTATTATGATTGCGATGTATCAAATGGCATAGTTCGTGGGTAATGACGTATTCAATGCAGCATCTTGGGGCACAAATCAAACGAGGATTTATCGTGATGTGTCCGTCAATGGTACAACACCCCCATCGTTTCTCCATCTTCTTAATAGAAAGACTTTTGGGCGTTACGCCATAAGCGGAGAATTGTTCAATGATAGGTTTAGCGTATTCAGGAAACTTGATATCCGCACGTTGACGATACCATGTCTGCAATAATACGCCAGCATCCTTTTTGTGCCGACATTCAATTTCTATGATGTTGTTTTGGTAATGTACAGCATTGGTATTGCTTTCCCTTACTTTCAACATATATTGGCGTCCCAGATACAGATGTGACTCTCCACTGATATATTGACGTCTGGTAGTAGGTGTGCCAAATGATTCAAAGAACCGTTTCTGTCGCAATATCCAATCAGCTTTTTTGTGAACCTTTTTCTGAATCTGTTCTAAAGTGGCATCCATAGGTGCTTTCAATTGGATGCAACCATCTGGATTGACACTGATACTCAGTGTCTTTCGTTGCACAAATTCTATATCATAATGAATTGTTGATGCTCCGTATTGTATGCTGTCGCTTGTTATCTGATCCATATTTTTGCCACATCTACGCAACCGTCAATGATAACATCCATATTGTCGAATGAGAAGTCAACTCCGTATTTCCGCTTAATGTTATCTATTAACTCGTCTTCCATATCAATCTTCATTCTTCCGATAGTATCACTCTTGGATTGCCAGTCCACCAAAACAGCATTATCCACTATAACAGCCTTTCGGATAATCTCATCAAAAGCCTTGGTTGTGGCAAGGGCCATTTCTTTGACTGGCTGTTCTGGGAACAGACGCTTGTAGTTTTCCAATGCAATGCCATAGTAGGCCTTGGCCGCATTGTTATGTTCCAGTTCTGCCGGCAGTTCGCTGTCCGTATGGTTCAATACATCTTCCTTAAACTGTAACATTCTTTCCAGGTATTCATTATCGCTGAGTCTTCCTTGCTCGTATGCCTCAATGGCCTCACGGATTAATTGTGAGAAT
Organism: Prevotella sp.; assembly: GCA_017413085.1. Lineage (GTDB taxonomy): Bacteria > Bacteroidota > Bacteroidia > Bacteroidales > Bacteroidaceae > Prevotella. Next base: position 153,431 of record JAFPVC010000016.1, read on the forward strand.
TTCTTATAGAAAGCAGGGTCTGAATCCATGTTTTCCGTAATGTATTTAGATGTGCGGGATGCGATGGTGTCAGCCTTTGCTGCTGTTCCTACAATATTATCAACCTCTTTCTGGAACTTTTCTGTGTCAAAAATATTTACCAATTGTGTAATCACCTTTACCTCGTCACTCTCCACATGGCGGTTGATAAGTTTTTCAATCCTTGCCTCGTATTTCTTATAGTCAATGGCATCTGAATAGCGTAGCTGAACAGAATTACGCAGTTTCACAAACATCTTCAGGTCTTCCTTGTATCGCTCTATCGTCTTTTCATCTGTATTCTCATGAAATTCTTTTGTAGAAAGAGCCAGTTGCAGAACAGATGAGAATGCCGTCAAACGATCATAGAACTCATGACGCCTGTCTTCCAAACGTAAAGACTGGGCGTATGCTTCCAAGTCACGCTTATTGGGAATTGTCTTGAACATATCCCATAGCTCGGCATTTCTTTGGGGAAGTTCTGCTATCTTGTCGCTTACTGGTGTCAAGGTCTCAAGGAACACTTCTTTGTCTTCCTCATCATATTCGGAATATATACTTAATGCATTGTCCAGTTCTGCCAACACACCGTAGTAGTCGATGATGTAGCCATAGTCCTTCCTGTCACAAGTACGGTTGACACGTGCAACTGCTTGTAACAATGTGTGTCCAGTCAGATTGCGGTCAAGATACATCACCGTCACTTTCGGCTCATCAAAACCTGTGAGCAGTTTATCTACCACAATCATTATCTCTGGCTCTTCCTGTCCTTTGAATCTGGCAATCAGGTTTTCCTGATATTTGTGAGGCGTTCCATGCTCATCCATCATCTGCTTCCAGAACGTCTTTATCTCCTCAGGCGTATCTCCGTAGGCAGTTTCTTCACCCTCACGGTCATCTGGCGCCGTAATCAATACTTCAGATGTCACTTTGCCTATCTCGTCAAGATACTTCTTGTAAAGAATGGCGACCTTCTTCTTGGGTGTTACCAGCATGGCCTTAAATCCTGTACCTTTCCAGTTGACTGCATAATGTTCTGAAATATCTGTCGCAATTGAATAGATACGCTGTTCCGTCTGGTTTAGTATGTCTGTACGAGAGAACTTCTTCTTGAGGTCAACGGACTGTTCTTCTGTTAAGTCTTCGCATACACGTTCAAAGAAACTGTCGATAGGCCCTTCCGTCACAAATTGTGGTACTATGCGACCTTCGTAGAGCAAAGGTACTACGGCACGATCTTCCACAGCTTGTTTTACTGTATATACTGGCTTGATGATACCGCCAAAAGTGCGGGCAGTATTCTTGTCCTTCTTCATCAACGGTGTACCAGTAAAGGCTATCTTGCAGGCATTAGGCAGAACACGATTCATTTGGATAGCCATTTCCTTATACTGGCTGCGATGGGCTTCATCAATCAGGATAAAGATGTTCGAGTCTGTCAATGGCTGCTTGATTTTCTTGATAGCAGTAGCAAATTTATTGATAATGGTTGTAATAACCGAATCTGTATTGCTTTCCAGCAGCTCCACCAGTTTTATGCCTGTCGTGGCATTCTCTACATCCTTGCCGCATTTGCGGAAGGTCTTGGTAATCTGGTCGTCCAAGTCTGTACGGTCTGTCACCAATACAATACGTGGATTCTGTACTACTGTAGCAATCTTCTGCGCCAGCAACACCATCGTAAGCGATTTGCCACTGCCTTGTGTATGCCATACCACACCGCCGTTGCGTTTGCCTGCCTCAATCCTTTTCACTCTTTCAACAGTTTCTTTCACGGTGAAGTATTGCTGGTAACGTGCCAGTTTCTTGATGCCGGCATCATAAAGCGTAAAATGATATGTCAATTCCAGCAATCGTTCTGGACGACAGAGATTGTAGATGTATTCATCTTGTATTGTTGGAGTGCGTACCTCCTCACTGCCTTTGTTGACAATATCCAGGAGTCGCTTCTGATAGTCCAACTCTTCTTCCTTGTTGACAAACATCTCATGCCACTTGCTCCAGAACTTCTGGGCAGAGCCTGTCGTGCCATAACTGCCAAAGTTGTTGCCGACAACCAACAGTATCATACTATATACATATAGTCCTCTGATACCATCGTCCTGCTGATTACGCAGATGCTGAGAAATAGCCTGCTCCTCTGCTCCCTTGATATCCGGTCGTTTACACTCTATTACTACCAAAGGAATACCATTTACGAATAAGACAATATCCGGACGGTAAGTGTCTGCAGAACCTGTACGAGTAACGGCAAACTCCTCTGTCACATGATATACATTATTCTCAGGATGCTCCCAGTCTATGTAGCGCATTGTGTAACTTTTCTTGTCACCATCAATGCTTTGCTCAAAGGCCTTTCCTAATGTCAGCATGTTATATACAGCCTCGTTGCCGCTAAGGTAACCTTCCTCCATAGGTACATTACGCATGGCAATCACTCCGTTCTCTATGTTCTGCTCCGAGAAGCGAGCTTCCTTGCGTGAACCTATTCTGATAGAGTTCAGTTCCCTCAGCTGCCGTCTTAGCACTTCTTCTAATAGCACATTAGAAGTCTTGCCGCCTCGCATGGCCAATGCCTCGTCTGGCGACAGATACTGATAGCCCAATTTCTGCAACAGCTCCATAGCCGGCTTCTGGCTAATGTCATTTTCCTTGAATGATATTCTATTCATATTTGCCCTATTTTTCTATTTCCCAGTGCCCACTATAACCACTTCCTACATATTTAATATGAGGCAATTTTGCAAGATGACGTTTAATTGTAGCAACCCCTTTATTACTCAAACTTGCCAATTCCTCAGTTGTCACTTTGGGATTTTTCTTTATCTGAGTCTCTATCCAAGCATCAAGGGTATCACCTTGGGGATCACCTTGAGTATCACCTTGAGTACCACCTTGAGTACCATCGTCAACAGTAGAGAAAACAGTCACCTCAAAGACTGTTAATTTAGAAACATCAAAAACAGCTTCCTCGTTGTTGTTTTCTCGAAGCATTTCTTGTACGCGCCTGATACCCTGATTAAACATGTTAACGTACTTCATCTCCTTCATGGCTTCTGCTATGATAGGATTCCGATAGTCATTGACTGTGGGAAAATTCTCAGGACGGGCCTCACCATACAAACCGCCAGCATTCATAATCTCAATATGGTCGTCAAACTGATATAGACGAACTGGCATGTTCGACTGATAATCACGATGCATACACGCATTCATCAGCAACTCGCGAAGTGCGTTGTTGGGATAGTTGATAACTGCTTTTTCACGAAAAAGACTTATTGCAACTGGACGTTGAGTGATAATGGCATTGCTTACAAACAATTCCAATTCAGGCAAAAGTCGATAGAGTGGCCCTTGGAATCGTTTTTCATTAAGGACCTGCCCTCCGATGGCTTTTCCTGCAAAGCGAACGTATTGAATATAAAAGCCTGGCAAGAAATGACGTGGATTATTACCAAAAAGAATAATGCCGGCATTGGTCGGACAATCGTGCGTCAGATCATAAAGATGTATGGAGGCCAACTGTTCCTTCATGTCACGTTTGTCACTGGCTAATACTTCTACATCAATCACCTGTGGGAGATAGTCTTGCTTGATATAGTCTTCATCAATATCGTTGATGGTTGCTCCAAGGCAAGGCATGGCATCAAAAGTTGCCATATACGAAGTCCTGCGTTCTAATAATATTCTTTCCTCGGCTTCTGTGGCAATGTCTCGACGAGGCCCAATGCGCACAAAGGTCCTTCCACGATAGCGAACGGGCGGAAGCAAGGAAGGAGACACCTCAGCCACAAGTAAATCTCCGTCTGGAAACTCGAAACGCTCAACAGACATAATCGGTAATGGCAAAATGTTTCCATCAGAACGGATAGCCGCAACCTTTTTCATCAAGGCATCATCAACTTTAAGTCCCGACAGCGTACCATCATCGTGTGCTCCAATGATTAAATAACCATTTTTTCTGGAGTTTGGCAAATCATTGGAAAAGGCGCAAATGGCTTCTTGGAACTTATCCATGTCTCCCGTTGAGATTGTACGCTCCACACGATAAGTCTCAGTACTATGCAGTAATTCTTGCACTTCTATTTTTGATATCATAATTTTATTGTATTTCTTTGTTATATAATGCGAAATTTATCAGTTTCTATTTCTTTTCTCAATTATTTGTATTACCTTTGCAGTGGAATTTAAATTCCATTGGACTGGGGTGTCCTCGGTTGGAAAAGGGTTGCCAAATTGGTGACTCTTTTTTATTCGCTAATTACAAAAGTTTTTAATTGCTCTATGATCTCTTTCATGCTATGAATTGCTGTGTTAAGTGCTAACTTGTCAGCCAATGTGGGACTATATTGCAAGACCTCATCTTTGGTTACTTTATGCCAAATCGGAAGGATAACTTTATGACCATTCATTTCCCTTGCGACCATTCCATTTAACTCGTAGGCTGGCCACCTCTTTTTAAGGAAATATGGAGATATTACAACAATCCCATATTTGGAATTTGCTAATCCTCTGTCTATACTCTCTCTTAAACTGTCTCCTATCTTTAGGACAAAATTATCGTACCAAACCTTGCATCCTTCTTCGGTTAATCCTTCTGCTAAGGCTTTCACAAAATTTTCTTTGTCTTCAGAAGCATGAGAGATGAAAAAATCATATTGTTTATCCTCTACGTGAGACATTTCGTTTTGCAACTTTGCAGAATAATTCTGTTCAACAAGTGTGTTCAGAATGCTTTTCTGCTGTTGAATATCTTTTTGAAGTTTATCTTGAAAAGTCTTTTCTTCTCGCATACGTTTCTCTTGCTCTCTTTTTTCCTCTTTTTGTAAATCAATTTTTCTTTGTCGAAGAGTCTTCGTCTTATCAGCAATCTTTTTCTGATATCCCGCTTGCTTCTTTTTACAATCTATAATCTTCTTATTCTGGTTTTGAATATCACGTTGCTTACTCTGTAAAGAAGACATAGAAGTATATCTTGTGATAGATCGCTCTATAGAACTTATTCTATTCTGGCAATCATACTCTTTCTTCGCCTCATCAGCAATCTTCTTTTGCAAATCAGCGATCTCTTTTTCTATAGATGCTATTTGATTCGAATAATATGTTGTTGTCATAATTCGTTTTTAATTACTCTTTTCTTTCCAGTTAATAATTGCTGCATCAATCCTCGCTTTTGAGATTGAAAACTTGCCAATTTTTCATTAGCGAGTTCTATTTCTTTGTTGGCATTGACTAATAAGATTGCTATGGCATTCTGTTCGTCAATATTAGGGATTCTCATGTGCATATTGAAAAAATCAGCAGGAGTCACGTTAAGCAATCCATGAGCTCGTCCTCCTTCGTTGGCCACCTTTATCAATTCTTTGTTGAATATGCCAGATTCACAATACTGCTCAAAAAAGTCAATATTGACAGAAGCCATGTTCTTCAACTTAAAGCATATATAAAGGGTAGTAACGACGGCTTTGTCAAAAGACTTTAGTCGTTTAATGGCTCCCATAGGATAACCATTGGAATAACTCTTATTATAGCAGAATTCGTCTTTATATACTAAGAAATAATTATCAAGCACCTCACTTGCAACACTCTTGTTGAAGAAGTCTGTTTGAATGACAAAGCCTCGTTGGGCAGAAATCGTCACAACATTTTTGTTGTCTTCTTCATTCTTCCGAGTTACTCGTTCTGCTATATCTCCAAGTTTTTTACGTTTCCACTCCCCATTAAAACCTGGCAGGCGTTTCTTGCCTGTAAGGAGTTGCTGCATCAATGCGCGTTTGCGCAATTTGAGCTTTTCAATCAATTCTGATTGTTTCTCTATGGCGGTGTCCCAAAGCTGAATGTAGTTTTCAATTAATAATTGTTCTGGAAATGGTGGAATAGCAATTTTATAGGATGCAATCTGCTCTCCTGTAAGTTGAGGTATCGCAGCACTTTCTACGAAAAAATGTACTTTGCTATTTATATAATTTTCCAAATAATGATTAGACAAATTATTTCTCGGAGTTAAAACTACTAAACGTCCTATAGCACCAAATCCATTGTCTCTTGCGAATGAAGTGCCTAATCCAACACCTCGACCAACAACAGTGACTTTACCTTTGGTAAATTCCTCATAATTGTAAAACCCGTACAGTCCCTTCTCTTCTATGGTATTTGAATAAACTGGGTATTTATAATCATCTGTCATAAATTCACTAAAGTGATCCACCTGTACGTCTCTCCCAACCGAAATGTAACACACATCTCCTAGCCTCTTCACTTCCCATTCCTTTGGAATAATGCCAAGTGGAGAGTCTTTATATCCTTGTGGTATATATTTTTCTTTGTTCATAACTCAATGATTCTCTTATTATCAAATCCATTACGTTGTTCACCATGAGCAATATAGCCTAATTGATTGGCTACAATCTTTGTCGATCCAATTTCTGCGTCAATATTTGTGTGAGAGTGTCCATATATCCAATAGTCTATCTTATTGTTGGCAATTATATTCCCCATTTCTACAGCAAAGGCGTTTGAGAGAGTGCTGCCTTGATGTTGTGGGGCAACGCATTGTTGGGTTGGCACATGATGGGTGACTACCACAATATGCTCGGCTTTGCTTTCTGCTACGCTCTTAGTTATAAATTGTTTGCATCGCTCATGTTCCGCATTGAAGTCATCAGGTGTCAACAACTCGCCATTACATAGTACTTGGTAAAAGTCGTTCAAGCCTCTTTGAACCTGAAACATATCTACCTCAGGAATGTGCGACCACATAGTGGAAAGGATGAAATCTACATTGTCAATATTGACCACTTTATTAAAATAATAGCCAACATTCTCACGGAGCATCCATTGCCATGAGTCTCCACGTTTGGCAATATCCCCATAGTGATAATATTCATGGTTACCAGGAATGATGAGTACTTGGTGATAGGAGGCTGAGACCCAATCCAAAAAAAAGTTGGGAATATCTTCTTCCAAATAAGTAATATCACCAGCCAACACAAGGATATCGCCAGCCACTTCCAACGGATGTGATTGGAGCCAAGCGCTATTAGCCGCCATCTCTAAGTGTAGGTCTGATGCAAACTGAATCTTCATAAACTATCTATTTGACCATTTCGAGGATATCCTCGAAATGGTTGGTTAATAACCTAACTGTTTCAAATACTCTTTCATTTTTGCCTGTACTTCTGCGAGTTCCGTCTCTAACTGCTCTATTTCTTTCTGCACAGCAGGAATGTCGATTTCTGCTTCTTCCTCGTAGGTATCAACATAACGGGGGATGTTGAGGTTGAAATCATTCTCGCGTATGTCATCAGGAGTTGCGACAAAGGCATATTTGTCTTCGGCTACGCCTGGAGCGAATTCTCCATCGACAAACTTCTGATAAGTCGTTACGATATGCTCAATATCTTTTTCGCGGAGTTTGTTCTGATTCTTGCCGTTCTCAAACTCTCGACTTGCATCAATGAACAATACGTTTTCAGAGTTACGACCTTTGCGGAAGATGGCAATAGCGGCAGGAATACCTGTTCCATAGAAAAGGTTGGCAGGCAAGCCTATGACTGCCTCCAAGGTGTGCTCGTTCTCAAGTATATACTGGCGAATCTTGCCCTCGCTGCCTCCACGGAAGAGTACACCGTGAGGAATGATGACACCAACCTTTCCGCTATTGTCATCAGCCACCTCCAACATGTGGCTGATAAATGCCCAGTCACCCTTGCTCTTGGGCGGTATGCCACGCCAGAAACGGTTGTATGGATCGCTTGCAGCATCCTCGGCTCCCCATTTGTCAAGAGAGAAAGGAGGATTAGCCACAACAGTATCAAACTTCATCAACTTGTCGTTGACTTTCAGTTTCGGGTTGCGCAGCGTATCGCCCCAGCGGATAACGGCATTGTCGAATCCATGCAGAAACATATTCATCATAGCCAAAGCCCATGTGCTGCCGTTCACTTCCTGACCATAGAGCGAGAAATTGTTATTGCCCACTTCCTTGCCTGCCTTGATGAGCAAAGAGCCAGAGCCACAGGTGACATCACAGATACGTGCGCCAGGCTTACTCTTGGTCAGTTTGGCCAACAACGTAGAAACTTCTGCCGGCGTGAAGAAGTCACCGGCCTTTTTGCCAGCCTCGCCGGCAAAGGTGGAGACAAGATACATATAGGCATCGCCAATGATGTCGTTGTTCTCCAGATGCGACTCATCCAGGTCCAAACCACAGAAGTCCTGCAACAGATTCTTCAGACGGGCATTCTTTTCCTTTGGCTCACCCAAGTTGGCACTGTTAAAACTGATGTTGCGGAAGATGCTGCTGCCGTCCTCGCTGCTCATTTTCTCACGGTTGGCATCCTCAAGGTCGGCCAGCGCCTCATCAATCAATTCGCCAATATTCGTGGCGTTCCTGTTGTCGTAAAGGAAATCGAAAGAACTCTTTTCTGGCACCACAAACCGCTCATGGCGCATGGCACGTTCAGAACGCTCTTTGTCACCATTATATTTTATAAGGTAGTCGTTCAACTTTGACTTATATACATCGCTCACATACTTCAGGAAAAGCATGGTCAGGATGTAATCCTTGTACTGACTCGGATCTATCACACCTCTGAAAGTGTCGCAGGCTTTCCATACGGTGCGGTTAATGTCTTCTTGGCTAATCTTTTTAATCTCCATATCTGTTATTTGTTTAATTCGTTGATAAGTATCTGATTGGTTACCTGCATTCGCTTTTCCGCTATTGCTTCCAGTATCTCCTTTTCCCTGTTCTGCAGGGAGGACAGTTCAACAATCAGGCGTTGTGTCTCTTGGTCTGGCACAATAATCTCCAAGTTCTCTAATGTAGGTTTATGGATAAGTGGTGTTCCACTGCCAGCTTGCGCGGTTTTGATGGATGCTACTACACGTGGATGGTTTAAATACCAACAGAGATATTCTGGACTGACTATACCGGAATGTAGTCTAATAGAATATAATGTAGTAGAAGGCACTGCAGGAATATCAAGGTCAAACACTTTGCATAGATAGGTCGTTCCCTTACCAGCAAAAAGCAAATCCCCCTTTTTAAGCATGTAGCCATCCAACTTATGTGCATATTCAATACGCATGGCAGTTGTTTCGGGGGATCCCATTTGCAAGTCCTTAATCTGCAGGCAGGCAATCTCCCCAGTAGGATTCCCTTTCATATAAACCCCAGAGAGTATTTTTGCAACCTCTTTGAGTTTTATTTTTTCTTTAGTATTTCTATTACTCAATACTTTCATGGTTGCAAATTTAAGAAATTAAAATGAATCCTCCAAATAAAATCGAAAATAATTTAGTATTTTAAGTACTTTTGACGATTCAAGAGAGTATTTGTTTTTAATAGGTGGTGGTGATGCCTACTACGAGGATATACGTACAGCATATATCACGGTGTCACTGAAACAGCAGTTATCGTGACACTGTGATTTTTTCAACCGCCGAAATACTCGCGTATTTGAAAAAATCTTTCCCACAGTTTCGTACAGCGGAAATATGGCGACTTTACTAACACGTTGTTTGATAGACAGTTAGGTTTTAGGACGTTTTTTAGGCACTGCAATCAGGGCCTAATTACCATGTAATCGAGGCCTAATTACCATGTAATCGCAGCCTAATTACAATCTAATCGGGTGCTGATTGCAGTGTAAGAGCATACTGATTACAACGAAAAACCGCAGCAAGTCCACAAAACTTGCTGCGGTTTTTCGTTTTTTTCATGTTTTAACCGTGTTCATGCTGTGCTGAAATCTCCAGATTGCACGGCGCGGACGACTGTTTCTAAAAGTCATTGTGTAAGCAAAACGGACAGAAAAGTGTCAAAGTGCAATTTAAGAAATAACGATGTAAAAACTTGCATTATTGAAAAAAAACATGTAACTTTGCCTATCATTGTATAACAGACGTGGACAGTATGCGCCACGGCATCATAATAAGGAGAAAAAGCAAAATGAGTTATCTGTTTACTAAAGGGAAATCGCTCCTGCTGCTTGCAGCCGTTTCCATTCTTCAATTTTTCAATCCTTCAGTCCTTTCACTGCAGGCTGCTGACTACGAAACAGTGCCCGGCGACCCTATGCAGACACGCATCTATACGCTGAAGAACGGTCTGAAGGTGTATCTGTCTGTAAACAAGGAGAAGCCGCGCATCACTGCCCACGTGGCTGTGAACACAGGTTCGCGCAACGACCCGGCAGAGACTACCGGACTGGCTCACTATCTGGAGCACCTGATGTTTAAGGGTACACACAAGTTTGGTACCACCAACTATGAGGCAGAGGCTCCACTGCTGCAGAAGATAAGCGACCTGTATGAGCAATACCGCACGCTGACCGACCCGCAGGAACGCAAGGTGAAATACCATGAGATTGACAGCGTTTCGCAGTTGGCTGCCCAATACAACATCCCTAACGAATATGACAAGATGATGTCGATGATTGGTAGTCAGGGCACCAATGCTTACACTTCGTATGACGTGACGTGCTATGTGGAAGACATACCGTCAAACGAGATTGAACGCTGGGCCATGCTTCAGGCCGACCGTTTCCAGAACATGGTGATGCGCGGTTTCCACACCGAACTGGAGGCTGTCTATGAGGAGAAGAACATCTCCATGACAAAGGACAGCCGCAAGGCCATCGAGGCTTTGCTGGGCAAGCTCTTCCCCACCCACTCCTACGGCACGCAGAGCACCATCGGCACGCAGGAGCATCTGAAGAATCCTTCGCAGGTGAACATCAGAAACTACTACAACAAGTATTACCGCCCCAACAACGTGGCAATCTGCATGGCCGGCGACCTTGACCCAGACCAGACCATCGCCATACTTGAGAAGCACTTTGGCTCATGGCAGCCTGGCACTGACATCAGTCCGAGACTGTTCCCCAAACAGCCCGTCATCACTGCTCCGCAAGACACAACCGTTCTCGGACTCGAGACGGAGAACATCATGCTCGGCTGGCGCCTGAACGGTGCCTCGTCGCTGCAGAACGACACCATAGCCATGATAGACATGTTGCTGAGCAACGGCGACGTGGGATTGATAGACCTTGACATCAACCAGAAGATGCGCTGTCTGTGGGCTGGCAGCGGCATCTGGGAACTGAAGGACTACAGCATTTTCATCTTCCAAGGCACGCCAAACGAGGGACAGACGCTCGACGAGGTGCGCAGTCTGCTGCTCGGCGAACTGGACAAGATAAAGCGCGGCGACTGGGACGAAAAGCTGATACACAGCATCGTGGCAAACGAGAAACTCTCTGAACTGAACGCCCTCGACAACAACCGCAGCCGCGTGAGCCAGATGGTTGACTGCTACATCAACGGCACACCATGGAAGCAGCAGGTGGAGCGCCTCGACCGCATGGACCGCCTGACCAAGGCCAGTCTCATGCAGTGGGCAAAGGAACACTTGACCGACGGCTTCGTATGCGTATATAAACGCAAGGGCGACGACACCACGATAGTGACAATAGACAAGCCAGAAATCACTGCCATACCGAGCAACCGCGACTTGCGCAGCAAGTTTATCGAGGAGTATGAAAAGATGGAGGTGGAGCCTATCCATCCGCAGTTCATTGATTTCAGCCGCGACATGCAGAAGGGCAGCACACGCAAGGGATTGCCAATACTATATAAGAAGAACGAGCAGGACGAGCGTTTCACCCTGCAATACCGTTATGAATTTGGAACTGATGCCGACCGTCGCTACGACGTGGCAGAAGACTATTTTGAACTGATAGGCACCAGCAAGCAAACGCTGGAACAAATCAAGCGACGCTTCTACGACATAGCCTGCTCCTACAGTTTCTCGGCTGACGACAAATCAATGACGCTTACTCTCTCCGGCCTGCAGCAGCACATGCCTCAGGCAGTGAAGATGCTTGACGAGATTACCGCCACGCTGAAGCCCGATGCTGAAGTATACAACCAGTATATCGAACAGGTGCAGAAAGGAAGGATGGAGACGCGCACCAACCAAAATTCATGCTACAATGCATTGGTGCAGTATGGCCTGTACGGTAAGCAGTCGCCTACGCTCGACGTAATGTCTGTAAGCGAGATGCGACAGACTGACCCAAGCGTTTTCACCAATCTGATTAAGGACCTCAGCGGACTGAAGCACACCGTGCTTTACTGGGGACCGGCAACAATGCAACAGGTTGCAGGCATCATTGACAAGAGCCACAAGACTGCACGCACGCTCGCCGACGTGCCACAGAACAAGCGCCGCGAGCGCGTCCTGACAACGAACGACGAGGTATTGCTCGCTCCATACGATGCCCAGAACATCAACATGCGCATGGTGTATAACGAGAACCGTCCGCTGGACCTTACCGACACCCCGTTGGTCAGTCTGTTCAACGAATACTTCGGTGGTTCGATGAACGCTATCGTCTTTCAGGAGTTGCGCGAAGCACGCGGACTGGCCTACAATGCGTGGGCTGCATACACAACGCCCAACCACAAGGAAGAGACGGAGTATTACCAGCAGCACATCATATCGCAGAACGACAAACTCATGGACTGCATACGGGTGTTCCGCGAAATCACCGACACGCTGCCAGAGTCGCAGGTATTGTTCACCACCGCACAGCAGAGTCTGATGAAAACGCTTGCTGCAAACCGCACGACAAAGACCGGTGTACTCGACAAGTATATCAACGCCCAGCACCTCGGCATAGACTACGACATCAACCGCGCACTCTATGAGCGTATTCCACAGCTGTCGCTTACTGATTTGGTAAACTTCGAGCAGCAGCGCATCAAGGGAAAACCGCTGCGCTACCTCATTCTCGGCAACGAGGAAGATCTCGACATTCCTGCACTGGAGAAGATTGCACCGATAAAACGACTGACACTTGACGATATCTTCCCCTCTGCGGAATAATGGCCTTTACCAAGAGCTTATAGTAACGATTATTACTCTGTAGGTTACGCTAAACTACAGCCTGAAATATAAACAATAACTATCTATGATTAAGAGAATAAAGAATCCATGGCTCAGCGTGCCAGGCTATTGCTGTCCCGGCTGCTGTCCTACTAACGACAAGGGACTGCAACTGGAGTTCTTTGAGGATGGTGACGACGTGGTAAGCTACTGGGAGCCCGACAGCCAGTATCAGAGTTGGCGTAACACCCTGCACGGCGGCATACACTGCATGATGCTCGACGAGGTGGCTGGCTGGGTAGTGTTCCACAAACTGAGCACCGTGGCTGTTACGAGCAAGATGGACACGAAATACATCAAGCCCATCACCATTGACGGCGGAAAGGTAGAGATGCGCGCACGCATATCAAGGCAGATGCGCAACGTGGCTTTCATTGATGCCGAACTGCGTCAGCGTGGTGAGGTGTGTACTACCGCACAGATAGTATATTTCTGCTCTCCAAAGGACAAGGCTCTGCTGGAATATGGTTTCAGCGGATGTGAGACAGAGGAGGTGGAATAAATCTATAGAAAAAAGATTTGAAAGATTTGAATTGATTTGTATGATTTCTGTCCGACAGGACACTCCTTAATATTATTTCATGCAAGTGCCACTGCGTACCGAGCGGTAGCCAAGAGATACAAAAAGGCATCTGTGTGTATCGTTCACACAGATGCCTTTTTATTATTGCCTTTTACTATTCTTTTTTTCTTGCTTTACGTTTTTGCTAATGGTGCATCATTCTGAGACAGCACGCACAGCACGCACACTGTAGCCGTAGTAGCGGCTGGCGATGCCTCCACTGACATGGTTAAATTCAAAAATGCACAGGCTATTACCTCTACCCATGTCTTTAAGCGTACTTGACCAGTAGTAGCCATGGCTACGTAAGAACGCAGCGCCATCGAAGCGGCCGGCAGCCGGAATAAACAAAGAAGCATTGCCGAAGTCACCTTTGCCAGTGAATATGTGACCTGAGATACCAGTGCCTTTATAATCGTCTGTCTCTACATATGTAGTATTTTCAACCAGTGCCAGCATCTCCTCATAGGTTGGCATGCGCCAGTCTGCTCCCCACTGTACGCTGGCTGCGTCGTCTTCTGCGGCGAGCACGTCACCTCCTGCGGTGTATTTTGTGTAGATAGCGTCACTGCCAGTACCACTGCTATAGAACGGAGCATTGGTTTCTATATAGCCATCGCTCTTACCGTCTTTCCAGTGCTTGGTTACATAGGCTGTGGCATTGCTTGCTGTTACATCGATGCCGTCCTGGTCATAGCCGATGCACCACGGCTCGGTGGCTCCCCAGGCATAGTAGTCGCCGTAGTCGTACTCGCGCTCTGCGCCGAGGTTGCGGGTGGCGAAGAGTATTTTCTTGCCATTTATGCGTATGCCGAGGTCAACCCAGTCTGTACCTTCCTCTCCTGTACCATTATTAGCGGTGGGGGCGTATGCGCCTTTGGCGTATGTATGGGTACATTCGTGGACAAAGTTCCAACCTTCTGAGGTGCTGGCGGTGCCCATGTTGATGACTGCCTTGCGGTTCAGCACCGAGGTGCTGCCGTTATATGAGCGAGTGAGCCCGTCGCCGTCTGTGCCTACGCACTCCATGGTGAAGCCCTGTGTGAGGGTTCCTGGCAGCACTGCGATGAGGTATGTGCCGGCGGCAATGCTCTCTTCGTTGCCTGCGGGTACGAGGGTTACGGTGCCGGTGCCGCCAGAGGTTACCGTGGCTGTGCCTATGCCGTCTTCATCGATGGCTACGTCGAGGGTACCGGCGAGGCTCTCTGTGCCGTTGGTCTTGAAGACTATCTTCTTCGTGGCGCTCTCGGTGGTTATCTGCACGAAGGCGCAGAGTTGCTTGAAGGCGAGGTTCTTGGCATCGGTGGTGTAGCCGGTCATGATGGCGGCGGACTTGTCGAAGCCGTTGGCAACGGCGGTCTGCTCTGCCGGAAGGGTGACACCTGTGACGGTGCCTGATGAGAAGGTGTAGTCTGCATCGTAGGGATATACGGCGCAGTATTCCTTTCTGCTATCGACTGACACGGTGCCGCCGAACTCGCCGGTGGTGCTGCCTGCGCCTTTGGTTAGCTCGAAGGGTTGGTTGATGTTCTTCGTATCAAACAGGCTGAGGGCGTCGCCGTCGCTCCACACCACCTTCTTGTCGTCATTGAGGTAAGTGCGTGTGCCGGCTGCATCGTCTTGTGTTACGCTGAGGGTGATGCGCTCGCCGCCTGACGGGGTGAGCTCTGCCAGCTCGTTCTGGCATGATGTGAGGCCGAAGGCGAGCGCAAGGGCTGCCATTGCCCCGTATGTAAGTTGTCTTTTTCTCATTGTCGTTGTTGTTTTTTAGTTTTTTAGAAACGAATGGGGGGTGGGGCTCCTACCCTCCCAACTGTCCTGTATTCCAGTCAAAGCTTCCGCCGTTAGAGCTTCCGCCGCCGGTGGTGGTCCCGCTTGTGCCGTTGCCTCCGAAGTCAAGTTGTCCTGCCTCAAAGCCACTGCCGGCGAGGATGTCGGCTGCGGCGAACGGTGACACTGTCACCGTAGGACGCACGAATGTCTTTTTCTTTTTCTGTGTCATTGTCTTTTATTTCTTTTATCAGTTATTCATTATATATTATTATCTGAAGATTTCGGTGGTAAAGTTACACATATTTCTGCAAATATGCAAACTTTTGTTAAGTTTTTTCATCTGCCAGCCTGGCGTATCATCTCCGCCACATCATCACAGAAGCGTTGGTCTGTCTGTTCAACGGCAACGAGGAAGATCTCGACATTCCTGCACTGGAGAAGATTGCACCGATAAAACGACTGACGCTCGACGACATCTTCCCTAACTGATGCCGTCATAAAATAGAGTCTCCCGCAGATTACGATAATCTGCGGGAGACTCCTTTTTTACGAACCATTATTTCCCGACCTATTCCATCCTGACAGTCAGTTCGGTAAGTTTGCCGCTGCCGTCCTTTTTCGAAGCCACCTCCATGAGGCGCTTGTCCGTTTTCAGTGTGGCAAGGCGCAGCAGGAAATCCTCCGCTGTCTCCGTGGCCACCACCGTCTGGCCGTTAGAGCCTACAGTCTTCACCACAGCCTTTGGAGAAGCAAACACCTCGGTCAGGACTGTCTGTGAAAGCTCTATGCGCAGGTCCTCACTGTTTGAGCCATCCACCACAGCGTTCAGCCTCGTCATGTAATCCACCGAAGGACTTCCACTGCCCTCAAGTGCTATAAGACTGTCCAGCCTGGCTTCCTCCGCACGCAGGCGAATCAGCTCCTTATCGTCCTCCTCCACACCGCTCAACTCATAAACAACATATTGTTGCACGGCTAAGTTCATCAATTTCTTTGCGAGTTTCAAGTCTTTCTTGACACCCCAGCCGTTTTCGTAAAGCACAGACTCTCCCGCAGAGCAACTGTAATGTTTTTCAAGGCGCCGTCCCGTGTCATACCATTTCTTGGCCTGCTTGTAGTCATGATAGTCATCACGCGCAATATCGCCGAGAATACTGTATACCATGGAGTTACGAAACGATGTAAGTTGCTTAAACAAGTCGTAAGCCTCATCAACTCTTCCCTTTGCATACAAATCGCATGCATAGCTGTAAAGCCCGGGATAGAAACCGGCATTCCGGCTTTTCAAGAAATAATTCTCAGCCTGTACCGTGTCGTTCAACTCTATCAAACAGTCTATACCAAGAAACCATGCTGCTGCTCCCGAACCCGTTTCGTCAAGTCTGCGCAGCGTCTTGTATGTCTCCGTCTCCTGATATGGTATCTGCTTCTCATGCTCAGTTGACAGTGCCAAGCTATGAGCCGTAATCACTTTCACGAACTTGTTGCGCTGTGTGGCATCCGCAGCACGGCACATCAGTTCCGTAGCATTAGGAATATCCGTTTTCATGGAAGGCTCTGCTCCCCCGGCCTCAAACAAAGCCCGGTCTTCCATGGCATCGGTACTGCCCAGTTCTATGGCTGTCTGATTCCATGTGTCCCATGCCTTGTTGTCTCTCTGCCATTTTCCATTGAATATCAGATAGAATAAAAAATCATGCCAGCCAGGTGCATCTTGACGTAGATTAGTCTGCTGCTTCACCCAGTCCACCATATAACCTGGCACTTTCTCAGGCACATACATCTGGCTCAGACTGATTACATAAGCTCCGAATGCATTACCGTTGCTTGCCGCCGTCCTATACAATTCCAAGGCTTGTTGCTTCATCTGCTCTGTCATCTCCTTGTTCGCAACAAGGCCAGTTGCCACCATAGCCGCAGCATAGGGTTTGTTGTAAAGCGTGCGCATTATATCATTTGATTCATCAATCCGTCCCATATTCTTCAACACGGTCAATTTTATAATGTCAGAAAAGAGCTTCATCTGGTTCAAGTCCTTCTCGTCCATGTTCACAACGGGAATCAAAGCCTCCGCCTTCTTTATGTATTCCAAAGCCTGTTGCTTTGTTTCATTATCCTTAGCCGTTGTTCCACCAAAGGCACGGAGTATGTATCCACGCAACTTGAACTCATCCGTTGTCAGCGGGTCTTCTGTCAGCGTATTGGCTATGTCTTCCACCATATCGTTGGAGAGATTCAATCTTGCTTCCACTGTATTAGCGTCAAATGCTGCATCAAACAGGGCAGCCTTTGCTATCAGGTGCATGGTAGGCATCTCTACGTCACGAGCGTCACCCACTTGCTGCAGCAACGTCATGCCGCGTGTAGTATTACGCAGTTTCACCGGCACGTCGTCACGCATGAGAATCTTTGAGGCCAATAGTACGCTGCCCAGCGGGTCGCCGGCGGCCGAAGCCTCGTCAAGCAGGGCGTATGCCTTCTGCCACTGCCTCTGCTCGGTATAAATCCATCCGGCCATCGACTTGGCGCGGTAGCGCCCGGCATAGCGCGGCAGCGCTCCTATCTTCTCAAAAAGCGGCAAGGCGGCATCCAGGTCATCTTCGTTGAATTTCTCCAGTGCCTCGAAATAAAGAGCCTGTGGGTCTTCATAGTCCTCAGATATGGTGCTGCTTATCTTCATCGTGGCCGTATTGACCAGAATGTTCTGCCGCGAGGTTATCTTCGTTCCCTGCACGTCAGACACCTTGTTCACGTTCACGAAGGCAAAACTTGCCGCATCGAAACCGGGCAAAGGCGTTGGCTGAGTGACTGTCTTCACATACTTGAATCCGGAATACTGCGCCTTTACCTTATGCTCATACCTGTTTGTTACCATCATCATGTAATCCTGCAGCGACATTGAGTTGTTGCCGATGTCCTTGCTGCGTGTGGTCGTAAGGTCATTGATTACCGACACGTTGCCGTTGTTGTCGCAGATGCTGTTTATGAGTTCCAGATTCTCCACTTTATCCATGTCGCCAAGAAACTCCTGCATCAATTTGCTGTATTCCACTACACGCTCCACCGCCTGTTTCTTCACGTCATTCGTTATGCCCTTCGTTGACAGGTGGCGGTTGTCAGAGAGAAACTCACGCACCTTTCCCGTCCTGCCGCCATTTGCTGACGACATGACAAGCTGCCTCCGTCTGGTAATGTCATAGATGCGCACAGACTGTTTCTCCCCATGCCCCCAGTTTATGGAGGCCTTGTCGTTAAACACGTCGCCCACCTTGGCCTGCACTCCGTTTATCTGTACCGAAGAACCGTTTACAGACAGTATTCTGTAGTCATTTGCCACTGCACCGCCAGTATGCAGCAATACTGCCAGTACGAATAATGTAAACCTTTTCATCCTCTTACTTTTTTTATTGCATTCTTAATTACGCCGAGGGTGGTAAACACCGTTGTCGGCATTACGGGATTATATACCATGCCCACGGGCAGGGCATAGACTATCATTGCTATCAGCGTGAACACTACGGTGAAGGCGAAGAACGAGGCCGTAGCCTTCAGCCAGGGATTAGTGAAGAAGGCATCTATCGACTTGCCGTTGAGTATCAGCATGGCAATGCCTGCATACACGAAGAACAGGAACAGGACAAACCACCAGTTTATCAGGTGCTCGCCGCGAAGCAGCGCATAATAGGCATTAAGGCATATCACGCTGCCCGGCTGGTAGCCCATGTAGGTGCGGTGAACGTCGTTGTTGAAGTCACCTATCACCACGATCTTGTCGCTTATCTGTTCCGCCACGGGCAGCACGCTGTCCACGGCAAGTATGTCGGCACCCAGATAGAGGAACGAGCGTTCGAGCATCTCCGTATCTTCCGTCGCTTCATTCCTGTCCATGTACGCCCCACTGATCCTTACGGGCAGTTTCAGGGTCATGCCGTTACGGCAGAGCCGTCCGCCGCTCGTATAGAACATTCCTTGGCGCTTTATTCCCAGTCCTGTCTTTTCCGCATACATCACGAGCGGCATGGTCGGCACGCTGTCGTGCATGAACTGGAAGCGGCAAAAGTTCGTCTCGTCATGCGTTATGTTGTAGTCGGCATTGGCGGCCTTAGGGTAGAGTATGCTGTCCTGCAGCGGAGCGTCAGCATGAACGGGTATCACGATGCGCGGCATTTGCGCTATGGCATGAAACAGTGCCGAATCATACTCAGTAGTTATGCCCTGCTCAAGTATCACGTCCATCATGATAAACTTGTAGTTGTCAGCTTCACGCGCCTTTGTAAGGAATTCGAGCAGTTTTCTGCGGTCGGTTATCGTTTCCTGGCCTATGGGCAAACCGTCCTCTGTGTAGTCCACCAGCATCTTGTCGTAGGCAACGTTCACGAGTAGCACGTCATCCGGCACGCTGTCGTGTGCCAGTCCCAGCATTGTCTTCCAACTGTTTAGTTTCACCAACACTGACTTCTCACCAGCCAACGGACGTGCACTGTTGCCGGCTATATAACTCAGTAACAGCACCGCTACACTCAGCAATACCGATATTGCAATCCGCTTTTTCATAGGCGCATCTCCGTGACACAATTCTTCAATTCTTCACGCTCTTCAATTTTTCAATTCTTCAAATCTTCAATCCTTCAATTCTTCACGCTCTCCTTTACCACGAGGCGTTCAAGTTTGTTCTTGCTGCCTCTCTTCTTTCCTACATTCTCCAGATTGAGTTGCTTGCCCACGGTAGCAAGGCGCAGGAGGAAGTCCTGAGCAGTTTCCGTAGCCACCACGGTCTGCCCTGTCGGGTCTGTTGTCTCTACCTTTACTTCCGGTGAAGCAAAGATTTTCTTCAGCAGTATCTCCGACATCTCTATTCGCTTGTCCGGACTGTAGCTCTGGTTAGTCAGGTCGCAAAGTGATGCCATGCACTTGTCAATGGCAAGGTCGCCGAGTTCGGTGGCAATGAGGCTGTCAACATGGGCGATTTTATCATTGAAAACATTCATTATTTCTCCATACACAGCAGGCTTCCCCTTTGCAAGCACAGAAGCATATCCATAATATAAACGTGCCTTTTCCAAATCTCTTTCTACGCTCAACCCTTTTTCATACAACTCACCCAAATTGTAAGCGCCAGAAGGATCTTTGTATTGTATTGCCTTCATGTTATATTGTTTAGCGGCTTCGAAATTATGGAAATACTCTCCCTCTATGCCACCGAGTAAAGCAGCCCCCTGAGAATATTCATAATCATCCATTTTTTTGAGTATCTTATATGCTGCAAGCGTATCTTTCTCCAAGCCCAAGTCACCCATCAAATAATACTGTGCCACTTCAAGCATTCCATTAACGAAATCTGCATTGTAGCTTTTAATAAGCCATTTTTTATATTCCTCCATATTATCCATAAACATGTAATAGCCACTCAGTAAATAGCACGCCGCACCATCGTTATTTTCAGCACGTTCTTTCATGCAATGCAAAGCAATAGTGTCCTTGTTTGACAGCATCAATCCTAATATATTGTTTGAAGCGTAATTAAACAAACTATTATCCATTGCCGCAGATATATTCGCTGCATCACACACCTGGGTTACCGCTTTACAAGGATCTTTTCGGTATATAATAAACGGATTCCAGTATGCAGCATAAACATGACCTCTTTCCACGGCTGCCTTATTCCATTCTATATGCTTAAGCAGATCACGCTCATGTTTTGAATCATTGCGTACAACAACATATCTCAAAAAATCCAACCAAATGCCATCATTGGCAATACTTTGCAAGAATTGAACATAAGACTCATCTAATTTGTTGAGGTCTTGGATCTCAAATATTGGGTAGTAGGCTATTGATGTCATAAAAGCTCCACGTGCATCTCCCTCATTTGCTGCCAACTGATAGTACTCCAGTGCCTTGTCAAAACGCTTCATGTTATAGAAGCACTGCGCGGTGAAGGCATTGAGCCCGGGGATATCCTTGTTGTCTTCCAGCATTTTCAGGCCTTCGTCTATCTGACCGGCTGCACGCATTATATTGAACTTTGCAGCAGCAATGGTTCTGCGGCAGCCACCAAGCTGCACGGCATCCATCTTGCCAGAACCCTCCTTCAGTATAGAGTCGGCCCTGCTCATCATTGCGAAAGCATCCATTATGTCATTCGCATCAGTAGCAAAGTTAGACTTCATCTGCGACGAATAACTCAGTCCGGCAATCTTATGATACGTATCAGCATCAGGGTCGTCACGCAGTTCATTAATCAACTGCGCCACTCTCGGCACATCCATTCTCAGCACACCCTTCAGGTAGAGTTCAATAAGCGATTTCTTTGCCATCAGGTGCATGGTGGGGAACTCCACATCGTGCAACTGGCCGTATTTCTCAAGCAACTGGCGACCTTTCGACACACTCTGATACTTAGCTGGTATGTTCTGCATGAGATACATCTCGTTGGCAAGCACGATACCACCCAGAGGGTCTTGCTCTGCCGCCACAACCAGTGCCTCGTATGCCTTGTCATAGTTTTTCTGTTTCAGGTAAGCCCAGCCCATCATGCTCTGCGCACGGTAGCGTCCGGCATAGCGTGGGAACGAGGCAGCCTTCTGAAACAGCGGGATTGCTGCATTGTAGTCTTTCTTGTTATACAAATCCAGTGCCTCGAAATATATGCCCTGCGGATCTTCATAGTCCTCTGACGTAGTACTCAGCACCTTCATTGAAGTGGCATTGAAGACGATATGCTGACGCGAACTTGACTTTTGGCCGTTGATGACGTTATCCTTCGTCACCATGAAGAAAGCATATTGTGCCTCATTACCCTCCAACGGCAGTGGCTGAATGATGGTCTTGAAATACTTAGGCGACGAATACTTCACCTTGACATTGTTCTCATACTTGCTGGTCAGCGTCATCATATACTGATACAAGGGCATGGAATTGTCGCCTATGCTCTTGGTCTTTGATGCGTCAAGGTCATTAAACGTAGAGATGTTGTTGTTTTCACACAGAGCCTGAATCAACTCCATATTCTCAGCCTTCTCCATGTCGCCAGAGAACTCCTGCATCAGTCGGCAGTACTCCGTGATTATGCCTACAGCCTTCTTCTGTGTGGCGGCGTCTATATCGGCAGCATATCCCGAAAGCGGCAATGCGGCCGTCAGGAACAATGATATTGTCAGTTTCTTAATCATGGTATTCTTGGTTTTGTCTGGTTATCGGTTATTCTTCATTTCTTATCAATGAGGTTATCAGCCAGCCGGTATTGTAAGAGTTGCGTTTTTCTATGCGCTCCACTGTAAAAGTATAGTTCGGCACAGTGTGGAAAACAAAACGCACACTGCTTACAACTCTCACCCTTACCGGCAGCCGCATTGAGAGTAAGGCGGTGAAACCAGCCTCATGTTCCACGGGCGACAGCCGCAGTCCGCTGAAGACATCCATGCGCGCATCGCTCATTCCAACTACCTCCCAGCGGTACTCACAATCACCCACTTTCACCGTGCGCATCGTAAGCGTGGCACTGAAGGCCGTATCGTTCTTTACGCATTTGCAATCGACCTCTGCCTCCCATGCTTTATCGGTGTAGTCAAGCCTCACGTCACTCTCCGTCACTTCACGTATGAACTGCTCCGCCATTCCGTTTTCTATCACACCTTTTTTCATGGGGAAACAGCGGTGGTCAAAAAGCGTACGCAAGTATTTCGTGCGCATAATACTGTCGCTGACGGTCATGCGATCTCCCTGCCAGTCTTCATCGCCATTGAAGCGGGCCATAAACTCCTCCACCTGCTTCACTCTGCCCTGCAGCAGTCGCTCGTTGATGTGACCGGTAAGCAGCACTTGAGCAGACACAGCCACAGAGCAGAGCAAAGTCAATATGGAAACACACAACCGCATGGCAATTATGAATTATGCATCAAGAATCAGTTGGTCGTGTCAACCACTTCAATGTCCCCCAGGCGCACGCTCCAGTGCTGACCAAGCACGTAGTCGTTCTCAGGAACGATATACACCTTGATGTTCTTCTGAGTCACATCAACGTACTTCTTCTTCATCTCCTTGCCAACATAGCCCTCGAATCTCTGGAATATCGTAGCCGTGGCTTCATAGTGGTCGCCCACCTTATATATATTACTGATGCGGTAGGTATCAGCCTTGGTCATCTTAACCTCTGCGTATGGCAGCTTTATGAGATTGTCAAGATACTCCGTCAGTAGTTTTGTGCCCACAATGGTGTTCTCCCCATTCACTATCTTCGACACCTGCATCTGCACGCCCTTGCGTTCTGCACCTGTGCTGAGGTCTTTGTATGGCAGTCCCTCGCCCATGAACAGCTTCAGCGCACTCTTCTTATACACAGCCTTGACCTTGGGTGTATGTTTCTTACTGCCCAGAATACTGAGGTTGTTCTGGAACATGTCTATTACTTCGCCCACACGATCCTTAAAGGCCTGAATGTCCTGCTCTGTCAGGTCATTAATCTGGGCATTGATTGTCAGTGTGCTCATAAGGAGCATCAGTGTGATTGCAAAAATCTTTTTCATGGCTATTCCTCTCTTTTTTATTGTTGTTATTTCATGTATATCTCGTGTACCTTCAGGTAAGTGTAACGTCCCTTGTCATCAGTCTGCTTCTCCAGTTCCACAAGGTTCAGCAGGTTATGTGTTGTGCACAGGCGCAGCACGAAATCCTCGGCACGCTCCGTTGCTACGATGGTGGTACCGTTACTGCCCACAACCTCAATCTTGGCATTTGGTGAGGCAAACAATGCCTTCAAGGCCTTGTCCTGCACCTTCACGCGTGTTTCCACTCCGAGTTTCTCGTTGCCTATGGCAGTGAGCAGCACAATCGGCTCTACATAGTCGTCGTCAGTGGCGGTGTTCTGCGGTTCTCTCTGCTGAACCGGGGCAGTGGGTGCTGTCTGTGTCTCCTCCGCAACTGCCGTCTCTGAAGGCTGCTGTGCAGCAAGGTCGGCCTCTGTGGCTTCCTTCACGCTAATATTGAACATCGGCGTATGCTCTGCCAGCTGATAGGTGGTCTGTTGCGTGGCAGTCAACAGTGTTTCCCAGGTTGACTCCAGTCCCTTGGTGGCATAGTCTTTCAGCGTTGCCATCATGCTGATGGTAAACGCACCGCCTGCCGGCTGATTGTCACACGAGAGAGCCGCCGATGTCTCACCAGCCTGACATCCCGAAGCAATCACGGTGCCCATGTTTCCTATAAACAGGCTTCCATACACGTTGGCAGCACTTTTGCGCAGAACCGTAGGGCCTTTGGCACTCGGATCCTTAGGCAACACACCGCCCACAACATTGTTGCAGCAGTCGCCCAATACGAGTTTGAGTCTTGCCGGCTGATAGGAGAGTTCATTCAACACCCTCTCCAATGGAAAGAAATTCATCTGGTTAGTGCTGCCGAGACACATCTGCGGAAACTGCGATACGTCGTTGGCAGAACGTGTGCCGTGACCAGTGTAGTAGAAGAATATGACATCCTCAGGCTGTGTCTGCAGCGACGCCAGCAAATCTTTCAGGTTGCGGGAGGAGCAGCGGTCATCCTTATAATAATAGGATTTCAACTGCATACCGGTAGCCGAAGCTATGGTACTCATTTCCACCGATACGCGGTAGTAGTCCTGCAGGTCGCAGGCACCTACGGATGGGTCTTTAGTATCAGCAAAGATAATGGCGTGCATCACTTGCGCACTCAATGGCACGACTGCGGACAGGCATAAAAGCAATGCCAAAATACGGAGGGTAATAGATTTAAAATGTTTCATGGTCAGTCTTTTTTAGGTTCATAATGATGGTGCAAATATAAGAATAATATTCGTTATACGCAAATATTTTTTGCTAAAACAGAACTAAAAAATCACTGTGTACGTACACAGTGATTTTTTAGAAGCCGGAAAATTTCAATTCACAATGCACAATGCACAATTACCATGCGGTAAAAACTTCAACTCTTCAATCCTTCAACTCTTCAATCCTTCAACTCTTCAATCCTTCAACTCTTCAATCCTTCAACTCTTCAATTCTTCAACTCTTCTCGGTGCAAAGGTACAAACTTTTCGGAAACGACAAAAATTTCTTATCTAAAACTTCAAATCATGCAAATCGCAATTTAAGAAGAGATTATTTGTCATTTTAAAATAAATTGAGTAACTTTGCACTTAACTTCGCTATGCTCAGAGTGAATAGTGAAAAGTGAATAGTGAAAAAATCCCAAATATAAAGACATTATGGCAAACGTAGAATTCAAGTATGCGCCAATGTTTCAGCTTGGCGAAGACAAAACAGAGTACCGCCTCATTTCGAAGGAAGGCGTAAGCGTAGGCGACTTTGAGGGCACGCCAATCCTCAAGGTTACGAAAGAGGCTTTGGAACTGCTCACCACGCAGGCTTTCCACGACGTGAACTTCATGCTCCGACGCGAGCACAATGAGAAGGTGGCGGCCATCCTCAACGATCCGCAGGCTTCAGACAATGACAAGTATGTGGCACTGACCATGCTGCGCAACGCAGAGGTGGCTTGCAAGGGACAGCTGCCTTTCTGTCAGGACACCGGCACGGCAATCATTCACGGCGAGAAGGGACAGCAGGTATGGACCGGATTCGAGGATGAGGAACCGCTTGCCAAGGGCGTTTACAACACATATACCGAGGACAACCTGCGCTATTCGCAGAATGCGCCTCTGGACATGTATAACGAGGTGAACACGCGCTGCAACCTCCCCGCACAGATTGACATCGAGGCAACGCACGGCATGGAGTACCGTTTCCTCTGTGTAGTAAAGGGCGGCGGCTCTGCCAACAAGACATACCTGTATCAGGAGACCAAGGCACGCATACAGAATCCAGGCACGCTCGTACCGTTCCTCGTGGAGAAGATGAAGAGCCTCGGCACTGCAGCCTGTCCTCCTTATCACATCGCCTTCGTCATCGGCGGCACGTCGGCAGAGAAGAACCTGCTGACCGTCAAGCTCGCATCAACCAAGTTCTATGACTCTCTGCCTACCACGGGCGACGAGACCGGCCGCGCTTTCCGCGACGTGGAACTGGAGAAGCAGCTGCTTGAGGAAGCAAAGAAGATAGGCTTCGGAGCACAGTTCGGCGGCACTGCCTTTGCCCACGACGTGCGTGTGGTACGCCTGCCGCGCCACGGTGCATCATGCCCTATAGGACTGGGCGTGTCATGCTCTGCCGACCGCAACATAAAGGCTAAGATAAACAAGGACGGCATCTGGATAGAGAAGATGGACGACAAACCATACGAGCTGATACCAGAGGCTCTGCGTCAGGCAGGCGAGGGTGATGCCATACAGATTAACCTTGACCAGCCAATCGCTGAGGTATGCAAGGAACTGTCAAAGTATCCCGTGTCAACCCGCGTGAGCCTTAACGGCACTATCATCGTGGCACGCGACATAGCACATGCCAAAATCAAGGCACGCCTTGACGCTGGTGAGGGTATGCCGCAGTATTTCAAGGACCATCCGGTGCTCTATGCCGGACCGGCAAAGACTCCGCAGGGCATGCCGTGCGGCTCGATGGGTCCGACCACTGCAAACCGCATGGATCCATACACAGACGAATTCCAGGACAACGGCGGCTCGCTCATCATGATAGCCAAGGGCAACCGCACGCAGGTGGTAACGGATGCCTGCAAGAAGCATGGCGGATTCTACCTCGGTTCAATCGGCGGTCCTGCAGCATTCCTTTCTTCAAGCAACATCAAGAGCATTGAGTGTGTGGAGTATCCTGAGCTCGGCATGGAGGCCATCTGGAAGATACGCGTGGAGAACTTCCCCGCATTCATCCTCGTTGACGACAAGGGCAACGATTTCTTCCAGCAGTTCTAAATAATTGGAAAAAATAAAGACTGCGGACTTTACAGGCTATCGGCACAATGCCGGCAACATGTAAAGTCCGCAGTTTTTTTTATTAATGGTCTTTATATATTACTAACCCACGCGCTTGTTCTTATGCACTGAGTAGCTTACATTGCCATAGTTGTTAATGGTCATGAGTATATAGTAGAACTCATCGTAACTGTCATCGGGTGAACCTACGCTGACAACATATTTAACAGT
The DNA here is from genome assembly GCA_017413085.1 of Prevotella sp. Classification (GTDB taxonomy): domain Bacteria; phylum Bacteroidota; class Bacteroidia; order Bacteroidales; family Bacteroidaceae; genus Prevotella. The sequence goes on from JAFPVC010000016.1 coordinate 180,812, forward strand.
GTTGCCAGATGCTTCCTCGAAATTCATGCCAAGCAACACACCACTCTCACGAAACTCTGCAGGCAGTGCGTCGCCCAAACTCTTCTTCGTGACGCTACGGTCAAAGAACACAGTACCGTCACTGCGCTTTATCACAAGGTGCACACTATTGTCATAGTACTCCAAGTCGTGATTCTCCACCTTAGGCAACGACTCGTCTGCACTACGCTCTATGCTGTAGGTATAGCGCGCACCACCTATCCACTTCATCTCACCATTAATATTCTCATCAGCCATACTCTGTGTCTCCGTGCGAGGCTTGTCCATCACCTTGTCAACGACTATTTCCTCCGGCTCTTTCTTTTCCTTGCATGAGAACAGCGTCAGCGTGCCCATAAACAGCAAGAAGCAAAGGAGGCCTTTGCTTCTTGCATTTTTGCAATATAATGCTTGCATGTTCATCTGTCTTAAGTTTACTTACTCAGGCGCTCAATGTACTTGTCAATATCTTGCGATGCAGCACTGTTCACATACTTGTCCTTAACCTGCTGGTAAAGTTTCAGAGCTTCATCATTCTTCTTTTGACTCTCAAGCAGACGAGCAGCCTGAATGAGGTACGTTGGCGACAAACTGTTGTTAACACCGCCCTCAGCACGTGAGTCAGCCATATCGGCAGCCTTCTTCAGTTTGCTGATTGCCTCGTCAACCTTACCGGTGTTAGCATAAGCATTACCCAAAGCAGCCACCATTGCTGGACTGATAATCGCATCACTCTGTGGAGAGAACTGGTCAAGATACTTGACAGCCTCCTGCCACTTGCCCTGCTGAGCATAGCACAAGCCGGCATAACCTTTAGCAAGGTTAGCAGCATCAGTGCCACCATAGTTCTCGGCAATGGCGAGAAAACCCTCAAACGTCTTGTCGCCGTTCAGAGCCTTCTGGAAGTCCTGCTGTGCAAAAGCCTCCTGCGCCTTAGCGATAGCCGTAGAGGCTTTGTTCTCACGCGGACCTGCGATGAATGATTTGTAGCAGATTATGCCAGCGATAATTACTATAACAGCAGCTACCGCAATGAGTATCTGCTTACGATACTTGAGGAAGAAAGCTTCCTGCGAGTTGAGGGTCTGCTCAAACTGCGACACCTCGTTTGCTTGTTGTTTTGCCATTATTATTTTTGTTTATTTTCTTATTCAGACTTTACGAAACGCAAAGTTACTAATTTTCCCTGACATAGCGAAATATATTTACAAAAATTAAGATTTTCACAAACATACAACGCATTACACACTGCACAAAATAAAAAATGACAGTCAAGACAGACTTGTAAATACAAACCTTTGCCTTGACCGTCATTAGTCTTATAATTCACACAGGCTAATGCTTTAGCCCGCTTCTCAATCAGAACTGGAAGTAATTCTTGGCGTTATTATAGCATATATCCTCCACCATCTGACGAACTCGCTTCTCTTCGTATCCTGTGAACGGAATCATGCCCTTCTCGATGTCGTTGCCGAGAAGGTTACACATTGTACGGCGGAAGTACTCATGACGTGGGTATGACAGGAATGAACGAGAGTCGGTCAGCATACCTACGAAGCGTGAGAGCAGTCCGAGCAGAGAAAGAGCATTCATCTGCTTCTCCATACCATCCTTCTGGTCGAGGAACCACCATCCTGAACCCCATTGTATCTTACCTGGGCAAGAACCGTCCTGGAAGTTGCCGAGCATAGTGGCAAGCACCTCGTTGGCACATGGGTTAAGGTTGTAGAGGATGGTCTTTGTGAGTTTGCCAGCAACGTTGAGTTCGTCAAGGAAGTGTGAGCAAGCCTTGGCAGTTGTGAACTCACCGATTGAGTCAAAGCCAGTATCAGCACCGAGCAGGTTAAACATCTTGGTGTTATTGTTGCGGATAGCGCCATAATGGAACTGCTGTGTCCAACCGGCGTTATAGTCCATGATAGCCATCTCCTTGAGGAAGGCATGCTTATATTTGCGCTGTTCCTCAACGGTCACCTCCTTGCCAGTGAGAGCCTTGTCGAGGATTGCATCAATCTCTGCATCGGTATATGGCTCGTCGTAGAACTCCTCGATGCCGTGGTCAGAGAGTTTGCAGCCCTTAGATGCGAAGAAGTCGTGACGCTTCTGCAGAGCGTCGATGAGGTCAGCAAACTTCTTTATCTCTACGCCCGACACATTGCTGAGTTTCTCCATGTATGCCCTGAAGGAAACAGCTTCGATGTTCATGGCAGCGTCAGGACGCCATGCAGGAATCATGCGTGTCTTGCAAGTCTTGTCGGCAGCAACCACGTCATGATACTCCAAAGAGTCAGCCGGGTCGTCTGTGGTGCACACAAGTTCTACGTTGTAGTGCTCCATGAGTCCGCGCGGAGTGAACTTAGGATCATTGGCAATGAGGTCATTGCACTTATCGAATATCTCGCGTGCATTCTCTGGATTCAGTGTCTCGTTGATGCCGAAGGCGGTCTTCAGCTCGAGGTGTGTCCAGTGATAGAGAGGGTTGCGAAAAGTGTAAGGCACTGTCTCTGCCCATTTCTCGAACTTCTCCCAGTCAGTGGTGTCCTTGCCTGTGCAGAAACGCTCATCAACGCCATTGGAGCGCATAGCGCGCCACTTGTAGTGGTCGCCCATGAGCCAGATCTGTGCGATAGACTCGAAGCGCTTGTTCTCAGCCACCATCTGTGGAATGAGATGGCAGTGATAGTCGATGATTGGCATCTTTGCCGCATGGTTGTGGTAAAGGTCCTGCGCAGTCTTGGTCTCGAGCAGGAAGTTCTCGTCGTTAAATTGTTTCATAGTGTTGATTATAGTTATACATTATTTTGTTTGTTATCAGCTTTGACAAAAGTCAACATTTTTGCAAAGATACAAATAATTTTTGAAACCACCTAATATTTTCAAAAGTATTTCAAGACTAATTAAAAATATTTAAGCAATAAAACCACCAAATCCCAATAATACCATTATTATAACCGCAGGAGCAACCAAAAACTATATGTACTATAGGAACTATTGGCACTATAGATACTATAAAAACTATAGCCACTATCCCTATAAACAAAAAAACTCCGGACGAACATTTCTGTTATCCAGAGTCTTTCATCTTCTGATGTTTAAAAGAAGGCGGTGTCCTACTCTCCCGCATTGCATTGCAGTACCATCGGCGCAGGCGGGCTTAACTTCTCTGTTCGGAATGGGAAGAGGTGGAACCCCGTCGCAATAGCCACCTGATA
>JAFPVC010000017.1 GCA_017413085.1 Prevotella sp.
ATGGTAGGCGGTGCGCAGAATGACGTGATGTGGTAGTCTTGCATTACGCGCAGCAATACCTCTGGATAGAAACGTCCCTCATAGTCATATACGAAGACCGTAGCACCGCAAAGCATCTGACCGTAGAACTTGCCCCATACCGCCTTACCCCAACCAGTGTCGGCAAGCGTAAGATGCAGCGACCTGTCATTGAGGTTGTGCCAGCACTTGGCTGTCACTATGTGTGCCAAGGGGTAGGAGAAATCGTGCATCACCATCTTTGGCTCGCCCGTCGTTCCACTTGTGAAGTAGAGCAGGAAGTTGTCGGTCACCTTGTTGCGTGCCGGTCTGACGAACGGTGCCGCCTCCTGCAGTCCGCGCCAGAAGTCGTAGAAACCGTTTGGCACAGCCGGACCTATTGATATGCAGTGGCGCAGCATAGGTGAGAAGCGTCTTGCCTTCTGCACGTGCTGCAAGACCTCGGGGTCACCGCATGATATTATACCGCTGATGCCAGCCATGTGGCAGCGGTATATGATGTCTTTCTCCGTAAGCATGTGGGTGGCAGGTATCGCCACCGCTCCTATCTTGTGCAGGGCTACCATGGCATACCACCATTCCACCCTTCTCTTCAGTATCAGCATCACACGGTCGCCCTTCTCAATGCCTATGCCTTGGAAGAAGGCGGCGCACTGGTCTGTGATGTTCTTGAACGCACCGTATGTTATGTGCTTTACCTCGCCTTGGTCGTTAGTCCACAACAAGGCCTCTTTCTCTGGCATCAGCTCCGCCCATGCGTCTATGACGTCATAGCCGAAATTGAAGTCTTCGGGCACATTTACCCTGAAATGCTCTAGGAAATCACTGTATGATGTGAATTCCTGCTGACACAGATACTTCTCTAACATACGCTCTCCCCCTCGTACTCCATTATCCTGTGTCTGAAGTCATTACTTATCTCTACAGACTCATTACGCACAGTGTCAATCATCACCATGACGGTCTCTGAATAGCATTTTACCTCGCCGGTACGCTCGTTAAGCGCTCGCTGCAACAGTGTGAAGCTCTTGTTGCCAAGATGTGTCACGGCAGTGTCTATCACTATCTCGTCAGGGAAAAAGACCGGCGATATGAAATTTGCCTCTATGTGCACTACCACCGGTGCCATGCGGTCGAATATGTCAGTGCCTACCACATCGTTGAAGTAATGCGTCTTACACATGTCAAACAAGGAAAAATACACCGAATTGTTGACATGGCCGAAACGGTCAACGTCTGAGAATCTCAGTTGCGCCGGCATTCTGTGGCGGTAGTTTATTTCTTGGTTATCCATCTTGCATGTTGGTCGTTTGGTGTTGATTGCACACTTTTTGCACATTTGTGCAGGGTGTGCACTTTTTGTCTTTTTCCAAATGCAAAATTAGAAATTAAAGTAATGTTTAGGTATATAATAACCAAAAAAGATACTGAAACGTCGTTTTGTTAAGACGAAATGTTATTCACTGCGTAACCATTTGCACACTTCAACTTTGCGTGTGCGACTGACCACGACCTTTGGCGGATTGTTTCCTTTGAGCAGTAAAAGCAGTTTTCCATTCTCTATGCGTTCTGTGCCCGCTACCTGCTCAAGCGGCAGTATGAACTTGCGGTTCACGCGCATGAATCCTCCGCCCAGCATGGACTCCACCTGCTCAAGTGGCTTGTCTATGCGGTATGAGTTGCCGTCAAGCAGTTTAACGTATGTGGTTTTCTGCTCCGATACGATGTATCGAATTGTAGACACATGAACAATGCGCTCGCCATGCAGTTTCTTCACCGCTATGCGCGTTACTCCATCTGAATTCTTTGTCCAACCACCGGTTGGCGTCAGCATTGATGCCGCCTTGTGCAGCCTTACAGCCCGTGCCAGTGCCTCTGTCAGTGCTTCCCCATCTACGGGTTTCAGTAGGTATGAGAGGCTGAGATAGGAAAAGGCCTTGAAAGCGTGTTCCTTGTGTGACGTTATGAAGATAACCGGCACGCGGTGCGGCATACTGTCAAGCACTCCGAACACGTCGCCGTCTGTCAGCACTGTTTCGCTAATGATGATGTCAACGTCTGCGGCATGTTCGGTCAGATACTCCCGTGCGTGTTCTGTGGAAGTGAACGGGCCTATTACCTCGTTCTGTGCGTCATAGTCTTCGACGATAGTCCTGATTTGGTGATAACTGTATATTTCGCTTTCAAAAACTAATATCTTCATCCTTTCCTGATACCCATGCGTGCCTCTACAACGTTAATCACATAGTCGCCCAGTTTCTCGCACTCGTTAATCAGGTCGATATACATAGAACCGAGGGCATAACTGTATTTATGTTCGCCGAGGTCGCTGATATTCTGCTCTTTCAGTTGCGTGCGGAAGTTGTTTATCTCGATTTCTATGTTGAAGTTTCGGTTTGCATTCAGCAAATCCTTGCGGCCTTTCATCAGCACGTTCATCTGTGTGAGGGCATCGTCGGTGAGCGCAAGCATCTGGTGTACGTGGCTGAGCTGCTGCTCGGTGAACTGTTCCTTGGATGAGTGCAGGCGGTTGATTGTTCGTGCAAGATTGTAGCATGAGTCGCCAATCGACTCTATTTCGCCTATTTCTCGCATCATGGCGCGTATCTTTGCCTTGGTCTCGTCAGAGAGGTGCAGGTCGCTGACCTGGTCAAGATACTTTGCTATCTCAATCTCCATGTTGTCGGATATTTGCTCATACTTCTGTATGCGTGAATACAGTTTCACGAATGCCGTGTCGTCCTTCTCTTCAAACAGTTCACATGACAGGCCGAACATACGCTGCGTGCGGTCGGCAAAGTTGCATATCTCCTTCTGCGCCTCGAGCAGCGAGAGTTCCGGCGTATCCATGATGCCGGTCTGTATGAAGTGCAGACGGAAGTCTTCCTCCTCTTCCTTCTGTGTCTTCTGGCTCGTGATTATGTGGCATGCTATTTTTTCGATAACAGGTATGAACCATATGAGTATGCAGGTGTTGATAACGTTGAAGGTGGTGTGGAATGTAGCAAGCACGAATGGCAGCAGTTTCGGGTTTGGCACGTCGGGGTTGTAGCCCACGATGCCGCAGATGTTGTCGGTGAACCATCGGAAGATGAACATTATCCACACCACACCGAAGATATTGAAGAACATGTGTGCGAATGCAGCGCGGCGTGCCTGCGTGTTGGCTGTCAGTGCTGCTATGTTCGACGTTACGGTTGTACCGATGTTCTCGCCCATCACCAGTGCTATGCCGAGGTATATCGGCATCACGCCCGTAGCGCAGAGAGTCATAGTGATTGCCATGACGGCTGCTGATGACTGTACGCAAACAGTCATTACACCGCCGATGAACAGGAAAATGAAGTATGACAGATAGTTGTCGTCAAACGACTTGAAGAAGTCCATCACGGCAGGTATCTGTTCCAGGTGCATTTCGGTGCCGGTGGCTTTAAGTGTGCCCAGTCCGAGGAGCAGGAAGCTCACGCCGAAGAGGAAGTCGCCGATGATGCGCCGTGTCTTGCTGTAGATGAGAAGCAGTCCGATGAAGAATGCCGGCCATACGAAGTCAGTGATGTTGAAAGAGAAACCGGCTGACATAATCCATGCCGTCATCGTGGTGCCGATGTTTGCTCCCATAATAATTGAGATGGCCTGTGCCAGCGTGAGCAGTCCGGCGTTGACGAACGAAACCGTCATTACCGTGGTGGCTGTTGATGACTGTACGGCTGCCGTAACGAATGCACCGGTGAACATGCCCGTAAAACGGTTGGTGGTCATTGCCTGCAGCACGTGGCGCAACTGTGGGCCTGCCATCTTCTGCAGGCTTTCGCTCATCGACTTCATGCCGAACATCAGCAGGGCGAGTGAACCGATGAGCTTGAGTATAATCCAAATGGACATAAAACTTGATTTAATGTAAATTACAAGTGCAAAGTTATAAAAAAATTCCTTAATCCGCAAAACAAACTATATTAATTGCTGATATGTCAAGAAATATTTTGCCGTTTAAGGAAAAATAACTACCTTTGCAGTTCACGAAACATTTTTTTACACATGTCAGACAACAGCAGAAATTCGTTCAGCGGCTCACTCGGTTTCGTACTTGCCGCTGCGGGCTCAGCCGTGGGACTGGGCAACATTTGGCGTTTTCCCTATCTTGCCGCACGCGACGGCGGTGGTCTTTTTCTACTTGTATACATCGTCCTTGCGTTGACTTTCGGCTTCACGCTGCTCATTACCGAGGTTGCCATAGGCCGCCGCTCACAGCAGGGACCGCTCACTGCCTATAAGTTTTTCAACAGAAGGTGGGCTTTCCTCGGATGGTTGTCGTTCATAGTGCCGTATATCATCTATCCATACTACTGTGTCATCGGAGGGTGGGTGCTGAAATATTTCGTTACATACCTGTCGTTAGGAGGACGTGAGGCTATCAACGACGGTTACTTCTCTGGTTTCATTTCCTCGCAATGGGAACCGTTGGTGCTGATGGCGGTGTTTGCCGTTATGTGCTTCTACATTGTATATAAAGGCGTGGAAAAAGGCATTGAGAAGTATTCGCGCATCATCATGCCGGCATTGGTCGTTATGGTGTTGTTTATCTGTTTTTACTCCTTGTTCATAAGTCATACTGACAGTAATGGGGTGACGCGCACCGGCCTTAACGGTGTGGCTGTCTATTTCCTGCCTAACTTTGAGGGGCTTACTCTCCACCGTTTCCTGATGATAGCACTTGATGCCATGGGACAGCTTTTCTACTCGCTGTCCATTGCCATGGGTATAATGGTGGCTTACGGTTCGTATATGAAGAAATCGGTAAACCTCGGTCAGGCCATCGACCGCATCGAGGTGTTCGACACGCTCATTGCCGTGCTTGCCGGACTAATGATTATCCCTGCCGTGTATGTGTTCATGGGAACAGACGGCATGAAGGCCGGTCCTGGTCTGATGTTCATTGCTCTGCCAAAGGTGTTTGATTCGCTTGGCGTTTTCGGCATGGTCATCGGCATGGTGTTCTTCCTCATGGTGCTGTTTGCAGCCATTACGAGTGCTGTGTCCATTCTTGAAGCCATCGTGGCGAGTGTGATGGACAAGTTCGGCTGGAGCCGCAAGAAGTCGGTAATTATCATGGCGTCTACGGGTTTCGTATGGTCGGTGGTGGTTTGTCTGGGCTATAATGTGCTTTATTTCGACTATACCCTGCCCAATGGAGCTGTCGGACAGATACTCGACATTTTCGATTACGTCAGCAACAACATTCTCATGCCGATTCTTGCCATCTGCACCTGTATCCTCATCGGATGGGTGGTGAAGCCCAACTTGCTTGTGGGCGAGATGCGCCTCAACGGCTATCGCTTCCGTCGCAAGAAGATGTATATCGTAATGCTGAAATATGTTGTGCCGATACTGCTCACGGTATTGCTCCTGACAGCATTCATCAAGTTCTGATAAAAAGAAAACAAAATATTGGTATGACCATCAAACAGATTGCTTTGACTTTTTTTGCCCTTGCATCGCAGTGCTTAGGTATGTATGCCGCACCGCTGAAGGTGTGTGATTTTGAAGACTATGAAATCGGCACCACATGGACTATGTGGTCAAGGTATGGCGGCGACATAACATCTACCGCCACGGTGGTGGCCGACCCTGCCAATGCCAGCAACAAGGTGCTGCACGTTGTGCTGAAGAACTGGAACTGCAATCCGGAGTTCACCGTTCCCGGCGATGTCGCAGGCAGTGCCCTGACAAGCCAATATGCCTCTGTCAGGTGCCGCTTATATCGCAGTTCTGGCGATGCCAATGACTACAAGCAGTTCACTGTATTCCTTGGCGATGACGAGCTGTACCGCGACGAAGGCTATCCATATCAGGGTGACAAGAGTACATGGCAGACAAGGACATACGCCTTGGCGGCTGCGTCTGACGGCAACACATCGAAAGCCCTGCGCCTGGGCATACACTGTGATGTTTCTGACTATTACCTCGACGACATACAGCTGGTGGGCGAGTTTGACGACTATACCGAGGCGACAGACGGCGAGTTGTTCGACTTCTGCGTGAACAACACTTCAAGCAATTACTCTACCATTGACAAAGACCTCTACATACCGGCTGGTGTGACGGCCAACGTCAGGACATCGCGCTACTCGCAGTGGACAGGCAAGGTGGCAGGTGAGGGTACGCTCAACATCTATGCCGGCGGCGAGAGAAGTTACATAGGAACACAAGCCGCCAAAGGCTCCAATTATCCCGACTGGTCGAAGATGACCGGTGAGGTGCATGTATATCCATACAAAGATGTTATAAGCTCATGCGGTTTCTACGGTCTGCTGCTCAGCAGCGGCACGTTTACGCCCGACAATGAGGAGCAGGCACGTCCCAACACGCTGTTTGCAAACAGTGCCCTGGTGATGCACAGCGGCACCACGCTCGCGGCAGAATCAGGCACGCGCGGCTTCAAAATAGGCGAACTGCAGCTTGAGGAAGGTTCGGAGATAAGAGGCTACTACAAGAACGGCAGTGCCAACTCCTACTATGTGGTAGGCGGCAAGAACACTGATGCCGTGCTTGCCGGAAAGATATATGCGTCAAACACTGGCAACAAGGTGGGTATTATTAAGGAAGGCAAGGGCACATACACCATAACGGGCAATGAAAACAACATCGGCAGCGGCGTGACGGTCAATGCTGGTGCGCTACTCGTATGCAACGATGCCGCTGCTGCTGAGGCAGGAAAGAAGAGCGGTGCCACAGGCAATACCGGTATGGTGATGGTGGCAGAGGGCGCACGCCTTGGCGGCAACGGAAGCATTGCGGCAACCACCGAACTGTATGGCAACCTGCAGCCCGGCACCGAAGGGTATGATACGCTGACATTCGCTGACTATACGACAAACAAGGGCGTAAAACTTACGCTGCACCCGAAATCGTACATCACCATCAACGCCCGCTCGGCAGAGGAGCACAGCATGGTCAAGGTGAACGGCACGCTGACCGCAAGCAACGTGACGCAGGACTTCCAGACGTCCGATGCAGCTCCGCGCCTGAAGCTGTTGCTTGCCGATGATGCAACGTTGAGCATCAACGACGAGATAGTATTGCTCTCATGCTCATCAGAACCGGCTGACGGCATCACGTTTGACGTGCGCTATCCGAAGCGCTATACCTTCACCACAGAACAACGTGTGGCAGGCGACGGCACGTTTACGGTGGTGGCAAGGGTTACATCGCTTGACGACAATCCAAACTATGTGGAGGATGACGACATCGGCGGCGAGACAGCAGAGATAATATATCCCGACGAAGACATCACCGCAGACAAGAAAGACAACACACCGCTGCGCACATACGCCGACAAACTCGGAAAGAACATCGGCGTGGCTGCGGCAAGTTACCGCTATGACCTCAGCAACGACAATGTGGCTCCCACTGCGATGGTTGGACGTGAGTTCAACATCATCGTGGGCGAGAACGAGATGAAATTTGATGCCACCGAGCCGTCACAGGACTATTTCTCATACGGTGGTTCGGATGCAATCATGTGGCTTGCCAATCGCAAGATGCAGGAGGTGCGCGGACATACGCTGGCATGGCACTCGCAGGTACCGTCGTGGGTAAGTTCTGACGGAAAGAAGAACAACAACGGTTTTACACGCCGCGAGTTGCTCGACATACTGAAGAACCATATATATAATGTAGTGGGCAAGTACAAGGGCAAGATACGCGAGTGGGATGTGGTCAACGAAGTGCTTGACGATGACCAGAGTACCGTGCGCACCACGCCCGGCTCATACAAGCTGCGCCCGTCGATATGGGCAACATACATCGGCGAGGAGTTTATTGACTCCGCCTTCGTATGGGCACACGAGGCGGACCCGTCGGCAAAACTCTACATCAACGACTACGGCGTGGAGTTCATGGGCAGTTCAAAGGCAGAGGCTTACTTCAACCTCGTGAAGCGCCTGCAGGCATCAGGCCGCCCTATCGACGGCTGCGGACTGCAGTGCCACCTCACCACAGGACAGCTCGACACCCTCAAGCTGGAGAACAACATTCAGCGCTATGCTCCGCTCGGACTGAACTGCATCATCACTGAACTCGACATAACCCTTGCCAATCCATCTGCCGCCAATGCATTGGAAGCACAGGCAAAGGAATATGCTGCCATCGCTCGTGTATGGCTGCGCAACGACAACTGCCCCACGCTGATGGTATGGGGTATATCAGACAACCACTCATGGCGCCAAAACAAGCCGCTGATGTATGATGCCAACTGTCAGGCCAAACCGGCCTATTACTATGTGCATGCACAGTTGCGCAAGGCCTGTGACGACGATCCTACGGCTGTGCAGCGCGCAGAGGTGCAGAACACCGGCAAGTCCGCAGTGCGTTACAACCTGCTTGGACAGCGTGCCAAAGCGGGATACACTGGCATTGTGGTAGAGGAAGGCCGCAAGGTTTTTGTAGGCAAGTAGTGTGTATTTAAATTGCGATTCCTTGCGATAAAAATCAGCAAAGTCGTTTTTGGTTCGAAATATCGCGAGGATTTGAATTTGGTGTAAAGTGTTATGTGTTAAGGTTTTATGCTTAAGAGTCAGAAAAAAGCGCAGCAACGTTTTTATAATTAGGGCCTGATTACACTGTAATCAGGCCCTAATTACCTTATTATCGGGTGCTGATTAGGAGACAATATGATGCAAATAGCGGTGTAATCAGGGCCTGATTACAATAAAAATTTAAAAATTGAGGGATTTAAAGATTGAAAAATGCTCAAATTAACACTTGTTAACCTCTATTTTGAGGGGCAAAACCATGCGTCATTTGTTCACATATTTAAAGCACAATTCGCTGTAGGGTTGGCGCGTGTATGCGCACATTCCAACAGCGAATTGTGCTTTTATTATTATAGGTATGTTCTATAAATTAACTTTGGTATGCCACTTCGTGGCAGAAGGCGATAATAAATAGAAGTCTCCTATATTGATGTTACAGGAACGCCACGGTCAGTCCTGCCATGACGATTGATACCATCGACATGAGCTTGATGAGGATGTTGAGTGACGGACCGGAGGTATCCTTGAACGGGTCGCCTACGGTGTCGCCTACCACGGTGGCTTTGTGGCACTCAGAGCCCTTGCCGCCGAAGTTGCCTTCCTCTACCATCTTCTTTGCATTGTCCCATGCACCGCCGGCATTGCTCATGAAGATTGCGAGCGTGAAGCCAGCAGCCAGGCCGCCGACGAGCAGTCCGAGTACACCAGCCACGCCGAGCAGCAAGCCTACGACGATAGGGATGATGATGGCAAGCAGCGACGGGAAAATCATCTCACGCTGTGCCGAGCGTGTGGATATCTCCACGCAACGGCCATAGTCTGGTGTTGCCTTGCCTTCAAGTATGCCGGCAATCTCGCGGAACTGACGGCGCACCTCTTTCACCATGTCCTCTGCGGCACGGCCTACGGCACCCATCGTGATGCCAGAGAACAGGAATGCTGCCATGGCACCGATGAACACGCCCACGATAACCTTCGGGTTCATGAGGTTCACCTGGAAGTAGTTCATGAAGGCAGGTATGTCCTGTATCTGTGTAAGTATGTCAGCCATGTGCTGGTCGCCGGCAGCAGCCAGTCGCTGCACTGCCTCCTTTATCTCTTCAATGTAAGAGGCGAGCAGAGCCAATGCTGTCAAGGCTGCAGAGCCGATAGCGAAGCCCTTGCCGGTAGCGGCGGTGGTGTTACCCAGTGCATCGAGTGCGTCGGTACGCTTGCGCACCTCCTCACCCAGTTCGCTCATCTCGGCGTTGCCGCCGGCATTGTCGGCGATAGGGCCGTAAGCATCGGTAGCCAGTGTGATGCCCAGTGTGGAGAGCATACCCACTGCGGCGATGCCCACACCATACAGACCCTTTGACAGGGCTGTAGCATTCACGTCAAGGTCGAAGCCGTTGGCACAGAGATAACTCATCATGATTGCCACAGAAATGGTGACTACGGGTATCATGGTGGAAATCATTCCCGTGCCTACGCCCTTGATGATAACCGTTGCTGCACCTGTCTGTGATGCAGCGCTGATGGCCTGTGTAGGCTTGTATGAGTGAGAGGTGTAATACTCCGTAGCCTGACCTATGATGACACCGGCAAGCAGTCCTACGATGACTGAGCAGGATATGTAAATCCAGTTCTCGATGCCGAGCAGGTAGAGTATGGCGAATGTAGCCACTGCAATCAGTGCGGCACTTACGTTTGTGCCTATGCCCAGCGAGCGCAGCAGTTGCTTCATGCCTGCACCCTCTTCGGTGCGAACAAGGAAGATGCCGAAGAGTGAGAGGAATATGCCCACGGCGGCTATTATCATAGGTGCTATGACATACTGCAGTTGCATCTGTGTACCCAGGTAAGCCGTTGCACCCAGTGCGGCTGTTGACAGGATGGAGCCGCAGTAGCTCTCGTATAGGTCGGCACCCATGCCGGCCACGTCGCCCACGGTGTCGCCCACGTTGTCGGCGATGGTGGCGGGGTTGCGCGGGTCGTCCTCAGGAATGTCGGCCTCCACCTTGCCCACGATGTCGGCACCCACGTCGGCAGCCTTGGTGTATATGCCGCCGCCCACACGGGCAAACAGAGCCTGTGTGGAAGCACCCATGCCGAAGGTCAGCATGGTGGTGGTGATGGTGATGAGGCTGTCAACGCCGGCTGCGTTCAGTATGATGAACCACAGGGCGATGTCGAGTAGTCCGAGACCAACGACCGTCAAGCCCATGACGGCACCAGAGCGGAAAGCCACTTTCAGACCGGCGTCAAGGCTCTGACGCGCAGCGTTGGCAGTGCGTGCAGAGGCATAGGTAGCGGTCTTCATACCGAAGAAACCTGCCAAGCCGGAGAACAAGCCGCCAGTAAGGAAGGCAAACGGCACCCAGGGGTTCTGCAACTGGAATCCGTAGGCCATGATGGCGAAGATTACGGCCAGCACGATGAACACGATGGTGACCACCTTGTACTGCTGCTTCAGATAGGCCATGGCACCCTTGCGCACGTGCATTGCAATCTCGCGCATGCGCTCTGTGCCCTCGTCTGCCTTCTTCATCTGAAGGTAGAAATAAAGGGCCATGCCCAGTGCCACGAGCGATGCTACGGGCACGAGCCAAAATACTTCAGGAATGTTTTGCATATTGTCTTAAGGTTAAGGGGTTGTTTTTATTTTTCGTTTACAAAGTCGCTCAGCACCTTGTCTGAAGCCGAGTTGAGCAGTTTGCCCTTCTTCCAGTTCAGGTCAGGGTAGGCTGCTTGAAACTCCTTCTCGGAGTTGTCTATGCTGCTGCTGCCTGATGTTGCGAAGAATATTACTGTCTTGCCTTTCAGGTCGTGGCTCTCTATGAAGGTGTTTACGATGGTCGGTGCCGTGTTCCACCATATCGGGAAACCGATGTAGACCACATCATACTGCGCCATCTTGTCGCACTTCTGCTTGATGGCGGGGCGCGATTTCTTGTCTGACATCTCTAATGACGAGCGGCTCTGCTTGTTGCGCCAGTCAAGGTCGGCATCGGTGTAGCGCTGTGCTGGCTCTATCTCAAATATGTCGGCTCCGGCGGCTTTTGCCAGTCGTTCAGCCACGGCCTTGGTTGTGCCGGTGGCCGAGAAGTAGGTCACGAGTGTTTTCTTGTTTTTCTCTGTCAGTTGTTTTTGTGCATTGGCGCAGCTGGTCAGTCCCAGTACGCACAGCAAGGTAAATAATAGTTTTTTCATAGCGTGCTCTTTATGTTTAAGTGTTCTGCATGCAAATTTACAAACTTTTTTCCATACCCCGAAATTATTTCAGTGAAAAAATATATGCTACAACAGGACATGTCTTTTGTATATTATTTCTGGAGGACTGGACGCACTGAAAAACCACAGCAGCGCCCCTCGTAGCGCCAGCGTGCGTAGCGTGGGTGTAAGTTTAGGAAGTATGCGCATGCACCGGTCGTGCTGGTCGAGAGGGTTGAGTAGTATGTGGTTGACCAGTAATTGCCAGTTTGGCCTGCGAGGTTGAGGTTTGTTTCGAAGCTTAGACCGGCAGCTGGAAGGAAAATGTGAGTGTCGCTGAGTGAGTAGCTATTAGATGTTGTGGCGGGGGTGCTGAGGGTTCTCTTCACGCCCATATCGTCCTCAGACTTAGCTTTGTAAACTATGTAGCCTGTTATTCCTTTTTCGTCGTAGTTCGTTGTCCACTCCCAATAGCAACTGTCTATGAGTGCAAGTTGCTCATCGTGTGTCGGCATGCGCCATGCGCCACCCCAGTTTACTGTTGCGGCATCGTCGGCTGGCTCGAGTGTGGTTTTATTATCTACTGTGCCGTAGCTGCTGTCTATATTATATTTCGTAAGCGTGGTCTCGGAACCATTGCACCATTTATAGGTTGAATAACTGTAGTCGTTCTTCGGCTGTGTTTCGCCCCATGCAAAGTAGTCACCGTATTCGTATGGTGCGTCTGCACCTATGTTGCATGTTGCCCAATTTACAGACAGACCGAGGTCTACGTACTTGTGGCCGTTGGTCGGGTCGTAGTATATCTGTGGCTCTGCCCCGCTCAGGAACATGTTTACTATCTGGTTTGCGTCGGCCATGGTAATCGTAGGATTGCCCTCATTGTCATAGTCGCCGTTTACGTTGGCGAGGTGGAGAGGGAATCCCTCTGGCTTCTCTACGGCAAGAAAGTAGTTTACCACGGCATTGGCATCAGCCATGGTGATTGTACCATCTTGGTTTGCATCACCAAGATAGTCTCCTTTAGTTGCAGGGAACACCTTTATTATTCCTGCCAGTTGAGAGTCGTACATGCCACCGAAGCATGTGTCGCCTTTAACGAATATGTTGCCCTGCTCTACCTCACCGTTAAACGCTCCGCATACCTTGCCGTTGAAGGTGTATCGGGTGTTCTCGTGGAACTGCATGTTCTCCTTAGGCTGTATGAACAGTCTGCAGCAATACTTTGTGCCGGGGGCGAACTTCTCATCCTTGGACATTTCTGTCGTATAGCCTTGGGCATCCACCTTGAGCCAGCTTACCTCACTGCTCTGTATGATTGAGTGCTCGTCCAGGTCCTTGGCATCTGCCTCTGGCAGTCCACCCGCTGCCTTTGCTTGCGCAGGAGTCTCAATGGTCCACTGTGGCATGGCTCCCACCTCCGGGGCAGCGATGTCGGCTACTACGTTGGCGGTATGCACGTATGCGCCACCCTCGGGCACAGGTACTTTGAACTCTGTCTCATTGTATGCTGCCCATATAAAAGCTTTTTTCTGATTAACTGTTGTGCTATACGGGTTTGCCATCCATTCACCGTCACGCTTCACGTATGCCTTCACTTTTTGAGCGAAGGTGTAACCCTCTTTCAGTTCAACAAAGAAATATACTCCGTAATTGGTGTTGGCCCGTACGTTGAATCCGTCTTGCCACGGCAACTCCTTTCTATATAACTCATACCCCACGGTGATTGACTTTACGCCTGGGTTGGTGGTCGTCACGTCGTAGTCGGCAGCCACGAAGTCCTGCGGCCACTCGTAATCGTCGATGTAGATGGAAGTCACAGCTGGGTCAATATTTACTATCGTAGCACTGCTGCCGTCTTCATTCACTACTTTACCGTCCTTGAACTCCGATCCATAACCATTGCCCTGGAATTGGGCATTCTCGAGTGTCAAACTCTTCAAACCACGGATAGCACTATAACCAGAATTCGTATTCACCAGCTCTGCATGCATCGCAACATTGTCAATATACAGTGACGATCTACCTGAAAATACTTCGTCTCCATCAAGCCAATTTTCAAAGATAGGGTACTTAGCTATAATTTCCAGTGACATGTCTTTGATGGTCACCACAGCATCATACGATGGTGACAGCCCCGCACTTTTAGAAGAATAGATAGACAAAAAGCTGCTTTTTACACTGTCGCCGCGTAGAGTCGTGTTTGCTTTCAGGCTCAGTCCAGCGTTACGTGCTACAATACTGCAACTATCTTTGACGTAAATGGTCAACCCTTCAACGCCTATATTCTCAATAAAAACATCTGAGTTACCCATGCTGTAAATAACATTGTCAAGCATCAGTGTCTTTGTGGAACTGTCGTAACTGACTTTCCCCTGAGTCAGTCCTATGATGTCAGAGGCATTGTCATCCGTTACTTGAACGCCACCCACGTAGAGGTCGTATGCTTTGGCATAGCCCTTGCTCATGATTGCTCCCATAAGAAGAAGGAGCATAAAAGTAATGATTTTCTTCATAGATATATCTTGAATAAAAAATTAATTATCATGGATTTAGTTTAGCAAAGATACAAAAAAATCTCCAATGCCACATCATGTGATATCAGATATTAAACAAATGTTAATACTAACACTCCTTCATTAATATATTTTAAGAATATAACATGGCATCGCAGTCGTGATGATCCCGAATCCTTAACCAACGAATATTCGACGGATTGTGCTGCATAATATTATTTCGGAATAGCACAAAATTAATGTTTTGGCCCGAAATATTAATTTTGTGCTATAATTGATTGCTAAAATGAAGTAATGTGCGGGAAAATATTCGTAACTTTGTAACCGTTAAATCATCATTGAATGACGATATGATACAGATACCCATTGAGTCGATGAACCTGATGCTGCTGAACGTAGGGCGGGCGAAACACAACGGTGACTGGAACTGGCAGAACGTCAGTTCACCGTTTATCCGCATCTTCTACGTGGTGGAGGGTGAGGCGGTGTTGCACTTGGTGGACGGCGACGTATTGCTCAAGCCCGGGCGGCTCTACATAATCCCGGCCTACACTGTACACTCGTATGAGTGTAGCGGACGGTTCACGCACTACTACCTGCACATGTACGAGGGGTTTCGGCATGAGGTGAGCCTGCAGGAGGTTTACGAACTTCCGACGGAGGTGGAGGGCGGTGAAGGAATGGAACAGCTGTTTGGGTGGCTGTGTGAGCGACTGCCCGATGCACGGTTGCCCCAGGAAGATCCGCAGGCCTACGATACGTCGGCACAAACGTCGGACTACGTGGCGCGTTACCGCGATATGGATCTATGGGAAAAGATGGAACTGCGTGGTGCCATGCTGATGATAATGTCACGCTTCATCCGTGAGGCCTGTCCTCGTGTGTGGACGAATGATGAACGAATGAGACGCGTGCTGGAGTACATTCATGTCCATATCGGCGACAGCATTGATGTAGAGGAACTGACCAAGTTGGCCAGTGTCACAAAGCCATACTTCATCAAGTTGTTCAGGCGCGAGTTTGGTACGTCGCCCATTCAATACATTAATAAAAAGAAAGTTGAGCGCGCACAGTTACTGCTTTATACCACCAACAAGACAGTGAAGGAGGTAGCTTACGCCCTCGGCTTCAGCGACCAGAACTACTTTATCCGCCTGTTCCGCAAGGTAGCAGGCATTACGCCACAGGAGTACCGTAAGGAATTGCGTCCGTAATACAATTAAACAATATAATATGAAGACTATCTATCCTAAGATTGGCATCCGTCCGACCATCGATGGTCGGCAAGGCGGTGTCCGCGAGAGTTTGGAAGAGAAAACCATGGCACTTGCAAGCGCTGTGGCAGAGTTGATAACCCAAAATCTGCGTAACGGCGACGGTTCGCCTGTAGAGTGCGTCATCGCCGATACGACGATAGGTCGCGTAGCGGAGAGTGCTGCCTGTGCCGAGAAGTTTGAGCGCGAGGGCGTGGGAAGTACCATCACCGTGACATCGTGCTGGTGCTACGGTTCAGAGACGATGGACATGAACCCTCACTACCCTAAGGCCGTCTGGGGCTTCAACGGCACAGAACGACCGGGTGCTGTGTATTTGGCTGCCGTGCTTGCGGCTCACGCACAGAAGGGCCTGCCCGCCTTCGGCATTTACGGTCACGATGTACAAGACATCAACGATAACACCATTCCTGCTGACGTGGCAGAGAAGATTCTGCGATTCGCACGTGCTGCTCAGGCTGTAGCTACCATGAAAGACAAAAGCTACCTGTCAATGGGCAATACCTGCATGGGTATTGCAGGCAGTATCGTTGATGCTGACTTGCTGCAGCATTACCTTGGAATGCGCACGGAATATGTGTCGCTGGTGGAAATCCTGCGTCGCGTGGACTTCAATATCTTTGACCCCGATGAGTTTAAGAAAGCAATGGCCTGGGTGGAAAAATACTGCAAGCCGCAGGAGGGGCACGATTACAATGAGGACCGTCCGCTCTTCCCTGGCACGCCCATGATTGCCTTCAACGGCAAAGGCAAGGGCAAGAATCGCGAGGAGAAGGACCAAGACTGGGAGTTCACCGTGAAGACCATGATGATTATACGTGACTTGATGCATGGCAATCCGCGCCTCTTGGAAATGGGATACAAGGAGGAGGCTTTGGGTCACAACGCATTGTTCGGCGGTGTGCAGGGACAGCGGCAGTGGACAGACTACAAGCCTAATTTCGACTTCCCTGAGTCGATGCTCTGCACCAGTTTCGACTGGAACGGAGTGCGTGAGGCTGACGTGCTCGCCACGGAGAACGACTTCCTTAATGGACTGTCAATGCTCTTTGGACATCTGCTTACCAACCGTGGAGTAATGTTCTCTGACATTCGCACCTATTGGAGCCCAGAGGCCGTTGAACGTGTGGCTGGTAAGAAACCAGAGGGACAGGCCGCAGGTGGTTTCATACATCTTATTAACAGCGGTGCCACCACCCTTGATGCTACAGGTGCTATGACGACTGCAGATGGCTTGCCCACGATGAAAGAACCTTGGAACATCACCGATGCTGATGTGGAGGCCTGCATGAAGGCAACATCGTGGATGCCTGCAGACCGCGACTACTTCCGTGGTGGCGGTTACTCGTCGCACTTTGTCACTAAGGGTGGCATGCCGATGACCATGATGCGCGTAAACAGAGTGGCAGGGCTCGGTCCTGTATTGCAATTGGCAGAGGGATGGACGGTGGAACTTGACCCCAAGACCCACGATATCCTCGACAAGCGCACTGACCCGACGTGGCCCACTACGTGGTTCGTGCCTCGCCTCGATGCTTCGAAGGACTGCTTCAAGGATGTCTATAGTGTGATGAACTGCTGGGGCGCCAACCATGGTGCTATTGCTTATGGGCATATCGGTGCAGACCTTATCACGCTCTGCTCAATTCTCCGCATCCCTGTGTGTATGCATAATGTAGCTGATGCGGATATCTTCCGACCTGCAGCATGGAACGCCTTCGGTATGGATAAGGAGGGAGCCGACTATCGTGCGTGCAAGAATTTCGGACCATTGTATTGAGATAATAATAGATGCAAAATACCAAATAGAATGTTTCAGGAAATCGTATTCAAACTATAAATATTTGTTAATTAAACAGCGGAAACATGTTTTTTTTATGTGTTTCCGCTGTTTTTCTAGGGAAAAATGTTAACTTTGTGTTATAAACACGGATTATGGCAAACGTAACTATAAAGACTTCAGAAGGCGACATCACTGTATGCCTCTATGACGAGACTCCTCGTCATCGTGACAATTTCCTTAAACTTGCAAAGGAAGGCTATTATGATGGCACTCTCTTCCACCGTGTCATCAAGAACTTCATGATTCAGGGCGGCGACCCGAACAGCAAGGATGCACCGGAGGGCGTGATGCTCGGTACCGGCGGTCCGGGATATACCGTTCCGGCAGAAATCCTTCCGCAGTTCATACACAAGCGTGGCGCACTGGCTGCTGCACGTCAGGGCGACGAGGTGAATCCTGAGCGTGCATCAAGCGGTTCGCAGTTCTACATTGTATGGGGACAGGTGTATAACGAAGGACAGATGGGACAGCTGGCAAGACAGATGCAGATGCAGGCCGAGCAGGCTGTGTTCAACCGCCTGGCAGGCGAGCACCGTAAAGAGATTATGGATCTGCGCCGCAACCGTGATCAGGCAGGACTGATGGAACTGCAGAACGACCTCATCGCACAGACCCGCGCCATCATGGCAGAGCAGGGCAACGCCGGACTGACTGACAAGCAGAAGAAGACATACACCACTGTTGGTGGTACTCCGCACCTTGACGGACAGTACACTGTCTTCGGCGAGGTGACAGACGGCCTCGACGTCGTTGAGAAGATACAGAACACCGCCACTGCTGCCGGCGACCGTCCGAAACAAGACATCAAGATTCTGTCAGTAGAGGTTATCTGATAGTGTTAGACACAAAAGATACAAGGCGTGAAGTCCTATGGTTGGAATTCACGCCTTGTATCTTTTTATATAACTGTCTCCCTATTGCGCTATAGGGTAAAACTTCTTGCGTTTTTGTTTTCATCGTGGTATGTTTTTGAGGTTGATATATTTTTATTAATGTCATGCGGAAAGTGCCGCCTGATAATCCGACGGCGATATACCGGTGACTTCCTTGAATTTCTTGTGGAAGTAGCTGCGGTCGTTGAATCCGCAGTGCTGCGCTATGGTCTCATTGCTCCATTCGGGGTGCTTGGTAAGTATGCGCTTGGCCTCCTCTACCCGGAGATAGGTCATCCATTCGCTGTATTTCATATTGTTGTGGCGTAGCCATGCCGACAACAGGTACTGCGGTATGCCGATGCCCCTTGCGGCGGCCGGCAGTTTAACTCCTGTTTTCAGGTAGCGGCCTTTCTGGAGCCACTGCTCTACGAGGAACGTCACTCTCTGCATGGAATCCTGTTCAGTGTCGGCGAATTCGTTTTCCTGCTCTGCTGTGATGGTAAGTTCCTCGCTCTGCTCTGCTTCCCTCACCTTGGCAGGGGCCGAACTCATTACGTAGCTGCAGAAACTGTCAACCAGATAGAAGATGCCGCCGAAGAATAATACGCAGAACACGGCCAGCAGTTTGTTATGTACGAAGATAAGTGCCGGTACCATCAGTGTAAGTACTATCAGTATGCCTACGCTTACCTGCATCCATCGCAGTATGCTGTCGTGGTTGCGGTCGAAGTAGTTGTGCAGTGCGTTGCTCATGGCCTTCAGGTTGGTGGTATGCCTGTAGGCATAGTGTCCCTGCATACAAGCAAACAGGCACGACGCTATGATTTCTGCATGGAATATCTCCTTCGTGCCGCTCAGTAGCGGTTCGCCGTCTATGGCAGCGGCGGTCCCCAGTATGGCCAGCACCACTGCCCATATAATTACTCCAAGGAATTTGTCAAGCATGGTGACGCGCCCTTGTCGCTGTAGATACAGTATAGCCAGCGACATCAGCCATGAGCATGGTATGAAGAATACAAGGTTGAGCATCACTGCCTGTGTCACACCCAGGCTGCGCAGTCCCAGCGTCAGTTGCAACAGAAACTGCACTCCGAGCAATACAGTGCTGCCGACCATGAGCCAACGGGCCTTGTTGACTATAGGGTTGACTGCCACCCTACCGGGCAGCAGCAGCAGTTTCAATGTTAGTAGTGTCATCAGCACGATGGCTGTAAATTGTATACATTCCATACAGAAAAACGTCTCATTTGCGCGTGCTTCGTGAAACAAAAATCAATGCTATCGCACGAAGCAAATAGTGCTTGTCAATTGCAAAATTGGTGCACGTTTGTGATTTGCGAGTGCAATGCTATCGCACGAAGCAAATAGTGCTTGTCAATTGCAAAATTGGTGCACGTTTGTGATTTGCGAGTGCAAAGTTACTGTTTTTCTTTGAAAAACGAAAGAAAAAAGGTGTGTAAATTCACGAAATTTACACACCTAATTGTTGAATTTTACACACCATTGTTGAATTTTACACACTTTTTTATGAAAAAAGTAGTACCTTTGCAACTCAAATTTAAGAAACCAATGATAAAACGACCATACATAACCCTCTTTTTCTGCTTCATGGCAATGCTTTTCGGCACGGTGGAAAATGCCGTTGCCGTGGGCAAGCGTCACCTCACTCCGGTGGCTCCCGACAGCAGCAACTTCATTCGTGCAAGCGTGATGTATTTCTCGCCACTTGATGAGTTTTCGTCAAGCATGGGTCATTGTGCCCTGCACATGGAGTGTCCGTCGGAGGGCTTCGACGTTATTTTCAGTCAGTCGGTGGTGCAGGACCGTTTCGAGTGGAAGCAACTGTTGGGCAGGTTCAGCGTGCGCATGGAGTCACTCGTGGCCAGCGACGTGCTGGCACGGAGCAAACGCGAGGGGCGCATGGTTTCGGAATGGCAGCTCAACCTTACCCATCACGAGAAGCAACGGCTGTAGAGTAATAATAGAGGCCTCAAATAGTTTTTGAAATGAAAAAAGAATATAAGTATCCCTCAATAGAGGTATTAGAACTGGGCTGCATGGCACAGCTGATGGCAGGCAGCATCACCAATGCTGACAGCAACGCCGACATTGACCAAGAGGTTGGCGGCGGTCACGAGCAGCCCCGCGCCAAAGAGTTTGGCGGCTGGTCAGGTGAATGGGAGTAAAGAAGAATAAATAAGGATTACAATAATTAACGTTAAACAAATGAAATCATTTACTAAACTTACAAAGCGTTTTCATGCGAGGACAGCGGTGACGCTGCTACTCGCCATGTTTGCGTTTGTGACGGCGTTTGCCCAGACTCTGACCATCAGTTCCGATGCAGACTGGGTAACCTTTGCAAACAACGTGAACAACGGTATGTCCTACAGCGGACAGACCGTAAAGCTGGCTGCCGACATCAACGTTACTACGGTGGTGGGAACGGACAGCACCAAGTTCAAGGGCACATTCGACGGTGCCGGACACAAAATCAACCTTGCCCTTACGGCATCAGAAGACCGCTGTGCACCGTTCCGTTATGTTGATGGTGCAACAATTTCTCTGCTGACCGTGACGGGAACAGTATCCACCGGCACCAATAAGTATGGCGCGGGTCTTATTGCAGAGTCAACAGGCAGCGTAACAGTCAAGAACTGTCGCAGCAGTGTGACCATCAGCGGCGACAGAAGCAGCTTAAGTGACAAGGATGCAACCCACGGCGGCTTTGTGTCATTAGAGGAGAGTGGCAGCCTTACATTCATCAACTGCCTCTTCGACGGCAACATCAGTGACCAGTCAGCCACCAACTGCGGCGGCTTCGTGGGCTGGCGCAGCTACGGCACGCTTACGTTCAACAACTGCCTCATGGCAGGTGCGCTGAACATAGATGTTGACAGCAACAGTGCTACCTTCAACGGCAACGGCTCGTCAACGCTTAACAACAGCTACTACATTACTTCGTACGGCGCTGTTCAGGGAACAGATGCCGGCAGCATGAGTAATGAGACTCTGCTAGACAACCTCGGTTCCGGCTGGGAAATCATCAACAACAAGGTCGTGCCAATTGTGAATGCTAAGAATCTCTATTTGGCCAATATTACCGGGTTGAAAAAAAGCTATGTATATACCGGCTCTGCCATCAGCCTTGCCTATGTAGTAAAGGATTACGACGGCAACACACTTGTCAACGGCACCCACTACGATGTTACCATCACCAAGGACGGCAGCACTGTAAGCGAAGTGAAGGACAAGGGAACCTACACCCTGACCATCACCGCTCGCGACGGCAGTGGCTACACAGGCAGCCAGAGCGTAACTTTCGAGGTGGGAGATTATGTTGAGATAGGTGATCCTGAAAGTTCAGGATCAGAATATCGTCTGCCTGTCAACATGTATTACAATTCAACACTGTCGCAGCAGATATTCACTGCCGAAGAGATAAGTGCAGCAGGTGTCGTCAATTCCCTTTCCTTTGAATATCTTTACACGTCATCGCTCTCTCTGAACGGTATTCAGGTTTACATGAAGACCGTGGACAACAAGACAACGTTTGACGGCAAAAACGACATGGTATCTGTAAGTGCTTCCGACAAGGTATGGGAAGGCACCGTCTCTGCCACGGGAGCGGGCTGGGTTACAATAAACCTCGATACCCCTTTCATGTATAACGGTACAGAGAACCTGCTGGTTTGCTTCTACGACCCTGTGGCAGACAGTTATTTGGGTAGTTCATATAAATTCCGTACTACCAACACAACAGGCAATACGTCCATCAGCTATTATCATGACAGCAATGTACCTGATTTGAACAACCTGTCAGACTACTCTGGAAACAAAACCACACACAGCTGTCGCAACAACATACGCCTTGGCTTTGTTACCGGCGATTTTGTTGCCATACCTGCATCGCTTGAAGCAACTGAGATAAAAACCCGCGAGGCAACACTGTCATGGAGCGGTGGTACCGGCACCTACAACGTAGAGTACAAGAAGGCAACTGACGACAACTGGATTTCCGCTCTCACCAATACAACGGAAACCTCATTCAACCTTACCAGTCTCACTCCTGAAACTAAATATCAGGTACGCGTGCAGTCTGTTGACGGTGAAGAAGTGAGTGCTTGGAGGAAAACCGACTTTACTACCCTTATTTCTTGTCCTGCGCCAACAGACTTCGCTGCAACGCTCACCACCGGCAATGCCACCGAGGCAACACTGAGTTGGACTGAGAACGGCAGTGCGACGTCGTGGGAGATATGCCTGAACAACGACGAGACTTCTCTCATTACCGCCACTGACAATTCATACACTTTGACCGGCCTCACACCTGAGACAGTCTATACCGCCAAGGTGCGTGCCGTCAACAGTGACAGTGACAAGAGCCGCTGGAGCGATGCCGTCACCTTTGAACCAACAAAAAAACTGACCATAGGTTCAGGCACGGGTTCTGATTCATGCCTGCCCTTTTATAACTTGTACAATTATTCACTGACGCAGCAGATTTACACTGAGGAAGAATTGGGAGAAGCAGGGCTTATCCATAGCATCGACTTCAAGAATGTAAGCAATGCAGCATGCACACGCAACATCGACATCTACATGGTGAATACCGACAAGACCATATTCGAAAATGATTCTGCCTGGATAAGCGCCACTGCCGCCGACCTTGTCTTCAGCGGTGAGGTTACATTCGCAGCAGGTTCATGGACGGGGATAGAACTTGATAATCCTTTCGATTATGATGGTCTGAGCAATGTTGCAATCATCGTTGATGATAATACTGGATCTTGGTATAGTTCAATCAAATTCCTTGCTCAGGAAACAGGAGACTACTCGTCACTATACGCACGTGACGACAATACGAACTATAATCCTGCCAGCCCGGGAAGTTACAACGGATATAGATCAGAATACAAGAATGTCATACGCATACTCAAGACTGCGACCAATTCACCCTACCTCCGCCCCACCAACCTTGTTGCATCTGAAGTAGGCTCTGTGAGCGTAAAACTAAGCTGGACGGAGAACTGTACGCCTGTTGCCCAGAAGTGGATTGTTGCATACAAGGCAACGAACGATGATGACTTCAGTGAGGTAACCACTACGGAGAATCCATTCCTGCTGACGGGACTCACACCTGAAACAGAATACACCGTGAAGGTGCGTCCTGTCGTTGCTGACGAGACGATAATAAAGTGGAGCAGTGCAATTACATTCAGCACAAAAGAGTCCCATTCGGCTCCGACAAACATAGCCTTTGACAATGTGAATGGTAATTCCGCCACCGTCACTTGGACGGGAAACAACGAGGTGACATCCTATAACCTGCGCTACAGAAAAAAGTCAGTGGCACCAATGGCTATCGTCACACTGACAGCAGACGCTATCTGGGGTGACGGTTCGGGTTATCAGATGCTGTTAGATGCAGACGGCACAGCATACGGCACAACAATCCCAACATCAGGAAATTTGACCAGCGGTAGCGATGCCAGCGATGAGACCTATGCAGAGTTTGAATACAAGATACCAGAAGATGCTGACGGTTTACGGAGCACCACCCACATGTTGCGTGATTCAACCGCCACGATTGAAATTCCTGCTGGCACATACGACTGGTGCATCACCAATCCTACACCAAATAGCAGTATATGGATTGTTAAAGGAAATGGAACAGCGGGTGGCCGTGCAGACAATTATGTGTTTGAGGCAGGAAAAAAATATGAGTTTCATGTATATATGAGTGCTACAGGTGAAGCCGTAGACGTAACAGTTACTGATGTCGTTAACGAAGAAAACGACCCAGAAGAATGGACTGTGGTGAACGGTGTAACCAACCCATACACCATCGAGGGACTGGATGCCAAGTCATACTACACGGTTGAAGTACAGGCCGTATATGCCGATGGCGAGAGCCAATGGAATGGTTATTATTTCAAGACAACCGCACAGAATATCGAGTTGGCCAACGTTTCAACAGACAACGCCGCCCTCATTGAAACATACAATGGTGAGAAAGCAAACGTCACGCTCACGGGCCGCACACTCTACAAGGACGGCTATTGGAACACCATCTGCCTGCCGTTCGACGTTAAGATTGAGGGCAGCGTGCTCGAAGGAGCTGTGGCACGTACGCTCAGCAACGCATACGTAGAGGGCACCACGCTCCACCTCACCTTCGGCGATGAGGTGACAGATTCACTCAAGGCTGGCGTACCATACATCATCAAGTGGGAGGAAGGCGACAATATCGTGAACCCGGTATTCAACGGCGTGACCATCACGGGTGACTTCAAAGACTATGACAACGGTGCTTCAGGCGACTATCGCGTGCGCTTCTTCGGTATATACAACTCCACAACCCTTGACGCATACGACAAGAGTTGCCTGTACTTCGGTGCAAACAACAAACTGATGTGGCCTGACGCGAACGTAACCCTCGGCGCATGTCGCGCATACTTCAGGATAGGCGAAGGCAATGCTGTCACTGCCAAGGGCATCACGGGATTCGTAATCGACTTCGGAGAGAACGACGAGGAGGCAACAGGAATAAATGAGGCGGCAGCTGATTCTTCACTCTTCACTCCTCACTCTTCACTTTCTGAATGGCATACCGTTGACGGCATCCGCCTCAGTGGCAAGCCGTCGAAGAAGGGTATGTATATATATAAAGGTAAGACAGTAGTAGTAGAATAAGCCTCACCCCCCGCCCTCCCCTTCAGGGAGGGGGCACCATTCGGCTCCCTTTTTGCGCAGCGGCCCCCTCCCTGATGGGGAG
>JAFPVC010000018.1 GCA_017413085.1 Prevotella sp.
AATGTAATCAGGCCCAAATTGCATCGTAATCAAGTTACTTTTACCATGTAATTAGCACCTGATTATAGTGTGATTTGGACCTGATTACAGCGTAATTTGGGCGTTTTTGGAGAGCTAAGAAATAGCCTCGAAAATTAAAGTGTTAATCATCAGTGGTTTGCAAAATTCGCTATTTTCGGCTGTAGGAAACCAGACGGAGAATATTTTCAAATAACGCAAGGAAATGAGGGTTGCAAAAATCAAGGTGTAAGAATAAACGCCCGAAACGTGACACTGTGTAATAGGCACATTTAGAGGCTCTAATTAACGTGAGTTCGACAAAAATAATTCATGGAAAATTCATGGACATTTATGGACATTCATGTTGAATAGAAAACACGAATGATCATGAATTAACCACGAATGATCATAAAATTTTATGTTTATCTAAATTCATCGAGTTGACGTTAATTAATAAAAATACTTAAAATGTGTGGGGGAATGAGGCGTATTTAATAAAAATGTTGTAACTTTGTCTGTTTACAGAATTAAAGGTGGGTATTTATAGAATCCACCAAGTGTATTGGGATTACAACAAAAAACGGATGAAACTTTATTACGACGTTATCGTGGTCGGCGGTGGTCACGCTGGATGTGAGGCCGCTCATGCTGCTGCATTGATGGGTGCCAAGACCTGTCTGGTCACGATGGACATGAACAAGATTGCACAGATGTCGTGCAACCCTGCCGTGGGTGGCATAGCCAAGGGACAGATAGTACGCGAAGTGGATGCGCTGGGCGGAGGCATGGGCATAGTCACCGACATGACTGCCATACAGTTCCGTATGCTCAACAAGTCGAAGGGACCGGCTATGTGGAGTCCGCGCGCGCAGTGCGACCGCGGAAAGTTTATCTGGCAGTGGCGCACCATGCTCGACAATACCCCAAACCTCGACATCTGGCAGGACCAGGTGGAGGAACTGATAAGTGAAGATTTAAGAGTGACTGGAGTTAAAACCATCTGGGGCTGCGAACTCTACGCTCCTGCGGTGGTCATAACCGCCGGCACATTCCTCAACGGACTGATGCACATTGGGCGCAAGATGGTGCCGGGCGGACGCTGCGCCGAACCCGCTGCGCTCCATCTCACCGAGAGCATCAACGCCCTCGGCATAACATCGCAGAGGATGAAGACTGGCACGCCGGTCAGGATAGACCGCCGCTCCGTGCATTTTGAGGATGCCACCATACAGCCAGGCGAAGAGGTAACGTCGCTCTTCAGCTATATGGGAAGTAACTCAAATTCTTCGTTCTTCACTCTTCACTCTTCACTTGCGGCCCAAGGGCGCACACTCCCTTGCTGGACCTTCAACACTACGCCGGAGTGTCACGAGATTCTGCGCAGTGGATTGGCGGATTCACCGCTATACAACGGACAGATTCAGTCCATTGGCCCTCGCTACTGTCCGAGCATCGAGACAAAGCTCGTCACATTCCCCGACCGCGACACGCATCCGCTGTTCCTCGAACCCGAAGGAACCGACACAAACGAGATGTATCTCAACGGCTTCTCGTCGTCGCTGCCGATGGATGTGCAGCTGGAGGCACTGAAGAAAATCCCTGCCCTGCGCGATGTGAAGATATACCGCCCAGGATATGCCATAGAATACGATTTCTTCGATCCTACGCAACTCAACCACTCGTTGGAATCGAAACTTTGTCACGGGCTGTTCTTCGCTGGACAGGTGAACGGCACCACAGGCTATGAGGAGGCTGCCGGACAGGGACTGATGGCTGGCGTAAATGCCGCACTGTATGCCGGACACCGTGCCGCTGCAGGAAACATGGCGAACGAAGGCGGTGAATACGCACCTTTCGTGCTGCGCCGCGACGAGGCTTATATCGGCGTTCTTATCGATGACCTGGTAACAAAGGGCGTTGACGAGCCTTACCGCATGTTTACCTCGCGAGCCGAATACCGCATACTGCTGCGTCAGGACAATGCCGATGCCCGACTGACGGAGAAATCGCACAAAATAGGACTTGCCACTACAGAGCGCCTGAAGGTGTGGAAGGAAAAGGAACAGAAAATCAACGATATCATCGACTTCTGCCGCAACTCAAAAATAAAACCTGCCTTTATCAACGATGAACTGGAGAAAATAGGCAACACGACGCTCTCTGGCAGCACACGCATATACGACCTGCTCGCACGCCCGGGCATAACGATGGAATGGCTCGTAAACAACATCAGCTTCATGAAAAAGGCTGTGTCCTATTCCACCGCACAAGACAAAGAGATTGCCGAAGCCGTGGAGACACTGATAAAATACAGCGGTTACATCGAGCGCGAGCGCAACGAAGCCGAGAAGATGCACCGCCTGGAGGATATACACATACGCGGACATTTCAACTACGACGACATACAGAGCCTTTCAACCGAAGCCCGTCAGAAACTGACGAAGATTAACCCCGAAACCCTTGCGCAGGCATCGCGCATACCAGGAGTGAGTCCGTCAGACATTAACGTGCTCCTCGTGCTGATGGGTCGTTGAAATGGTATATTTGCAGTAATAATGAAAGAAAAAAACGATAAAACTATATGGAAAGTATGAAAATTGAAGAAATCCGCAGTGATTTCCCTATTCTGTCAAGAAAGATATATGACAAGTATCCGTTGGTTTACCTTGACAACGGTGCTACCACGCAGAAACCGCTCTGCGTGCTTGATGCCATGCGCGAGGAATATCTCAACGTGAATGCCAACGTTCACCGTGGCGTGCATTACCTGTCGCAGCAGGCTACCGACTTGCATGAGGCAGCCCGTGAGCGTGTGCGCTCGTTCGTGAATGCCAGTAAGACGAGCGAGATAGTATTCACGCGCGGCACTACCGAGAGCATGAACCTCGTAGCATCCAGTTTCACCGAGGCTTACATGAAGGAAGGCGACGAAGTCATCGTGTCTGTCATGGAGCATCACTCCAACATCGTGCCGTGGCAGTTGCAGGCGCAGCGCAAGGGAATAGTAGTGAAGGTGATACCAATGAGTGACGACGGCATACTTGACATAGAGACCTTGAAGCAGATGTTTACAGAGCGCACGAAACTCGTAAGCGTGGCGCATGTGAGCAATGTGCTGGGCACGGTAAATCCGGTGAAAGAGATTGTCGGCATAGCCCATCAGCATGGAGTGCCGTGCCTTGTGGACGGAGCACAGAGTGCTCCCCACATGAAGATAGACGTGCAGGACATCGACTGCGATTTCTTTGCCTTCTCCGGTCATAAGATGTATGGTCCGACCGGCATAGGAGTGTTGTATGGCAAGGAAAAATACCTCGATGAAATGCCGCCTTATCAGGGTGGGGGCGAGATGATAGGCACGGTATCGTTTGAAAAGACCACGTGGGCAGACCTGCCGTTTAAGTTTGAGGCTGGTACGCCTGACTATGTTGCAACGAACGGATTGGCCAAGGCCATCGATTATATGGAGGAAATCGGACTGGAAAACATTGAGAGGCATGAACGTGAACTGACACGATATGCGCTTGAGCAGATGCAGGGCATACCAGGTATGCGTATATTCGGTCCGCTTGATGCAGCGAAGCGCGATGCGGTAATCTCGTTTCTCGTTGGCGACATCCACCACCTTGACATGGGAACGCTGCTCGACCGTCTCGGTATAGCCGTGCGCACGGGCCACCACTGTGCCGAACCGCTGATGCACCGCCTTGGCATACAGGGCACGGTGCGTGCGTCGTTTGCCATGTATAACACAAAAGAAGAAATAGACGTGCTTGTCAATGGAATAAAGCGCGTCAGTCAGATGTTCTGAGCCATGCAGAAGACCACGATACTTGAAATGAACCGCCTTACGGTGGACGAGTTCCATGAGGCGGAGAAGATACCGCTCATTGTCGTTCTTGACGATGTGCGCTCTTTGCATAACGTAGGCAGTGTGTTTCGCACGGCCGATGCCTTTCGTGTGAAAGCCATCTACCTCTGCGGCATTACCGCTACGCCTGATGACGTGAGGGACGCCGATGGAACCGTAATAAAAGAATGTACGCTAAAGGCTTCGCAGGAAATACACAAGACAGCCCTTGGAGCGGAGGAAAGCGTCAGTTGGCGTTATTTTAAGACAGCAGTTGAGGCGGTGGATGAATTGAAAAAAGACGGTTTTACCGTGCTGGCGGTAGAGCAATGCCACGGTTCAACGATGCTGCAGGATTATCTTCCTCATTCTTTGGAAGGAAACGTAGGTGGTTACGCCGTCATTCTCGGCAATGAGGTGAAGGGCGTACACCAAGAAGTCATCGACATGTGCGACGGATGCCTTGAGATACCGCAGTATGGTACTAAGCATTCATTGAACGTGTCGGTGACTTCGGGTATTATCATCTGGCATTTTGCGCAGCACCTGCTGCTTGCCACGGATGATGCGGTGAAATAAAGGTTTTTCTGACGAGACAGTCAGCACGGCTAATTATTCGTCAGCCAGCACAAAGTCTAACTGTTTCTTGTCGAGATTGGTGCGCGCCACCTTGATGCGCAGCGGGTCGCCCAGCTGGTAGCGGTTGTGGCGGCGGCGGCCGATGAGGCAGAAGTTGCGCTCGTCAAACTCATAGTAGTCGCCCTTGAGGTCGCGTAGGGAAATCATGCCCTCGCAGTGGTTCTCGTCAATCTCGGCATAAATGCCGTAGCTGGTGATGCCGGAGATATGTGCATCAAACTCCTGACCGATGAACTCGCTCATATATTCCACCATCTTGTATTTTATTGAGTCGCGCTCGGCATTGGCTGCTATCTGCTCCATGTCAGACGAATGTTCGCACAGTTCTTCGTAATGATTCTGGTTGGCAGAGCGTTCACCCTCTTCATAGCGTGTGAGCAGGCGGTGAACCATGGTGTCGGGGTAGCGGCGAATGGGCGAGGTGAAGTGGGTGTAGTAGTCGAACGCCAGACCGAAGTGGCCTATGTTGTGCGTTGAATACTTCGCTTTCATCATGGCCTTCAGTGCCACCATCTCGATGGCTTTCTGCTCGGGTCGTCCCTCCACCTCATCCATCAGAGCATTGATGGCGCGTGCCGTGGCACCCTTGGTGCTTGTCGACTTCATCTTATGGCCGAACTTCACCACAAACTGCTTTAACTGCTCCAGTTTCACGGGGTCAGGATTGTCGTGTATGCGGTAGGGCAGCGTCTTTGCCTTCTTGCCCTTAGGCACGCGGCCTATGTGTTCCGCCACGGTGCGGTTGGCCAGCAGCATAAACTCCTCAATGAGTTTGTTGGCATCAAGCGAGCGCTTGAAGTAGCAGCCGATGGGCTTGCCCGTCTCGTCGATGTCAAACTTCATTTCCTCGCGGTCGAAACGCACAGAGCCATTCTTAAACCTGCGCTCGCGCAACTTCTTGGCCAGGCTGTCCAGTATGAGAAGTCGCTCGGCGTTAGGATCCATTTTCTTCAGGGCTTCCATGCCTTTCGCTGTGACCGGCGATGTATGGTCGCCGTCCTCGCCACGCCATTTCCAACTCTCCTCTATCACCTTCTGCACTTCCTCGTAGGCATAGCGGCGGTCAGAGCGTATCACGGTGTGAACGATGCGGTAGTCCTTCACGTTTGCCTCCTCGTCCATAGTAAAGATGACGCTGTAAGCCAGTTTGTCCTCGTCGGGTCGAAGCGAGCAGATGTAGTTGCACAAGCGCTCAGGCAACATAGGAATGGTGCGGTCAACGAGATAGACGCTCGTGGCACGGTTTTCCGCTTCCTTGTCTATTATGGAGCCTTCGGTTACATAATGTGATACATCAGCGATATGAACCCCGACCTCATACAAACCTTCATCCTTCTTCCCTTCATCTTTCAACCTTTCATCCTTCAACCTAATAGATAGCGCATCGTCAAAGTCCTTGGCATCGCGCGGGTCGATGGTGCAGGTAAAGACATTGCGGAAATCCTCACGGTTCTCCATGTCCTCAGGTGTAATCTTGTCGCTTATCTTGTTGGCGGCATCCTCCACCTCCTTCGGATACTTGTATGGCAAGCCATACTGCACCAGTATGGTGTTCATCTCCACGTCGTTGTTGCCGCGCTCGCCCAATACGTCGATGACCTCAGCCACTATGGTGCGGTGCTCGGCGTCGGGCCATTTCTTCACGCGTATTACGGCACGCTCGTTGGTTTTGCCGCCCAGCAGCTTGTCTTTAGGTATAAAGATTCCGCACGGCATGGGATCCTGTGGAATGAGCGTGGCATAGTCTTCCTCCACCTGCAGACGACCTACGAACTGGTCTTTCTTCCTCTTTATTATTTCCGTCACCTGCGCTTCGCGAATGTGGCTCTTCCTGCGTGCCATCATGCAGAAACGCACGCGGTCGCCCGTCATGGCGTACATACTGTTGCGCTCGGCCACGAAGATAGGCTTATCACTGCCATCAGGCGTGATGGAGTTGCGTCCGTTGGCCTTGGCTTGGAATATGCCTTCCATGATCTGTGTGGAGTCAGCCAGTTTATATGATGAGTCGGTAACGCGTACGAGGAAGTCGTCCCATGCAAACTCCTCCAGTATGTCGATGGCGAGCATCTTCAGCGGATGAGTGTTCAGGTGCAGGTCCTTGAATATCGTCTTGAACGAGATGGTCTCGCCTGGTCGCGAGCGGAAGTATGATTCCAGTTGTTCGGCCAGCTGCACCTTTGTCATGCGCTTGCCGCCCTTCTTTCCTTTAGATTTTGCCATATTGCTTGGGTTTTAAAGTTTTCAAAGTATTAATGTCAGAGCAAAGTTACAAATAAAAAATGACATACAAACATTTTATTCCGCTTTTAATGTAAAAACGCAAGAAAAATTTTGCAATAAGGCTATTTTTGTATAACTTTGCATTTATGTTCAGACTTTTCAAGACAGAACAACAAGGGAAGGCTATGCAGATAATGCAAAGCAAATGGAATCGCCTTTCTGACCTTACCTCTGGTGAAGTCAGAGACTTGTGCTGTGCTTGGGCGTACTATTCTGGCAAGATAGAAGGCAATACCTATACGTATGTAGAAACGGAAGCCTTGTTAAAAGACGGCATCACGTCGGAGAAAAGATACGAGGATGCTAAAATGCTAAAGAACCTGTATAATGCTTTCAACTCAGAATTGGAATATATAAAACGTCAGGGAAAGCAAGAGACCATAGATGAACGATTGTTGTTCAGACTCCATGCTGCAATATCTTCAGAACTTGTGTCTGGCGAAGAGAGCGGCCAGTTGCGTAGCCGTCCTGTTCGCATAACTGGCACGGAGTACGTTCCTCCACGCACGAAGCAAGATATACAAATGGAGATTGGCCGCATAATATATGAGCAGGAGCAATACGACGAGCCTCTTGAACGTGCTGTGTTCCTACACTGCAACATAGCACGCACACAGCCATTCATCGACTGCAACAAACGTACAGCGCGTATGGTAGAGAGTGTAGCAATGATGAATGCAGGACTAATCCCCTGCTACTCCTCACGCGATGCCGACATGCTGCACTACCGTCGCGGTTTGATAGCTTTTTACGAAACCTGCGACTATACGCAATATGCAGACTATTTTCTTGACAGGATGCTCGAAATCACAAATCCATAATAAAGAATGAGGATTACCCTGTAAATGCAAAGGTAATCCTCATTCTTTATTATTTATTCTTTATTCTTTATTCTTCATTTCAATATTGACTCGTATCTTTCCTTGTCGTTGAGAAGTTTCACGGCTTCCTGTATCTGTGAGTCATAGGTCAGCGTGCAGGCTATGGCTCCTTTTTGATAATAGTAGGCGGCAATGATGCTCTGCTCTATCAGGTGCGAAATGACGGTGCGGTTATTGTCGAGCTCGCGCGAGAGATTATGGCTCAGCTTTGCTTTCAGTGCCTCAAACTCTGGCTGCGCGTCATTATAGTATCCCTCAAACTTTGCCATCTGCACCAAGTCGTCGTAGGCACGGCTTGTCTCGCGGTCATACTTGAATCCGCTCTCCATTACACGCTGCTTGAATTCTGCATAATCCTGGTCGGTGAGGTGAAACTCCGTCGCCGGTGCTATCGCGGGATGGCTGCGCACGTAGTCCATGACGTAGTCGAGCACCACCTCGGTCGAGTCGTAGCCACCCTGACACAGGTAGCCGGCAATGTTGGGAATGGAGTCAGCCTTCACCTCTATGTCAGGCTTGATGCCTCCGCCGTCGCGCACCGTGCGTCCGCCCCGTGTCTTGAACTCATGTGTCAGCGAATCGGGGATATGCTCGCGGTAGCCGCCGCCGGTGTGCTTGTAGTTTATGGCCTGTATGCAGCGGCCGCTGGGGATGAAGTATTTCGATACGGTGAGCTTCAGCGATGCGTCGTGCGGCAGGTCAACGGTCTGCTGAACCAGTCCCTTGCCGAATGTGCGCGTGCCCATTACCACGGCTCGGTCAAGGTCTTGCAGCGAACCGCTCGTTATCTCGCTTGCCGAGGCCGTGTTGCCGTTTACCAGCACTACAACCGGCATAATGGTGTCGAGAGGTTCCGTGTCGGTCTTGTATTCGTTTGTTGAGCGCTTTATCCTGCCCTTGGTAGTCACGATGGTCGTACCCTTCGGCACAAACAGGTTCACTATTTTCACCGCCTCGTTCAATGCACCGCCGCCATTGTTGCGTAAGTCCACTACAAGGCTTGTCATGCCCTGCGAACGCATGTCTACCAAGGCACGGCGGAAATCGCGTGAGCAGTTGTCGGTAAACTGTGTCAGCAACACGTAGCCCACGGTCGTGGCGGTGCCGTCAGTGGTAGGGATGAGGCCATAGTAAGGCACTGAAGGCATCTGAATGGCCTTGCGGGTAATCTTGAACTTCAGCACCTCGCCGGGTATGCCGCCGGTCTCGTCGTCCTTGCCCTTTTTCTTCTTTGCAGCAATGGCGGCGTTGTTGTCCGTTTTCTCTCCCGAAGGCCGCAACACCTTGAGCAGGAAAGTGGTGCCTGGCTCGCCGCGCAGGTGGCTTGATACGTATGACACGGTCTTGCCCACCATTGTAGAGTCATCGACAGACAGTATGACGTCGCCTTTCTTCAGTCCTGCTTCTGCCGCCGGCATACCTTCGTATGGTTCATCGATGATGACGCGCCCCAGTTTCATGTTCTGCTTTATCAGTGCGCCAATGCCGGCATACTTGCCCGTGAGCATTGTCTTTAGGTCTTTCATTTCCTCAGGCGGATAATACTCAGTATACGGGTCGAGTGAGCGAAGCATTGAGCGTATGCCTGCTCCCACGGTCACGTCGGCATCGAGCGTGTCCACATACATCATGTCGAGTTGCTTGTAGATGGCAGAGAACGTCTCAAGGTTGCGTGCCACGGCGAAGGCATCGTTTTTCTTTTCCTCGGCGCCAGCACTCAAAGACACGGTCATCATTGCAAGCAGCAAAAGTATTCTTGTGTGTATCATATTCTGTGTTTTCTTCATCTCAATATGCAAAGGTAATAAAAATCTGTGAAATCACAACGTATTCCACCGTTTATTTTACATTATTTATTTTTATTATGATAGACAGAAGTGTTCATCAGACTATCATAATCGAGAGCATTGTCTTCTGCCAGAAAGCGGTGGTATGGCCGGTATTGGCTGTTAAGAATATCTTCGTCTGGCCGGTAGTATGGAGTATTCACTCTGCCCAGCGTCAGCATCATCTGTCCTATGAGGTCGTGGCTGTATGGGCGATCCTTCGCCAGAATCAGAGATTTGGCAACTTCTTGGTAGCAGGCTTTGTAGCTGTCTGACATCCAGATGACGCACGGTACGTCATGTATGCAATGCAGATACTGCGCTTTCATGTTTTTGTCCATAGGTGGACGGTTGGTTTTGTCGCGGTAGTCATATACCTCCTCTCCGTGGTCGGAAAGGAACACTATGACGGCACGGCGGTTGCGAAAGATGTCGTAGAGCTGTCCCAGGGTCTTGTCGGTCTGTCTAACAGCATTGTCGTAGTCGGCTATGAGTTGCCGTTTTTCTTCGTTGAGCCACGGTTCTTTGCGCTTGATGTCGGCGGCAGTGAATACTTTATCCTCGTCGGGACTCTTGTCGGCAAAGTGGAAGTGTTGTCCATAAAGGTGCAGTATGGTGAATGTCTTTTTACCCATGTCTTTCAACCTTTCTGCTACGGTGGCGGGCATCTCTTGGTCATAATGCCATAGATCGTCAGACGTGTAGTTGAAACATAATGGTGCAACCTTTGTTGAGTATAGCTCATAGAACGAGCCGCTGTAGTGCCGGTCAGTACCGCGTTGATTGTCAAACACAGCTGTGCGATAGCCTGCTATATGGAACAACTGCGGCCAGAAAGCGGAATTGTTCCACTCTTCTGATTTTGACAGGTTGTTGAGCGACAGCATGTTTTTCATTGCTGGTGTGGTATAACGGAATGGCGTCATCATGTCACGGAGCATCACTATGTTTCCCCTCTCCAACTCGCTCTGCATGCAGGGCGTGGTGGGCAGATAGTAACCATATACCTGTGCATGATGCTTGATGAAACTCTCTCCGATTACGAACACCACGTCAAGGCTGTCTTCACTGCATGTCGCAGCATGGGTATCACAATGGGTTTTGGCTACGACACCATAGAACATCTCTGACTGCTTGCTTTTTTCCTCTATGCCGTCGAGAGCCACCACAATCGTAGAAATAGTATTCTGTTCGCAGAGCAAGTCGATGTACTGGTAGCTGTAAGCCGACATTATGGCGAAAGGCGCCATGGCTATCGCTAAAAGAGTGACGAGGAGTTTGACGATGTGTTTTTGCAACACCTTATGCCTGTATTTTGACCACAGCCATTCCGCAGCGGCTATTGCACAAACGATGCCTCCTGCCTTGATTGCGTATTTCGCTCCCTGCCATGTTAGAAGAAAAGAACGCGCAAACCCATCAGCTTCGGTAGAATTTGTTTCAAGCAACATGCTGATGGTCTCGGCAGAAATACCTGTATCAAATGTCCATAGCAGAAATCGTCTTGTTATGAAACTGATTATCAGGAGTGCGTACCACACCACGCACAACGCAGATGTGGTATGCCGCAGATGTGTCTTTGCCAACATGTTGACAAGGACGCATGCTGCGCATGCAATTCCTATGGTGTAATATAGATCGTTGCGTGCGTAAGCTGGAGCGTATTCAGGGTCGAACATGAATAGATTCATCCACCCAGTTATGTAGCTTACAGGACTGTCAGGGTTTAGACACGTTGGACTCAGCAGCACCACTGTGGTGACAAAGAGTGGTAGGCAGTATACTACTGCTCCGATGGTGTAGTGCCACACAGTCCGCAATATATTTTTCAGCATATAAAAAACTGTTATGGTTTTTGGTTGGCAAAATTACTTATATTTAATCAAAAAAACGAATGGAGTTGGCAAAAAAAACAAATTTGTAATCAAAAAAAGGCTTTGTGAGGCTTTTTTCTATGTTTTTTCACATAAAACGAAAAAAAAAACGAAAAAAATTTTGCAGTTTCAAAATAATGTAGTACCTTTGCACTCGCAATTCAGAAATGCTTCCTTAGCTCAGTTGGTTAGAGCATCTGACTGTTAATCAGGGGGTCCTTGGTTCAAGCCCAAGAGGGAGCGCACGAATAGTTAAGCACTTACGAGAAATCGCAAGTGCTTTTTTCTTTTCTTCTATTTCTCCACATTTAAGAAAACTCATTTACTCACTCTATCAGGTCGAGCCAATAGCATGGTTTCACATGGATGGTTTTGCCGTTCCTTTCCACAAGTTCATTGTCGTCAAAGAAAATATCACCAAAGGTGGTCTTACGGCCTTTGTTGTCCTTGAATATATGCTCTCGGCCTTTTTCATTTGCTTTATTTTCCTTCGACCTTATTGAAGAAAGGTTGAAGGTAGATATGAAGAACAGATTCCTATGTTCCTCAATGCTGTGGAAACACGACCGTGTAGATTTGATCTTTCTTCGGATCCATCCTTGAGACTTTCAAGCCTCTCTCTCTAAAATCCTTCTCTAATTTTTCTAACATCTCTTTTGGTGACATTTTCTGTTGTGATTTCTCTTCCATAGTCTGTATTCTTTATATAATTGTTGTAAAGTTTCTTATGAGCGCAGATACCGGGGCATTACGTTTCTTTACAGAAAAATTCATATTGCAAATATAGGTATGTTCTATAAATTTTCTTTAGTATGCCACTTGTGGCAGAAATCTATCAAATCTGTTCAAGTCTTTCATTTATTTTGAGTGATTTGAGTAATTTTGAATGATTTGGCTTTGGCTTTCCCCTTCTGGCCGCCGACCGTTGGTTCCCCTTCTGGCCGCCGAGCTAAACCTTCTCGCCGAAGGCGATAATAAATAGAAGTCCTCTATACTTATTTTCTTTCTGTCTACACAAGAAATCATCCTACTAATGTATGAACATGCCGTTTGGGTATATGAAGCGGTTTTAATCATTCTATGATACTTTCGCTTTCATCATTGTGCTTGTCTTTATTTCTCAACACACATTCCTTACTTGTGTTAGCATAGCAATATACGCAAAAATGACGGCAAGTGTTATACATACCTATGTCCTTGCTTATCATGCAACCGCATGTCTTTCTTTGTCCCTTATCCTTCAAGTTCTTTGCATTCTCAAGAATCTGAGGTACTTCTCCAAACAAATCACGTTCAGGCAATATACCTGTATGCAGATAATATATTAATTCCTTGTCATCCACAAAGAGGCGTTTCATCAGTTCTCCGTCTATACAGCAATTATGTTCTATGCTATATTGTGACAAATCTATATCTTCCGCACAAGTGGCCATCTGCAGATTCCAACCATCCTGTTTCCAGACTTCACGCATCTTCACAAGTCCTTCTATGATTTCTCGCCTCTGTACGTTAGTCATCTCTGCTTGTTCCACATTTTCTTTTGTAAAGAAAGTGGTGTCCTTCACAAGGTTGCTCTGCACTTTGCGATAGGCTTTCACATCCACAAAGCTGAATACAAGTTTATCAGTATGTCCTTTCAGTTCATTGCCAATATGCCAAATACGAGTCAGAAGCATACGCGGTGTTAATTGTGAAGTGACAATCAAGGGGTCGAAACGCCATATAACCCTTTCCTTGCCAATAAGCCCCGACAATTTCTTGAAAGTCTCTATGCGTTTGGCCACAGGTGGAACGTTCGGCTCAAAACCTTCCTGCATATAGTCATTTAGCGTCACTTGGAAATAATAATGTATCCCGCGCTTATCAAGTTCTGGCAGATATGGAATAATCGGCTCTGGATTCTTTGTCCAGAACACAACCACTTTGCAGTTCTTGAATGATATATACATCGGCTTCTGATTGAACGGATTATACCACACGCAATATCCTTTTTCCAAACGGTTGAAAAACCACTTGGCATAAAAAGCAGGAATGTCCGTTGAGCGGCTTGCTGAAATGATTACAGGTGCAGTTGCTTCAACTTGTGTGCCTTGATCTGTCGTGATAAAAACTTTATCCATAGATACGATGAAGTTTTTGAGTAATCTTTTCAATAATTACCTTATCGTAATGTTTTTTTTCCAAAAAACGTGCCAAGGCATTAATTACACTATAGTTGTCTCGATTTGCTTTAGCATAATATTTTGATCTTTCGCCTTTCATGTATTCCTCTTGAAACCATACTAAATCTTCATGAAAAGATTTTCTTAATTTCTCAGGAATATCATCGATTATCTGTTCCCATGCCTTATTATCAGAATAAAAATATTGTTTTACAGAATATCCTTTGGCTTCTGAAATTATATCTTTTTCAACAGGGAAAAGAGTAGGTTCTGCTTTTTTCTCTTTTTGTTTTTTCGTTCTTCTTGTTTGTTTTGCGTTGCTAAAATAAGGATGTAAAGCATCTTTTAATTTTTTATAGACTTTTGTGTTTTTATTTATTCTTTCTGAAAGTCTTTCTATAAATTCATGTCCATCATTAGTTTCTTGCAGAGTTAATTCTATTCTTTCTGAGATTTCTGGTTTTATATCTATTCCTTTCAGTTTATCATAGACTTGTGTCTTTAGTGTTATGTCGTCCTTTCCATTGTCTATTTCTATTGGGTCAGAGATTACGCAAGAATCTTCATCAGGAATCCTCTGTGTTGGATCTTCACCTAACAGTTGACCATAGATTTCTTTATACACCTCTGCAATATACTTCCTGTCATCTGAGGCAAAAAGAATGTCTGTAAAATCCCTTGTAAGATTTGCAAAGCCATTCAGTTCACCATAAAAAGCAAATGCTAATTTGTAGTCAGACATTGATTTCCCTTGCATGAATTTGCGCAGTTGTTCCCAATCACTACCTTTGGCTATCACTGCTGCAATAGACGAGAACACATTATCTTTCCAAGATACATTTGCTTCTTGTCCTCTAACATATCTTCTCATTTGGTTTAGTTCTGTTTTCGCATAACTATCATCCCAAGAATCCCCATAGACGGCTTTTGCTTTCCTCGTTATATCATCAGAAAGTAATTCTGCAAAAGTACTTACCTTTCCATTGTAACTTTTTGATGTTAAAACATCATTACACCATACTTTTACTAATGTTCCCTCTACTTCGTCTCTCAAACTGCCATTGGCAATTTTGCTTAATGAACTATCTACCACTACAACTTCTTCAGCAGATGGCAACAACGGATTCCGATTCTTTTGTTCAGTTTGTTCAAGTTTTTGTTCTTCTTTTTTTAGCCATTCAATAGCGTAGTTATTGTCGTCTGTGGCATATTCTAAAGAATGAATGATGCTTTCTTTGTTATTCATCTTGAATGGAAAGCTTACGTCAAGACGCATTAAATCGCTTATTACCTTTTCAACGTTTACGGTACTCACAATCACATCTTGTAAATATAGAAC
Source organism: Prevotella sp. (assembly GCA_017413085.1). Classification (GTDB taxonomy): domain Bacteria; phylum Bacteroidota; class Bacteroidia; order Bacteroidales; family Bacteroidaceae; genus Prevotella. The sequence goes on from JAFPVC010000018.1 coordinate 14,855, forward strand.
TACAGGGTCGTTCTTCTGCAACTCATTGAAAAGAGTCGTCAATTTCTCTTGTTGTAGAATGGTTGGCGTTCTCGATTCTGATGACAAAACAGAGGAAAAGATGTTTCGTAATTCTTGAAGAATATTTGCTTGTTTGGTGATTTCTGGAATGTTTGATAACAGGGTTCCAATGTAATATCCATAAAGAAACCCTTTCAATCTGTTAATTCGGAAGTCACTTTCAACAGCCTTTGTATTTAACGGTATGTCAACCCTTATTTCTTTATCATATCCTATTGGATAGTCTTGTATAAAAAGCCGTTGACGATACAATGTCAACATCTTTGTTTCAAGACTACTGTCAGATAAAGACAAAGCTACTACTTTGTCCTGAGAATTAAAGAAGATAAACCTTGTACGCCATGGGGATAGGTAAATTGTATGATCACAATAAAAAACCCCTTCGGTTACTTGAGGGAATGATTCATTTGTCGTAATTTCTACCAACATAGGATGATCCTCCAAATCACTTAAAGGTCTAACGAATGAGAAGGGAGCGCTATATAGCATAATAGCATTGTCGTTATCATTCTCTTCCACCTCTGTCCATCTTGAATAACCAAAGCCTCTAATTGAATAAAATGCTTTGGGTGAGATACTTTCGCTCGACAAAATATTATTAAAGTTGAGCGTTGATGTAGGAATATAGAGTTTCATAGCTTATATGTCTTCAACTTCTTCTGTTTCTGTTATCTTGTAATAAGTAGGAGATATTTCGCTGATAGGCTGCGGCAGTTGACCACTATACAGAACATATAGATAGCGATATGTACGTGTCATTGCCACATATAAAGCCTTGCTGCTAGAACCTCTGTCGTCTGTAAAGGCTTCTATGCATGGAAGAAATACTGTTTCAAACTGTAGTCCTTTAGCACTATGATATGTCATCAGTTTAGGATTAGTGGTAGAAAAGTCAAGGGTGTCAATATTGTTACGAAAATCTGCTCTATCATTATATCTCATTTCATAATCGACGCCTATTTTATCAAACATTTCCCCAACAGCTTGAACCATATCATTGTGAGGTAGAAGTATAGCGACATCTGTCAAGTCTTTGCGCTTAATGATGTTGCTGATAGCTTTTACTTGTTCTTTCATACTCGGATATCTTAGAACTAAAGGCATGGCTTTCTCTGGACTTTTGTAAGTACTTTCGAGGAAAGGGTCTAAACCAACTCCTATTTTTTGAACGAATCGGGCAACAGTTATTGGCAGCCTGTAGTTGCGATATAATCCAAATTGCTTGGGACGGTTTTGTCTTGGCAGCAGTTCGCTTATTGCTTCCACTGGCATAGTATCTTTTAATCCTTCATAAATTGACTGAGCAGTATCACCAAAAAAAAAGAAATGTTTGTTGGTCGCATTAATGAATTCTTTTATCTCATTTTCGTCAAAATCTTGAATCTCATCCACTATCATATAGTCAGAAGATGGACAATCCTTGCGATGTTTCCAAATCCAATGGTAAACAAATTGGTTTTTTAACCCTAATTCACGTCTGCCAGAATTCATATAATGGCACAATGCTTTTGTAAAAACGACAATCTGGTAATCGCTACCTCGTTCTTTCTGTATTCGCTGAGCTTTGATAAGTGCTAAAACAGACTTACCACTACCTGCACAGCCAGTTACGAGACACGATTTGTCTAACGTTGCCATAAGAACCTTAATCTGATCCTCATCAAGTTCTGACTCTTTAATCATCCAGTCTTTTTTCATAGTTATCATTTATTTTTTAAATTATTCTCCATGCTATTTTACTTACATCATTCACTCTGTGTGAATGAGTGACGAGAAACTGTTGGTTAAAATTCTCATTCCTTGCTTGTATTAGGACTCCAGCTTGTCTTATCCCCTCATCCATCATCTTTGGTAGCCATTCTTTTGAAACGTCGCTGTATGTAGAAACATCCGCTAAGACCATAATACCATTATCTTTCAATTTGGGAATAAATGTCTTGATTATGTGAGCATACGCATTGTCTTGCTCAAATCTGTCTTTGGTGACGAACTCACATATAGCCTTGAATGTCATAAATATATCAAAATTCTCACTTAACACTTTATCAAGTATCTTCATATCGTAGAAATCGTCAATCGTCAGTGGTAACGGCCTTATCGATATGTCTATATCAAATTTAGAATTATATTCATCTGCTATTCTCTCAAGAATTCTCAGTGCGGAATGATTCCCATCCAATGCAGTTATATATACAGTCTTTATACAAGAAACATTCCCGCGCAGTGAGTCAAGCATGCCTATGATTTCACCGCCTGTGCCACAACCGAAATCAAATAGGGATAATTCCGTTTCGTTTGCATATCGTGCAAGATGATTTTTGAAGAACTCTGTGAATATACAATAAGCCTCAGCATAGCTACGAGGGAAATACGTGCCAAGGTAATTGAGAATATCATTCCTGTCCCAGTCTATGACAGTCATGTTGGCATTGGAACGACAGTACTTCGCTCCTAATTGCTTAAAGATAAGGTCATCCAACCATTGTGGTAGTTGTACATTTGCAATCATTAGGTTATTCCATATAAGCTCTTGACTCCCTCCAGAAGATGTTGAACATTATTGTTAGGTCAATACATAAAAAAGACGTGGAGCCAGTCCTGTGCCCGGTTCCACGATGTAAAGGTCTTCGCATTACCCTGTCCGTCCAAACCGAGCAACGCTGAAAGCCCCACGCTGATGATTATAATGTACCCATATCCCACATTGACACGGAAATGCCAACAAAGGACAGGGAAGCGTATAGTCATCCCAAGGGGCGTTCCCGTTGCTTTGTTCTTGACGGACAGTTTGAAGTTGCGAAGTTCTTACATCGTCAAAACCAAAGCGTCCAGAAAACGCCTTTTTATATGTATGTGTCCCACCCAGCCGTGCGACTTATCTAACGATGTCTGCACATCAGCGTGGAACTATTTGCAAATTTACGTAATTTGATTGTTTCGTGCAAATTTTTTGCGTACTTTTTTCTTGGAAAAATGATGTGTGCGCACACAAAAGAAAAATTAAAAAATTGAAGGGTTGAAGGATTGAAGGATTGAAGAATGAAACTCGCTACGCTCAAAGTGAAGAGTGAAAAGTGAAGAGTGAAAAATACAAATTACGGTTTGACTGCATGAAACTTTAGACCCTTGACCTTATACTTTTCATTTCCGACCATGGATTGCACGGAAATAAAAATTGAAGAGTTAAAGAATTGTAGAATTGAAAGATTGAAGGGTTGAAACTTTCATGCAGTTTGAACTTCAATGCTTCAATTCTTCCATTTTAAAATATTGTTCTATTTCTCCACTGTCAAGAAAACTCATTTTAAGCAGGGGTAAATGGGGTGGGTGGACAAGGAGTCCAGAACGAGGGTGGAATCGCGTAGAGGTGCCTTGAAACGCGTTTTTTTAATTCTAAATGCAGAATTTGTAATTCACAATTACGCCAAATCGGATGATTATTGCGAACTATCTGCAACAATGGTGCGTCATGCCGTATGAATCACGCTCTAATTTGCCCCTTTTTACACGGTAATCTGGGCTCGATTGCACAGTAATCAGGTACAAATTACGGTGTAATCAGGGCCTGATTACAGTGCATTAAGAAAACTTTACATTTTTAACATTTTCCTAAATCTCCGATTTCGGTGTGTGAAGGCGACTGTCATTTCACGAACAGCAGGCAGTTTTCACAATACCCAATCTACTTTTTGAACAGTTCTCTGAATGTTAATTCATCAATGCCCTTACTTCTCAACTTTGGAGCTATCACCTCCATCTTTTCCACTAACGTAAGGCTCGCGAACTGTCCCTTTTCATCTAAAGCCAGAATACAAGGGATATGGTCATTCACTTGGCAACCTGCTTTTAGCCTGTCAAATTCTGATTTCATAGCAAATCGGCATTTATTATCATCCCAACTATGAATCTCAACCAAGACATCATAATCTAATCCTTCGCAATTAAATGAGAGTTGACAGTGCGAGTTCTTTAATTCATAAGGGGTCGCCCATGTGATTGTCTTGTTGCCCAGTATTGTTTTGAAATACTGTTCAATGGCTGCTATGGCCGATGCTTGTTCGTGTAAAGTAGTCTGAGAAATAACCCCAAATGGGGACGGACCGAATAGCTCTTTCCACCACTCAAATGAGGGCATAATCTGAATTTCTGTTATGAGTCCATTTTCAATAGTCAGGCGATAGACCTCGTCTTCGTCTTGATAATCAATAGTTATTCGAGCACGATATTCGTCATTCTCACATACGATATCAGCACTGAAACTGTGCTTTAGAAGTCTTAGTCTGGCAAATATCTTTTCCAGGTACTCTAAATAGTTCCGCTTACCTTTTATTGTAAGAGGAGGGTCAATAGCCAAATCTATATCATTCAATGGTCCAGAATGTTCCATTCCCTTCCAAATGACATCTTCACTTAAGTATGGCTCTATTATACTGGTATCTAAATTATTCCAACATGCACAAATTATTTCTGCTGCATGCATATATGATTTTACATCATTAGTTGCTGGCATAGTCGGTGTCTTTTTATTTGTTAAACATCATTTTAATATCCCATTGCCTCCATCATTGCATCGTATTCTATAGGGTTGCTTGGCATATCACCATACATTCCATCTGTAAGCGCATCCCAGGCATCTTCCTCTGTCCACTCTGAATCGCAATAATAGTTGCTTTCACACTCGTAATCGTCATACTCTTCATAAGAGTCATCATAAAAATCTCTTGCCATAGTTTTCTACATTTCAACCAACAGAGCACTATGCTCTGTTTTCTGTTGCAAAGGTACAATATGGATACGAACCCTATGTTCGTATGACAAAACATTTTTGTTGTTATGCTATTAGAAAGGAAAGGACTACAAACTATAGCTCTTTTTCAAAAAACTCTCTGGTAATCTTTTCTCCACGTTTTTGTGGATCCCATCCTTCGTAAAAAAAGACATTGTCTCCGTTAATCTCTTTGACTATTCCAAATACGTTTATAGCCGGTATTTTTCTTGGCATTGAATTCTTCCAACTTCTCTGCTGTTTTTTGTTAAACATTGATGTTGGAAACTGATAATAAAACATTTTTGCTAAGTCAATACGAAGCATTCTACGCATTCTATCAGGTATTGATTTCCAATTAGTAATAGGCAATGTATTAGATCCGAGAACATTTTTGATATCAGAAATGAATTGCTCGTCATAGATTTCCAGATTAAGTCCTTTAACAAGCCATTCATCTCTACCCGTATTTGTTCTTAACTCACCTTCAATATATTCGCGATGGTATTTATCTTCTTTAAAACGATATGGAACATACCACCATTTGCCTACATCTTTATAGCCGTCAACATCGTCAAGCGGCTTTCCTGCAGAATTTTCTTTCCATAGTTGATATGTAAAATCTTGACTCCTGCTTGTTAAGACATCTGTAATTGTTCTAAGACGTTGTTCCGTTGCAAGCAAACTGGCTTTTGCCAATTCTTCATTATTCCCACTTTTATAAGCCTGGTTAAGACTTATAAGTTTGTTTTTCTTCACCTCCTTATGAATGTCGTCCTTATCAATTACTTCTCTGTAAATATCTCTACGAAACTCTGAAAAGTCCCCCTCTTTAACATCTGTCCAATTAAGGTGCTCGTACGGTTGAGCAATTGGTGATGCTGAACCGAATAACCTATCGAATTCCATTCTGTAATTATTTACAACACTCTCTTCGTCAGTCATGAGAATATTTTCGTCATTCTTATTGGCATGGTAAGTCCAATTATACGAGCCGGTAATAACCACTTTGTCAATAATACAGAATTTGTTATGCATCGTCCCATTGTCGGATTTTGCAAAACGAACTTCAGCTCCCAACTTTGTTAATATACCAAAGTCAAGTCCAAATTCGTTCCGGTTAATCAGGTCGTTTAAGATTACCACTTTAACCTTAACTTTTTTGTTAAGAGCGCTCTTTAACGATTCAAATATGATGTCATTGGTAAACCAGGCAACTGCAATGCATATACTATGCTGCGACAAAGCTACTCGCTTCGTTAAAACATCTTGAATATTGTCAAAATAAGAACTTGTCATATAGGGTGGGAGTTGATAATTATAACTTACTTTCAACAGTTTGAGCTAAATTGTTCTTAACGCTGTCAGATAGTTTTTTTAGTTTCTCGACGACATCGTCATAAGGCTTGCTATTATACCATAAGAGATACTCATATAATGCAAAGTCTTTGGTGTTTTTGACTTTAGATTCATAAATGTTATATGCCAGGGTATTCTGTTTAGTTTGGTGCCAATCAAAAGAACCATCGGATTTCAATGAAATCTTCCAGTCAAGCAATTTCTTTTGATAAGACTCTATGGAAAAATCCTTTTTTTGAGGAGTTCTATGACTTTGGCTATTTCTCACTTCGCGGACATGGTCAAATGTTTCTCGTATGTTAACTTTAAACTCACTATCATAAGCCCAAAGCTTTACACTAAAAGAAATGGATGTTAAGTTGGTGTTGGAATCTGAGATAATGGCTTTTGGATTATACTGCTTTATGTGGGATATGATGTTTTGAATGGTAACATCTTTAGTCGAATAGAAATAGTTTAGTAACATTTCTGCTTGTAATTGAGCATATCTACAGAATTCCTCAAAATCCACTTTATGCGAGCGTGTTCCGTATCTGAAGCGCATCATTTCTCGATTGTCAGAAACTAGTTTATTTCTAACTTCATCTTCAGTTATAAATGTATAATCAATGACAGACTGCATAGAGTCAATATAATAGTCCAAACCTAAGTATTTTTCTATGTGTGAAATGCGCCCATCATCGCTTTTAACCACTGATGCAGAAACTGTTTGACCAAACAGCTTCTGCATTTCTTGACGGAACTCGGCATTTTGTTCTGCCAATAATTTTATCTTTTTTATAGTAGCTAATAACTTCTCATCCATTTTGTTATATATTTAGGAGTGAATCCAACTCTGCATTCAGTTCATCCACATCCACTTTTGGAGGCGGAGGAACCATGACTTTGTCTTTCCTATGTATAAGCCAGAAAGGCTTTCCATCTTTTCCTCTACATGAGGATATTGCGAGGACATCTTTATTCTGTTCTTCAGCAATAGTTAGAGACTTGTTGACAGTGACCAACATCTTTTTGTCGTTAAGCATAAAATATGCATAATGTTTACCTTTCTTACTGATTGCAAAGGTAACCGTAGTGGAATTCTTTTTCTCAAACTCCGCTATTCCTTTTGTCTCCAGATAAGTAACTCCATTTGAATTGGTTTTTTCTGCAATGGAGTCTTTATTGACTAATTTCTGGAATTTAGCGTAAAGCCGTGTATATACAGAGTCATCATCACCTTTAACCATTTTCAGATACATGAGTTTCCCATCTATTACATTAATGAGATCGGGATTTCCTTTCTTGACATGTCCCTTCTCCTCCTTATATTTTGGAAAGAACTTACCGTAAGCTACATTATAGCCATATCTGTCCCACATATAGAGAATGTTACGAATGTCGCGAACGTATTTCTGTGTAACATTTAGTTTTTCGCTGACAATAATGCCAGTGACTTCCTGCCTGTCACCTCTTTTTTGCAAGCGGGTTTTCGCCTCATTAATTGTAAATCCTTGCTTTCTGATAATGCGTTCAAGTTCAAGCATGAATTTCCCTTGCTTGCTGTACACATAACGCATAGAAGAGAACGTGATGTCATCAGCATAGCGTGAATAATTCATGTTAAACCGCTTTGCCAATCTGCTCAGGTAAAAATCCAGTCTATCACAAATCATGTTTGTGATAATGGGTGATGTAGGTGCTCCCTGAGGCAAAACATATACATCCTTCTTATTTCCTTTCTCGTCTTCACGACATTCTTTCATACAACATAGCCCTGCCAACAAATTTGCGACAGGCTGATTAAATTTGAACGGTGGAACTTGAAGCCTCTTCCATACTCTTGCCTGATGAATGCTAGGGAAGAAGTCCTTTAGGTCTATGTTAAGAATATAGTCCATTCCAACGTGAGCAGAAGCATTAGTTACCACCGAACGGCCATCTGTGAATCCCATGGCATATTCAGAAGGAGTATACATAGAACGGAATAGTTGATTTACTGCGGAAAGCATCATCATAAAGCTCCGAGTTCTGGGTGCAGTAATTTGTCTAACGCCGCCAGATTTCTTTTTTATCTTGAACTGACGATAACGGTGGAATGTATGTTTCGGATTACAATAGAAGTTTAGTTGCTTTTCTGAAAATGGATGATACTTGGAAGAATCAAGGCCCAAATCCTCCATCTCAGCCTTTTTAATAAGGTTGAGAAGATTTAAGAGGTCAGCCTTGTCTTTGAGCAGTGATGCCTGCTGAGCGATTTGTTTTCTATCCATTTCACTATATTTTTTAAAAAGGAAGCGGTCTCTGAGTCATCTATCCACTGAAATGTCTTTTCTTTGTATAAGAAAGATAAAATCTCAAAAACATAAAGTCATAAAAGATACAACCCATAAAGAATAGTAACAACGTACAACGTACGGAATAGTACAACGTTAACGCTTATACATTGTTTCTCTCCAGAACTCCAAGGAGACTGAAGACATCTTGCGAATCTACCTCCGAAGAAGTAGGGCTTGCGCGACGCAAGACGAGATTCAAAATACCATTTCAGTTTCTAGAATTATCAAAGACCGCTTTTTATTCGTGTAAAGATACGAATTAAAGTTCTATGTTCGTTATATTACTTAAGTCAAAGTATATTTAAACTCTAATGCGCCAATTATTCTTTGCTCATCTAAATATCGCTGACAATTTTTTTTGGCGCTCTCCCTGTCTTGTAAAAAATCTGCATGATAATAAACATTGATAATTGTACCATCGTAATATCTTAGCCATTCATATTCGCCATCTGTAAGTTCCAGAATGGGGAAATCGTACAATTTACACTTTAGCGAAATCCTAGTATGCACCGGAAATTCTTGCTTAAATAATTCCAAAGCTTTTTTTCTATCATATTGTCCATTAGTTAAAACTTCTGGATTGTTTTTATAATGTTGTCGAAGATCCAGTCTTAATTTATATTGTGGTGTTGATATAGCTCCTAAATAGAGCTTATTGTTTTTAAACTTCTTCAATAGTATTCCTACATAATGTTTAGAAGAATCTTCCTGGTCTTCTTCATAACACGAAGTAACGAATGCATCGGTAGGAAGAAAATTATCTTTCAATTTTTTTGTTTTAATTGGCATATCATGATTAACCAACTCAGTCTTGTTATCATGAAGGTCAAACGGCACTTTCATTTTACAATCCTTATATCCATCGCGATATCCATCTGCATAAACTCGTGCAAATGCATCCTTCAGAATGTTAATAACATTCTCTTCTGCGTAATTGCTGGCCTTTTCTTTCAGTTCTATCATAACCTCGATTTTTGTTTTCTTATGCAAAGGTACTAATTATTCACGAATCCTATGTTCGTTGAGATAATTTTTTATAATTCTTTATCTAATATTATATTCAGATACTCTTTGCCTTTTTTGTTTGCGCACATGAACTTATGTACAGAGAGAAGATACTCCGGCAGATGAGACTTAGGGGACATCTCATGATCACAAGTCATAACTTTCAATTTTTTGATAAATTTTCTGCACAAATTCATTGTGTATTTCAATAGAGTGGTATCAGAAACCTTTGCTGTTTCTATACCGTCCACTAAATCCTGAATTTTTCTTCCCACATACAATGATATTAAATATTCACCTTTCCATTGAGTTGCTTTATCGTTATCAGTGTAGTCTTTTACAGTGATTACGTTCCTATCAAGTATTTCACTAAGTCCTTCTATATAAGCAATCGCCGATGTTGTGATATTCTCGAATGATACGACATTATATGCATTGATTATTTTTTCAAAGAGAATATCCCAACGATAGACTGGCACATCAAGAGTTGTAATGCTACAGTTATTGAGAATATACAACTTTGAAATATCAAAGTCAAGAAAACGTGTGTTACCCAAGTCCAAAGTTGCTCGAAGATATGAGGCTCTTCCAAAACCAAAATTTGAGAAAATAGTAATCTCAATATTTCGACCCGGTAATTTAATTTTATTGACTGTTTTGCCAATGTAACCTTGTGGGCGATACAATAATTCTTCTGGATTATAACCTTCAGGAATATTGTTTGTGTAAAGCCCAATTTCATCAGAATAACAAAGACAGTTGGTATACTGATTCTTATGTTGTTCCCAGAAACAAGTTGTCTTTCTTGTTGTCATATTACTGCTTGTTTTTGTTTACGATGCAAAGTTACTACATATCAACGAACTCTATGTTCGCATTTCAAAAATTCTTCATGTACAGAGTTTGTTTAATACATTTTTCAATACATAATCATTCAATCCAATGTCTGAGAATGGTTGCGCATAACTAATAAATCCTTCTTTTGTAATAAAAAATTGTATGCATGAGTAGTTTCCTGCTCCTTGTAGATAGTAGTATACACAACAGTTGGGAAGATGTTCAACTATGTTGGTAATTTTTACGTCCAGATCAGAACAAATTGACTCCATATTATTATAAAGTGTATTAAGAACTTCATTTGATGGCGTATATCTAAAAGAGCATAGTGGTGTAAAGTTGAGCTGTATCAAAGAGAGTATCTGAGCAATTCCATCCTGTTTGTCACATGCCATATATCTAGTGAATAAGCCGGCTTTGTTATAAAAACATTGCACCAAATGGTTCTGCTTCTGGTTGTCTTTAATATTATACCACTCACAATATTGTTTACTTTCAACACTTTGCACCACGCAACCAATATTCTTTAACTCTTCTGAAACTGCCCAATATTTGGCTTTCAAATGATTGGGGGCTTCCTTTGAATGAAAGGGAGTTTCTGGAACATCAGAAAAAGAAAGATACTCTTCACGGGGCCTATTAGTTTTAATAATTGGTGCCACTTGCATTTTTGACATTGGAGTTACATTAGGCATATTGTAACCATACAAAGTCTGGCTAGCACGTGTTGTAACTGTATATACCCAACGCAGACAATCTGCATTCAGACCTGTTCTGCCCGTGTAATCAACAAATACGGTGTTCCATTCTCCACCTTGAGACTTATGACCTGTTATTGCATAACCATATTTCACCCGCAAAGCATTGTAATACGGATCTCCTTTTAGTAATTCCTTGAACTCTTGCGAGTTTCTCTTCAGTTTCGGGTGACGCATACAGAAATTGATATAGAGGGCTTGGATTTGTGTGAATGTCAAATTTGGCTCTGCATCATCCAACATACTCTCAATAATTTTGCAATTTTTCTCCCTGCCATCATCCAACATAATACGGACATTTCGAAAGGCCAATGTAATGTCCTGCCTAACCCTCTCTCTGCCAACAGTGACATATACAGGAGCAGTTTGGTACTCTGTTTCACCACAGATGTCTGTAATCTTAACAAAATCGCCATTCATCACATCCAACTTATAGTTGTTGCTGACAACTTGAAGAATGTCACCAATCACAATCTGCTTCTTGTCTGAATAGAGAATTTCACGGACTGCATAATTGTAATCTCTCGCCTGACGATTACTGAAAGTAATGATAACCGACTGTCCTATTTCTGGTTTGGGATATAAATCGAGCAACTGTTTGGGCATGTTGTATCCCTCAATGTCAATTACCTCATTCTCCTTTCTGTCAAATATGAGATTGTTTCTCTGCACTGACTCAATAAGTGTCCTAACTTTCATGGCATTGGAAAGTATCGCACTTCCTTCACCTTGCCTAACAACATCTGTCAGTTGTGCCCCCATCACCTTAATTTTGTTGTTTATGAAGAATTGCTCGTCTAAGGCATTTGACACGTTATCACCTACTGGTGGCAATTGCATGGGGTCGCCAATAAATATCACTTTACCACCTCTGTGGGGTGCAACGAAAGTAAGCAGGTCATTAAGCAAACTACCTGTTCCAAACTCAAAGAGTTCGTTATGCACTTCACGTGTCCCTATCATTGAAGACTCGTCGACAATACAGATGCGGTCTTTTGCCGTATCCTCTGCATCTTTCAATGGGAAGATATAGCGAATGTTATCAGATTCTTCTTGGGTTTCGATTGTGTCCAGTTCGTAAATACAGCGATGTATCGTATTGGCTTCCCTTCCTGTCTTTGAACTGAGAACCCTTGCTGCCCTGCCTGTCGGAGCCATTAAGATAGGAACCTTATCCTGGTTAGCCACCTCATTTATAATATGACTAATCATTGTTGTCTTACCCGTACCAGCGTATCCTTTGAGGATAAAGACGGATGCGTCATTTATTAGAAACTCCTTAATGAAGTCTAATACTTGTTGTTGCTGTTTAGTCAAAGTCATACTACTCGTCATTTTATGATTGATACTACACGCCATCTGCCATCAGGCATTTTCTTAGCCTTGGCGCTTACTGAATCACCTGATCTGAGGTTGTGGGCCTTAGTCAGTTTTTCTGGCACGAAATACTGATGGTCAATAAAGCAGAATTCACCCTGTTCAGGAAAAGACACCATTCCTTTTATTGTACATATATTAGTGTTGTTAGATTGATTGTAAGGTGTCTTTCCTACTGGCGAATCATTTCTCTTCCCCGTTGGGTGAATTGTCAAGACTGTTTTTCTATTCTGACCTTCATGAACTCTCACTGAGAATACATCGCCAACAGAGGCTTTCCTCAGTAATGGACTCATTGGAGACTGAACGAAAATTCTCTTCTGTTTATTTATAAGGCTAGCCTTTTCTTTCCCTGCATGATTTTTCACAACTCCGTTGAAAGTAAGCTCTTCCACGGGAATTTCCGAATAAGCATATTCTTCAGCCTTCTCAATATTGTTCCTGTAGAACTGCTTAGCTTGGTTTGAAGGTATTATTCCAATCAACTTATTTCGAAGAAGATAGACCTCGCCAGATATTTTCCAGCCATTTACCTTGTATGTGTTCAGATATCTTTCTATCTCGTAGGCTGCCTGTTCTTTATTTGATTCCAATAGCAGTTTAGCTAAGCCCAGTCGAAGTTCACCAATATATTCATCTTTGCCCATCATGGTCATAGCCTTGCAATACAATGATATTTTTATTTCATCTTTCTCACATATATCGCCTAGATGTTTCCATATAAACCATTCAGGAGTCGTTCGAAGAATTGACTTGTATTCATTGATTGCTTTTTCTCTGTCACACTGCCAATAGTACAACTGGGCAATATACATTCCGATGAATCTGTTGTTGGGACACCTTTCTCTTATTGTCACAAAGAAAGGGAACAACTTTTTAACAAATTCTTCAGTATGGCGAGTTTTGAGTTCTTTGTAAAGACGTGTAGCCACATTTTCTGCTAAAGATTGGAATTCGATAGACTTGCCATTTGCCATAGTCCCCCTAGTAGAAACAAAATCTTCATCACGTAGATTTTCTAGTCTCCACATTTGACAGAACTCCACAAATCTGAAATCATTCTCATGCTTCTTCTCTAGATTAGCAGCCTGCTTCATGATGCATGAGTGCAACAAACTTGGCTTACATGAAGCAAAAGCGAGATAGAATGCTAATGCTTTTCTAATATCTAAAGAGGACAGCTTGCTCTCATTGGATTTTAAATATTTGTAAATAGTCCACCCACATACCTCTTCATAATAAGTAGGAATTTCTTTTGCCTCAAAGTGAGGCAAAAGAACTAGATAGGCCTCTTCATATTTTTGTTCCTTACACATCTTATATGCCTTGGCTATATCGGGTGCTAATGAATTGATATGTTCCTGAGAATTGATGTCCATTAGTCTTGATATTGTTTTAAATGTACAGTTAAGCGATTCTTGATTTCCTTTCTAACAGACAGGGGAGAGAGTACAACGAGTTCTCCACCAAATGAACAAAGTTCGCGAATCAGTTCATAATTGGGGATACAGTCAATACTAAAAAACATTCCTCCCTCTAAACGTGGATATTGTTTATGCATTTCAAGATCCTTTTCCTCCTTATAAACAGTATAACTTTCGTGAATTGGTTTAGTATGTACATAGCCTTTAGATACATCACTTACCCAACATACGATATGCTCACATGGTTTTTCTTCATATAAAGTAACACCGACTATATCTTCAAACCGCTCGTAGAGGTCATCAGGACATACGATGTATTTCTTCTCTGGTAACGACTCTACTTTGTCAATTCTATCCAATGCAAAGTTTAGTATCTTTTGGTCGCCATCCACGGCACCCAACAAAAACCATCTTTCATTATATTGCTTCAAGAGATAAGGATGGAAATCAATACTTCTAACAGTTTCATCGTTAAAAGTATGGTATGAAAGACGTATAACGACCTCATTCGATATATTATCGAATAGGGTTCCGAGCAGATTGGAGTTTTGTAAATATGGATTGTTCGCAAAACTAATAATCTGCCTGCGCTCCTCAATATGTAGTCCTATCTTGAAGTCTTCTAACCACCCAAAATTGTCCAGACCATCAAATTGTCCTATTGTACTCAAAACCTCTCGAAGAAGGTTCTGTTCTTCCCAGCTGATTTCCTTCTTGAATATTGAAAAAGAACGGTCGACATAATGAATGCAACGTTTCCCGTATTTATTGAAACGTTCTATTGGTGCAGAAAACGGAGCGTATTCTAGTGTATTGATGTCCTTCTCTATACAACGCTGTGTTACCTCTGGAAATCCATCTTCATACAACATGTCATTCACTTTCCCTGTTAAATCGTGAATGTCATAGAAATGATGGTAATCGGACAACAATTTGTCTAAATATTTGTACCTTATGAGTGCATTCTTATTCGTCGGCATAATATCTTAATTTTTGTGCAAAGGTATATGTCTGTGACGAACTCTATGTTCGTTGCTTGGACTTCTTTACAAAAAACACAACAATTTTCGAATTAAACCTGTGCAATAATAATAATATTTAGGTCTATTGCTTAATTAAGGTTCTTTCTTGCTTCTGTACTCTGCCCACCCTGTTGGAGGACTTCGGTATGAGAACTGCTACAAAGTTACAAAATAATTTTTGAATAATACAAATATTTTGGATGGTTTTTTCAAAAAAACAGGTGTGTGCGCACACAGATTTCGCTACGCTCAAAGTGAAGAGTGAAAAGTGAAAAATACAAATTACTTTTTCCTGACCACGGACTATGTGGAAATATAAATTGAAGGATTGAAGAATTGAAGGATTGAAGAATTGAAAAGTTGAAGGATTGAAGAATGAAACTCGCTACGCTCAAAGTGAAGGTTGAAAAGT
This sequence comes from Prevotella sp., assembly GCA_017413085.1. GTDB lineage: Bacteria > Bacteroidota > Bacteroidia > Bacteroidales > Bacteroidaceae > Prevotella. Next base: position 30,192 of record JAFPVC010000018.1, read on the forward strand.
GATGGTTGAAAAGTTCTCACGCAGATGGTAAGGGATTGTAAGTGATAGTTACAAGGGTGTTGCGATGTGTTAAAAATATTAAAATAACACATTGTTTTTAGAATATTATAAAGTGTACTTCGCGATTTTTTATTATTTTTGCAAAGTATAGTTTAATATAATTCTATGGAGAAGCAGATTATAAAAACCATAATAGGCGAAAAGCAGTCCCAGATATGCAGGACTGAATTGTTGCAGCGTAATGAGCATTTAGACGAGAATTCTAATTATGTGCTTGTGGGAATACGCAGGGCGGGGAAATCCTATACCATATATCAGGACATACAATTAAAGTTGGCGCATGGCAAAGCCAAGATAGAGGATGTGCTGTATATTAATTTTGAGGATGAGCGCATAGCGTCAATGCAAGCCGATGAACTTGGAATGATTCTTGATGCCTACAGGGAGATGTATGGAGACCGTCGTCCATACGTATACCTTGACGAAATACAGAATGTCACGGGATGGGAGAAATTTGCCCGACGGCTAACCGAAGAGAAGCATCATGTGATGATAACAGGCAGTAATGCCCGTATGCTTAGCCGTGAGATTTCATCGACGCTTGGAGGCAGCTACATCCAACGCCATATCCATCCCTTCTCTTTTTCTGAATATTTGAGATATAAAGGAGTGCAGACGGCTTCCAATTGGGAATACCAGCCAGAAACGCTGTTGAGTGTCAGACGTAGTTTCAACGATTATTTCTATTACGGTGGTTTCGCAGAGTCGTTTGACAAAACGGAGAAAAGAGAATGGCTGACGTCACTCTACCAGAAGATATTGATGGGTGACATCATGGAGCGTAACAAAGTAAGGAATCCACGTGTATTCAGACTGCTTGCACGTAAGTTGGCAGACAGCGTGATGCAGCCAATGTCGTTGAAGCGCTTGGAGAATATCATAAAATCGACAGGCGACAGTATCAGTTTGACCATACTGAAAGACTACCTTGATTATATGGAAGAGGCTTATCTGATTTTTTCCATCTCAAATCTTGTTTCACCGCTGACGGAACAGCAGACAATAGTGAAACGTTATTTTGCTGACAACGGCATACTTGGCTTGTTCCTCATAAACGGTGAAACGAAACTGTTGGAAAATATTGTGGCAGTCCGCTTGAGCCAGCTGTATCACAGCAACTCGGAAGAGCGACGGGTGTTTTACTACAACAAGGGCGTTGAGGTGGATTTCTGTATTCCTGAAGCGGAGCAAGCCATTCAGGTGTCATACAGCATAGACGATGCCATCACATACGAGCGTGAAGTGGGGGGGCTGACAAAATTCCTCAAAACTTTCAAGTCATACCAAGGTATAATCATAACCATGGATACTGAGCGTCACATCACTATAGACGGCATCAACATAGAAGTCGTTCCCGTATGGAAATGGCTCTTGCGTGATTCCTTATAAAAGTGATGCTCGCTCTATCAGGTCGAGCCAATAATGCCCATGTAACCACTAATTAAACATTAATGGATAATTACATGGGCATTACACGGGGATTATATGCTCTAAGGATTACGGATTTCGCAGATTAATGCGAATCAGTCGTGGGGAGCATCTTCTGTGCGCAGCAGGCGAAAGTCTTCGCTATATACATCCAGTTTGCCGTCGAAGCGCTGCATCGTCAGCTCGTTTGACTTGGTACCCCAGTAACCCTTGTATTTGAACGGTATGACTTCCTTGCCATCCCTGCTTACCGCTCCGAAGGTCTTGCCGTCCTTGGATACCGGCCAGGCAATGCCGCTTAGCGACAGTTTCACATAGACGAAGGGAAACAGGGTGTTGCCGTCAAGGTCTGTACTGCCATATTTCCCGTCCTTCACACCCACAACCAGATTTTCCTTGGTGTTGATGGTGGTGACATCATCATAGATGAACGGAATGCGGACGCGTCCGTCGTAACCGAAGGCTCCGTAATGCTCTTTGCCGTCCTTTCCCATCTCTGACATGATAATGAAATCATAGTTGGGACGGATGAAATAGATGTTCAAAAGACAGTATTTCTGCGGAATCACCGTCTCTCCCTGCTTATTGATGACGCCCCATCCATACTTGTCTTTATCGGCCACGCGAACTTTCTTGAAGACATCAGGCGTTACCGGTCCGAAACGTGGAGCCTCTGTCACTGCATACAGCCCGTTGCCAATGTCGCTGTAGCCTGTATATGGTTTTTTGTTTACGGCTATGGCGGTCAGGTCCTTGAGCAACTTAGCTGGGTCACAGCTGTAGGATTTTACCGACGGGTCGACATAACTGCTTTGTGCCGCCAGTTCCTTCTTGGCTTCCTCCAGCTGCTGTTTCATCTGGGCTGCCAACTCAGGACTGTTTTTCTCTATTTCAGCAATCTTGTCACTCAGTTCTTTCTGCACCTCCGGTATCTGTGTGTTGATATCCATCTGTGCGGATTCATGCTGGAAGGTATTGAAAGTCTCCAGCACCTTTCTGTGTTTTACCACTGCATCTTCGGATATCATCAGATACTGTTTCAAGGTATTCTCCTTGTCGGTTCCTCCCGTTGCAACCATGTGAAGCCCGGTAACGTCCAGCCAGTCATCCTGTGCAAAAGCCAATCCGCTTGCGGTAAAGAGGATTGTCAAAAGAAAGCATAGTCTTTTCATCGTCGTAGATAGTATTGTGATTGATTAATATTGTTTGTGTTCAAATACTTGGCTGCAAATTTACGAATTATTTTCCATTCACCAAAGAAAAGAGGAATTATTTTTCTCAGACTGCTTTTACTTTTATTTGCTCATATCAGAATAAATTTGTAATTTTGCATGCGTAAATGACGCATAAACAAATAAAAACTATAAACAACAAAGATGCTTACAATTACTTCTTATGAAGATTTCGCCCAGTATGAGGGCAAGGAACTGGGCACATCGCCCTATGTGGAGCTCACGCAGGAGCGCATAAACATGTTTGCCGATGCTACGTTGGACCACCAGTGGATACACGTGGACACGGAGCGCGCAAAGAAGGAGAGCCAGTTTGGCACCACTATTGCTCACGGCTACCTGACACTCAGCGTGCTGCCTTATCTGTGGCAGCACACCGTTGACGTGCAGAACGTGAAGATGCTCGTGAACTACGGTATTGAGAAGATGCGCTTTGGCCAGCCTGTGCTCAGCGGCCAGAGTCTCAGTCTCACCACCAAGCTGCAGAGCATACAGAACCTGCGCGGTGCTGTCAAGACCGAGGTTAAGTTTGTGATGAACGTAAAGGAAACCGGCAAGAAAGCCATCGAGGGCGTAGCCGTGTTTATTTACTACTTTAATGATTAATCCGCAGTTTCATTAATCCATTTGAGGAACGCTTCGGTGTCCTCATTATAACTGTAGACAGTGGGCGAGCGCATGGTGCCGTCTGGATTAAGCACGACGTAGAGAGGCTGGGTAAGCTGGCCGAAGCGTTGCTGCTCCAGGTGTGACCAGCGGTCGCCCACTGTGCGTAGTGTTATCTTCTGACCGTCGGTACTGGTTACGGTTTGTTTTGCAGTAAGTGGCGTGCGGTCGTCCACATACAGGCGTATGATAATGTATTTGCTTAGTTCTGCCTCAACGCGCGGGTCAGTAAACACGGCCGCCTCCATCTTGCGGCAGTTTACGCAGCCATAGCCTGTAAAGTCGAGGAACACAAGTCTGCCCGTGCGCTTGGCTTCGGCAATTCCCTCGTAGTAGTCAGTGTAGACAGTCTGGCTGACGTCGTCGCGTGGCGGCATGAATGCTGACACAAGACGTGTGTCGCCTCCGCAGGCTCCATTTATTATATAGACGGTGAGCAGCAGCGGCAGCAGGGCGCACAGGGCAGCAGGGCGTGAGTTGCGCCACTGAAGCAGCAGGTAGACTGCCAGGCCGCCGAAGAGCAAAGCCCATAGTATGAGGAACGTGCGCCATGACATAAGATGCCATCCGTAGGCCATGTCGGCAACGCTGAGGAATTTCAGTGCAAAAGCCAGTTCGAGAACTCCAAGCACTACCTTCACGTGCTGCATCCACTGTCCCGAGCGCGGCATACGCTTCATCCATGAAGGAAAGACAGCAAACAAGGTAAAGGGCAGTGCCAGAGCCATTGAGAATGACAGCATACCCATGAGCGGGGTCATAAGCGATGTGCGGTTGGAGGCTATCTCAACCAGTAGCATGCCCACTATCGGGGCTGTGCATGAGAAGCTGACCACTACCAGCGTCAGTGCCATGAACATTATGCCCAGTGTGCCGCCCTTGCGTGTGGCGGCAGAGTCAAGGCTTGTAGTCCACGATGACGGCAGGGAGATGTTGAAGAGTCCGATGAACGACAGTCCGAACAGGGTGAGCACCACGAAGCACACCACGTTGAACACTGCATTTGTGGCCAGCGAGTTCATGGCGTCGGCACCAAGCAGCAGTGTCATGCCAAGTCCAAGCAGCAGGAAGAAACATACGATGCTTCCGCCGAAGAGCAGTGCGTCGCGTATGCCTCTGCCGCTTTTCAGGAAGAACGACACAGTGAGCGGTATGACAGGCCACACGCAGGGAGTGAGCAGTGCGAGCAGTCCGGCAAGGAATGCTATCAGCATGGTGCGCAGTAGGGTGGGAGTCTCTGGTTGCTCGGTTGGAACTGTTGGCGTTGTCGGTGACTGGATGGTTGCAGTGTCCTTTGTAACGGGAGCGACGGTGTCGACGCTGACAAGCGACGGCGTATCCGCCTTCTGCGTGCCCGACTGTTCTGCCTGAGGAGTTTGCGGAAGTTTGTCGTCAGCCTTTTCCTCTGCCTCACCGCTTGCATTGAATTCCACGTACTGCGGTGCCAGGCACTGCTCGTCAGAGCATACCAGATATTCCATATATCCTTTTATGCTCCATCTGCGGCCGGTGACGGCAAAGCGCTGCCTGCCGTTGGAGAAAGTTCCCACGGTGTTCACTCCCTCTGCCGTTTCTATCGTCAGGCTCTGCTCATTGATATGCCAGCCGGGGTCGAGCGCACCGGTAAAGATAAGCACAAGTTCCTTGTCGCCGTGCTTGTCTATCTTCCATGTAAAGCGTGCCTGTGCCATGATCAGCACGCTGAGCATGAGCATTAGTGAGGAGAGAAAGAAGGTCTTTTTCATAGAGGGTAGCATTATTTATATTGCAAAAGTAATCATTTATTTCGGAAAAATCATTACCTTTGCAGGTAAATTAAGTATTTTTGTAAATTATCAAGACTTAGCCACGATACTATGAGACACGACCATCTGAAGCGCGAACTTGACTTGCTTCTGCTGCTTGCACAGAACCGACTGCTTTCCACTGCCGACATCTGCCGGCGCACGGGCATATCGCTGCGCAGCTTCTATTATTACATTGATTTCTTCGAGCAGGCCGGTTTCCGTGTTGAGAAGCATCACGGCATGTACAGTATTGACCGCACCAGTCCATTCTTCATGCGGCTCGGCGAAATCATTCATTTCACTGAGGATGAGGCTCTGCTCATGCGCCAGCTCATTGACTGTTCGGGCGATGAGACACCGCGCCTGCGCGACCTGAAGGCAAAACTTGAGCGTTTTTACGATTTCAAGATTTTGGCCGACGAGCAGTTACGTGAGCGCACCGCACATGTGCGCTCTGTCATTTATGAGGCCGTGAAACTGCGCCACGTGGTAGAGTTACGCGGTTATTCGTCGCCGTCGAGCCATACGGTGAGCGACCGCCGTGTCGAGCCTTTCCAGTTTCTTGGCAATGGAAACGATGTGCGCTGCTACGAATCTGCAACGGGCCTGAGCAAGACATTCCGCATCTCGCGCATGGCTGATGCAGTGGATACAGGTGAGCAGTGGCAGCATGCCGACAAACACCGTCAGGCATATATCGACCTCTTCTCCTTTACCGGCGAGGACACCATGCACATCACACTGCGCATGGGCCAGCTCTCACACAACCTTATGCTTGAGGAATACCCGGCTTCAGCAGGATGCTTCAGCATGGCTGCCGACGGACGATGGATTTTCCAAGCCGACGTGTGCAGTTATCTTGGCATAGGCCGCTTTGTACTCGGTCTTTACGATGACATAGAGATACTTGGCGACGACGGGCTGAAGCAATATGTAACAGGCAAACTGCAGCAGTGGCATACCTGTTTGTCAAGCAGTCTGGCTGCGCCAAAACAGCAATGACAATTGCAATGTGGTGATTACAATTATTAAGAATATTATAAAAAATCGCAAAAAATATATGGAAGATAATCGCCGTTTTCTGAAAATATATTAACTTTGCGAAAGTTTTTTTGATAGAAATCAATCCATAGGCTAACTACTTTTTATTTTTAGTAAGTATAGACTGCATAATTAATATATAATAATGTGATATAACCTAAATGAAGAAACTGTGTGTACAGCATGGCTATATGGCACAAATGTGTCATAGGGGTTTAGGATTATGTCATACTCTCATAAGGTAACTAACTTTTTAATTCTTATTACTAACAAATCTACAAACAATGCGAAAACAATTAGTATTTTCCATGATGCTGTTGACGGGCGCACTGGGAGGGCTTACGCTTCCTGCCTCTGCCAGAACCGTCGTGGAACAGACGCAGACCATCAAGACTGGTGGTCAGGTTGTGGACCAAAATGGCGAACCGCTCATTGGTGTCACCGTAAAGGTGAAGGGACAGCAAGGAGGAGCCGTTACCGATTTTGACGGTAACTTCCAGCTTGATGTTTCATCAAGTGCCACACTTGTTATCAGTTACGTTGGCTACAAAGACAAGGAAGTGACAGTAAACGGGCGTGCGGTGCTTGGCAGTATAGCGCTTGAACCCGAAAATCAACTTCTGGAACAAGTAGTCGTTGTGGGCTACGGCACACAGAAGAAGGCCGACCTGACGGGTGCGGTTGCCGTGGTCAATGCCGATGAACTGAAGAAAGTGTCAAACTCAAACATATCGACCATGCTTGAGGGTAAAGTGGCAGGCGTGCAGATTACCAGCGACGGTCAGCCGGGTGCAGATCCTTCGGTGCGCATCCGTGGCCTCGGCACGTTTGGCAGCACTGCACCGCTCTATGTCATCGACGGTGTGCCAATGGGAACTACTATACGTGACTTCTCGCCAAACGACATTGAGACCATTCAGGTGTTGAAGGACGCTTCGGCCGGTGCCATCTATGGTTCGCGTGCTGCCAACGGCGTGATTATCATCACCACGAAGAACGGTAAGAAGGAGCAGCCTCTGAAGGTGGACTACAAGGGCTACTTCGGCGTAGATAAGATTTCATCAGGTGTTTATGACGTGATGAACTCCGACCAGTACAGCCAGTACCTCGGACTGGCTTGTGCCAACTCTGGTATAGCCCAGCCGGGCGGCTACAGCATTGGCGCTGACGGCAAGTACCATTTCATGGACGGCACCAACACCGACTGGTTCAAGGAAGTGTTCAAGACAGGCGTGCGCCAGAACCACAACATAAACTTCAGCGGCGGTGGAAGCAGCAGCACATACAACATAGGTCTTGACTACTTCAAGCAGAGTGGCACCATGCAGGGTGCGGGCCCGAACTACGAGCGTTTCACGGCACGCATGAACAACACCATGGATGTCAAGTTCATCAAGTTCCGTACGTCTGCTGTGTATTCTCACTCCAACCAGGACAACATGTCAATCTCCAATGCCAACGAGTACATACAGGGTCTCTACGGCAACCTGCCTAACGTATTGCTCGGCACGCTGACCATGCAGCCTACCATCAAGGCCTACGACGAGTCTACGTGGTGTCTTGACGACAAGGTGGGCGCAGCCAAGAACTGGCAGTATGATGCATACGGCTACGGCGTATACTACGACGACATCCACGGCGACATATCGGCTACTAACCCATTGCTCACCAACAACCTCTTCACGCGCAACACCATCGTTGACCGACTGGTGCTCACAGGCTCTGCCGATGTTGACCTGCTGAAGATGTTTGGCGTGGAGAGCAAGAACCACAAACTCTCTTACAAGCTGAATCTGTCATACAGCGCAACTCACTGCAATGACAAGACATGGATTTCTGCATGGATACAGAGTAACCGCGTGTATCTGTCAAAGGACAATGAGCGTCTGACCAAGGCTCACCGCAAATACACCGACTTCCTTGCAGAGAATACCCTGAACTATGACGGCACGTTCGGTGAGCATCACCTCAACCTGCTTGCAGGTATTACCTACGAGGAAGAGAACACCAACAACCTCAGCGGTTGGGGACTGAACATGCCGGAGCCTTACTTCCTGCAGTTGCAGAACGCTACAGACCGTGATGCCGACTCTTACGAATACAAGCACGCCATCAATTCCTACATCGGTCGTTTGAACTACGACTATGCCGGCAAGTACCTTATCTCAGGTGTTATACGTCGTGACGGTAGTTCACGCCTCTCAAAGGATATTCGCTGGGGCACATTCCCATCTGTATCTGTCGGCTGGCGTTTTGATAAGGAAAAGTTCTTCCCGTTCAATACCAATGTCGTAAACATGTTTAAGTTCCGCGCCAGCTATGGTGAGCTTGGTAACGAGAACATCGGCGAGTACGTCTATCAGGTTACCATGAACCGCAACAATATGAAGTACAGCTTAGGCAACAATGAGGTGAGCGGTTCTGCCGTATCTACATACGTCAACGAAAACCTGTCATGGGAGAAGAAATCGACAACCAACATCGGTATCGACGTAGCTCTGCTGCGCAACCGCATCGAGCTGTCTTTTGAATGGTTCAAGAACAAGTCTACCGACCTGCTTTACAATGTTGCAGTGCCGCTCAATGCAGGTGTAAGCAACGGTACGGTAACTATGAATGCCGCTTCTATGCGCAACGCAGGTGTGGAGTTCTCGGCTACATACCGCAACCACGACCACAAGCTGAAGTATGACATCTCTGCAAACTTCAGCACAGTGCGCAACAAGGTGCTGGCTCTCTATACCGGCAAGGACTTCCAGGACGACGGCGACTATATCACCTACGTAGGTCAGGAAGTGGGCCAGTTCTATGGCTACCAGTATAAAGGCATCATCCGCACTCAGGAGCAGCTTGACAATCTCAATGCCTATGCCAAGGAGCACGGCTCTGACGCATATCAGCCTGGAGCACAGGTGGGCGACTGCTACTATTCCGACATCAACGGCGACGGACAGATTACTGCCGACGACAGAATGGTATTGGGCAGCGGACTGCCAAAGTTGAACTTCGGTCTTAACTTGCATCTGGAATACTGCAACTTCGACCTGAGTGTTTCTACATACGGTGCGCTGGGCTATCACGTTACAGACCATATCTACAATGCCCTTAACTCATGCTACGGCTATGGCAACAAGGACGTGGCAATAGGCGGAGCAAACCGCTGGAGCGATGACGGACTGACATACATCTCCGACGTTCCGCGCACATACATCACACACCCCGGTGCCACAATGGGATGGAACGACCTCTTCTGCGACCGCAAGATACAGAATGCGAACTACTGGAAGATTGCCAACGTGGAACTGGGCTACAACGTGCCCAACAAGGTGTTTGGCGGCTACATCACTGGCGCGCGCATCTATGCGTCGGCACAGAACCTGCTCACCATATCCAAGTATAAGGGATATAACGTTGACTATGCACCAGGCACATTCACACCTGGCTACAACTACTGCTCATATCCAAGCGCATTCAGCTTTATGTGTGGTGTTAATTTCTCATTCTAAACAAATAAATGAAAACGACTATGAAACTACATAAGATTTCATTTGCTTTGCTATTGGGACTCGGTGTGTTGTCATCGTGCAACGATAAACTGGAACTCATCAACCCCAATAAGCAGACAACTGCTACATTTGGAAATACTTCCTCAGACCTTGAGGAATGTGTGGTTGCCGCATACAACCACATACGCATGGAGGGTTCATACGCCCGTGTGGGCTACACCATTGACATGTGTCGTGGTGACGAGGTATGGAACTGTTCACAGGTATGGTATCTTGGCTTCGACGACCTGAACACTGACGTCGGTACCGATATCCTGGAATGGCCGTGGCGTGAATGGTACTATACCATCAACGTGTGCAACTTCATAACATCGCGCACCGAGGGCGAAAACCTGAGCGAGGCCATGAAGCGCGTCAGGGGACAGGCACTGTTCCTGCGCGGCCTGGCATACTACAACCTTGCCGGCTATTACCAGAATCCACCGCTTATCACTGACTATTCCCAGTACAGTTCGATGGAAGGCCTGTATGCTGCGAGCAGCTCATACGATGAAGTGCTCGACCAGTGTGAGAAAGACTTTGCCGATGCCATGACACTCCTGCCCAAGCGCGATGAAGGCGGTGAGTGGGCTAAGGGTCGCGCCACCTGCGGTGCTGCGGCAGGCTACTACGCTCGCACGCTGATGCAGCGCCATAAGTATACGGAGGCACTTGCCGTGCTGAAGGACATCATGAATACTGCCGACGGCGGCAACCAGAAGTATGGTTCATACAAGCTGATGGCAAACTACGGCGACAACTTCCGCGAGGGCTCTGCATACGAGAACAACGACGAGAGTCTCTTCGAGGTACAGTTCCTTGATTACGGCACACAGGGTACCGACGAGGAATGGACACCAGTGAATACATCGTCAAATGCCACACAGGCTCACGCCGTGGAGAGCAACTGCTGCCCGGGCGTATTTGGTGGTTGGGCTGACTTGGCTGCTTCACCGTGGCTCTATCAGTTGTTCAAGCAGGAGAAGACGACTGCTGGCAAGCTCGACCCGCGTCTCTATTGGACCATTGGCACATACGAGACCGACTGGGAAGGCTTTGAAAATGGCAATGTGGCTTACCAGACGGATATGACCGCTCAGAACAACATCATCGTAAACAATAACAACGGTGGACTGCCTATAGCAAAGAACACCAACATGCGTACAAACCTCTACAACTCGGTTGTCACGGGTCTGCACTGCGGCATCAACCTGCGCATGATGCGCTATGCCGACGTGCTGCTGCGTGCTGCAGAGTGTGAGAACGAGGTGAACGGACCTACGCAGCAGGCTATTGACTGGATTAACAAGGTGCGCGCACGTGCCAGTCTTGCAGGATTGCAGTTGGCTGACTTCCAGACCGCCGACGACCTCTTCGAGCAGATTGCCAACGTGGAGCGTCCGAAGGAGTTCGGCTGTGAGTTCGGCCGCGGCTTCGACCTCATCCGCTGGGGATTCTTCTATGACAAGAACCGTCTGCAGCAACTCAAGGAGCACGGCACATTCCGCCGTTCTGCTGATGCGTCATTAGTCAAGAATGCCGTAAGCTATTCTGATATAAAGACAAACTCAGAATTCAAGAGTTCGTATGACACATACGTTAAGGGACATGAGTTCCTGCCGGTGCGCCAGAGCCTGCTCAGCAACAACCCTAACCTGAAGGGCAACTCGGCTAACTATAATACCGACAATAGCAGTTACTTCACTAGTAACGGCTGGACGGTACACCCTGTGAAATAATGCACAATGCATAATTCATAATGCATAATTATAAATAATAAAAAGCAAGATTATGAAATATCTTAGAAAAATAAAGAACGGAAGCTTTGCCGCATTGATTGGTCTTGTTGCGCTGACCAGCTGCGAAGGCTCCGACCTATATAATGTCCTGTCACCCGACTGGCTTTCGGAAAAGATAGATTCCATAGCTGCTGCTAACAAGCAGGGTGAACTTGAGGGCATGATGGAGGATGTCTATACAATAGGAAAGACCGACTATTCTTCAGGTTGGTGGGGTGCATTCTCAAAATACTATGTAGTACCCGCCGGACAAGTATGGTATGCACAGTTCAACCTCAATATCAATCCGGAAGCATCTGCCGTATATAAGAACTTTGCTCTTGTATTTACCAATGACAACTATGAGGTACGCAATGGAGACGGATATGCAGAGTATGGTGTTATTCGTTTTGACAACCGTCCTGACCCGGGTAACTCAGAGTGGGGTGAATACATTGACCGTGGTCTCGTGACCAGCACGCTGACCTTCGGCACTGATACTGATGAAGGTATTGAGAAACTGGGCGGCAAGGTGACACTCACTGTTGACCGTACTGATGGTGGCCTCACTGTTATCATGGACAATGGTACGGTGACAAAGACCTACAAGCAGACCACGCCGTGGCCTGACGCGGCAACAGCATCTGAGAACATACGTTGCTTCTTGGTACCAGAGGGCTCATACATAGACTTCCTTGCTACCAACATCGAGCCAATAGGCGGATGCACATCGGCAGAAGACAAGCAGCCTGTGTCTATGACATTGGAGAATGTTCCTGATGAGATTACATTAGGTGCAGACCTCAGCGAGGCCTTAGCTGATATGACAGCAACAGTTACGTATGAAGAGGGCGTAACGGCTACCGTAAGAGCCAGCGACCTTATCTTTGATGCATATCCAGATTTAACTACACCTGGAGAAAAGACTCTCACCGTGATGTATAACAAGACCTTCAAGGGTGAGATTGCTGAAAAGCCTATTGTAGCCTATTCACCATTCAAGGTTATGCTGAAGGTTACGGCACTGGAGGTTACTGCTCAGCCTACGCGCAGCACCTACTACTTCTATACTTCTGAAGCTACAAGCGGTATGAATGGACGCACCTTGGCATTTGATCCTACTGGCTTGGTGGTTACTGCTACGTATAGCGATGGAAGCAGTGCTGTGGTAGATAATGACAAGCTTACATTCTCTGCCGTTCCTGCAAGTGTGGGTTCTCATACCGTCACAATAACAGGAAGTGATGAACAGACCACAAGCGTGACAGTTAATGTTGCTACGTCAACAGTGGAGACGCCTACTCTTACGCCTACTACAGTCGGACCGACGGACAACACTGCAGCCTGGTGGACATACTTCTCTAACGATGTCAAGGTTGATGCAGGCAAGACCATGAAGGTGAACTTCATCAACTATGCTGGTGGTGCTAACTGGAACAACTGGCTCGTTATACTGCGTCAGGCTTCAGGTACGGAGTATGGAGTGTTCCGTGCTGATAACTGGGCTTGGAGATATGACATCAATCCAGTACCGGGAACTGTTTACAGTGGCGGACAAACGTCTTGGGAAACATGGCTCGCTGCCATGAACGGAGCACACTGTACTGCTTATATAACCAACTGTAACAATGGTACTGTTGACGTGCAGGTTGTAATGAACGGTACTGATGGTAATAAGTACTACCAGTATTACCTCGGAACAAGCGACATCATTGTTGACGACCTTCAGTTCGCATTCACCGTTGACGGCTGTCATATCGTATTTGAATAAACCTTATAAAAAAGAGATACACTATGAATAAGATATCAAAACTATTCTGCTGCTTAGGCGCCGGCATGATGCTGGCTGCCTGCAGCGATGATTTTACACCGCCAGAGAATACTGTCATCGAGACTCCTGTCGTATCGACTATTACAGAGTCATCAGCCGTTGCAAACGTCACGATTTACGGACGCAGCGTGCATGAGGACTGCGTAGGCGTGTGCTACAGCACGACAAACCAGGAGCCTACCATCAACGACGAGAAGATTACCCGTTCGCGTGGTAAGGAGGTCAACGTAACGCTTGGCAACCTGCAGGAGGGAACAACTTATTACCTGCGTGCATACGCTGAGACAGACTATGGTGTGAGGTATTCTGACGTGGTCAGCTTCACCACGCGTACCATAGCTGAGACGCTCAACGAATGGACGGCTCCTGAATATGTTGACGACTATCGCAGCATTAGTTCGTGGACGCAGCGCGCACAGTGGAACCTTGCCAACGTGCACGACCCTTCCGTAATGCTGGCTGACGACGGCTATTACTACATGTACCAGACCGACGCCTCATACGGCAACGCTCACACTGCGGGCGGTCACTTCCATGCCCGCCGCTCAAAGAACCTCATTGACTGGGAATACCTCGGCGGCACCATGACAGATGCTCCTGCATGGGTACTCACCAAGCTCAACGAGATACGTGCAAAGCAGGGCTTGCCAGCGGTAACGCAGCCACAGTACGGCTACTGGGCACCAACAGTGCGCAAGGTCAGGGAAGGCCTCTACCGCATGTACTACAGCATCGTGGTTGACAACTATATCCAGAGCGGAAAGCCTGCAACTGAGACTTTCGACGGCTCATGGGGCGAGCGTGCCTTCATCGGTATGATGGAGACCGCCGATCCTGCATCTAACCAGTGGGAAGACAAGGGCTTCGTGCTCTGCTCTTCTTCTGACAAGGGCAAGGACGGTTGGGCACGCTCTGGTACCAACGACTGGAACGCTTACTTCTACTTCAACGCCATCGACCCATCGTTCATCATCACTCCAGAGGGTGAGCACTGGCTCATCTACGGTTCTTGGCACAGCGGTTTCGCTGCAGTACAGCTGAACGCCGAGACGGGTAAGACCATCACCGAACTTGGTGACCCATGGGCTGACAGTCCAGCCGGACTGGCTGCCAACGGCTATGGCAAGCGCATCTTCAGCCGCAAAGCTGGCGATCGCTGGCAGGGTTCTGAGGCTCCTGAGGTAATCTACCACGATGGTTACTACTACCTCTTCATGGCTTACGACGGACTCGACGTGCCTTACAACACTCGCGTGGTACGTTCTGAGAACATAGACGGTCCTTACAAGAACATCAACGGTACAGACTGCACCAACGGTGGCGACGCCATAACCGTGCTTACGCATCCGTATCAGTTCAGCGGAAGTCAAGGCTGGGTAGGCATTGCTCACTGCGCTGTATTCGACGACGGTCAGGGCAACTACTTCTATGCTTCGCAGCAGCGCTTCCCAACTACGGCCGGCGGCAATGCGCCAAACGCAGTGATGCTCGGTGGCGTGCGCAGCATACAGTGGCAGTCAAACGGCTGGCCTGTTGTGATGCCGGAGCGTTATGCGGCAGTGCCTCAGGTGGCAATCACTGCTTCAGAGATTGCAGGCACATGGGAGCACATAGACCTCAGCTATTCTTATGGCAACATGAAGACCTCGACCACCATGACCTTCAATGTCGATGGCAGCATCACCGGTGGCCCGTGGGCAGGCAGCACATGGAGTTTCAATGCTGAGACAAACACTCTCACTGCCAACGGAGTGGAACTCAAGGTGCAGCGCGAGTGTGACTGGGAGGCTGATCCTCGCAAGCACACCATAGTGTATGCCGGCAGCAAGAACGACAAGACTTACTGGGGCAAGAAAAAGTAAAATCTATGACATAGTAGATTTGTATAATTAGACAGACACCCGATTGGCTTATTGCCGACCGGGTGTCTCTTTTTATATCCTTTTCCTGACACTTTGATTTTCGCAACCCTCATTTCCTTGCGATATTTGAAAATGATTTCCATCTGTTTTCGTACAGCCGAAAATAGAGAATTTCACAAACCGCTGATGATTAATGCTTTAATTTTTAAGGCCATTTTTTCGCTTTGTAAAAGCACCCAAATTACGGTGCAAACAGGCCCAAATCACACTGTAATCAAGTGCTAATTACATGGTAAAAGCAACCTAATCACGATGTAATTGGAGCCTGATTACATTTCAACAGCCATTTACACCACAAAATACGCATAAAAAAGCACCGTCAGAAACTCTATTTTGAGTTTTCCGACGGCACTTTTCGTTTTGACACTTTGTAAACAAAAATTTCAGAAAACATATCATAGTGTCAAATGATTATTTTATCCCATTAAGCAGTTGTAGCACTCGGTTACGATACCTTCTGTAGTTTTCTGCCTCCCAATACGATAAACAAGAGCAGGCCAGTGAAGAAACCTGCTATCGAGTCTACGGCATAGTGTGCTTGTATATATACCGTTGACATGCACAGAAACAGGTATGGCACTGCCAGTATGGTCAGCCATCGCCACATCCTCATTTTTGCACATATCGCCATCACGAGCGTGGCTATGGCTACGTGGCTTGAGGGAAAGGCCGCCGTGGGACGCTCGCCCGTCTGGTGAGCCATCTGACAGAGGTTGTAGAAGATACCGTCTCGCCATCCCGGCGCCTGCAGGCACTCGGTGGACTGAGAGAAGTAATGACCTATGTCGGGCAGACTGCCGCTGCGTATGGCTTCGGTGCCTGCGGCAAGGTAATAGTATTGCGGGCCAGTGACGGGCAGCAGCAGGAACACTACGTAGCACAGGAAGAAACCGCCGAATATCATGTATGCCACGCGCTCCACCTGACGGTAGTCGCGTATGAAAATCAAGAAGACGGTGACTACGAAGAAAAGATAGTAGGACACGTAGCCCATATACATCAGCTCTGACACCACGCGCGACGAGAAACACTCTGAGAACAGCAGTGCGGGCTGGCATCCGAACAGTGACTGATCAAGGCCTGCAAACACATGGTCGTAGCTGCCGAACTGCTGGTTTATCTCGTATGTGTCGGGATACCAGAAACCGAGCATCAGCAGCAGGTAGCCCATGCGGCACATCATCACCGCCTTGCACGGCCACAGTTGATATACCACCCACAAGACCAGCGTGCCGCTCAGTGCCGTGACGCGCTGCCACAGCAGTCCTGCGGCATCGTCCACACCAGTCCATGTGAACAGTATCAGCAGCGTGGTAAACAGTGCGTAAGCCATCTGCATCAGTTCGGGAGCCGTGAAACCGAGAAATCCCATGCCGAGCGGTCCGCCTTTGTGCATGGGAATCCTTTTCTTCGTTGGTACGAAGTAATCTGTTATGTCATATTTTCCTTTTGCCATTTTTCTTTTATCTTCCTTCTACCTTCTTCTATCTCCTTCCTCAGAAAGCATCTCTCTCACTCCGTCGCTGAGTTTCCACTGCGGACTGTATCCGAAGTTGTTTATCGCCGGGGTGATGTCGCAGCACCAGTTGCGCTGCTTCAGTATGTTGTAATGGTCGTTGTTAAGCGTGGAGAGTTTTCCCGTGACGTGCATCCATACATCGCTCACGGCGCACACCGTGCGCAGCACCCACAAGGGAAACGTGATTCTCAATACGTGCTTCTTGCCCAGTTCCTTTATGATAAGGTTGCTGAAATCCCTTGACGTATATACATCACCGTCGCTGAGGAAATAGGTCTTGCCTATGGCCTGTTCTGATTTCATCGACTTAAACACGGCCTGCACCACATCTTTTACGAATACGAAAGTAAGGTCTTGACGCTTGAAGCCTACGGCAGTGTCAATGCCTTTTCTTATGCTGTCGGCCATTATCATGTAGTCCTTCTCGCGTGGACCATATATCCCTGTAGGCCTGAGTATGGTAAAGGGGATACGGCACTCCTGTCTCAGCCATTCCTCTGCGGCCAGCTTGCTCTTGCCGTATGCGGTGTTGGGCTGTGGCGTGTCGGTGTCGAGAATCTCTGTATGCGGCTCTTCCTCACGTATTGCCCCCATCACGCTCAGGCTGCTGATAAAGACGAACCGTTTCAACGGCATGTCCATTGTCTGCAGTGCCGTCACAAGGTTCTTCGTGCCTTCGGTGTTCACTTTGAAGAAATCCTCCAGTTGCAGTGCCTTTGTCGCTCCTGCGGCATGCACCACGTAATCCATCGTCATACCCTGCAGTGCCTCCGTCATCTGTTCTACAGAAGACAGGTTGAGTTCTATCCTGTGTATGCGCTCATCCTGAAGGTATCTCAGACTGCTGCTCTTGCGCACAGCCGCCCATACCTCCATGTCCCTGCGCAGTGCCTCCTCCACTATGAAGGAGCCTAAGAACCCTGACGCACCAGTTATGAGTATTCGCTCTTTTTGCATAATTGACGATGCAAAGTTACACAATAAATCCGAGACCTCCAAACATTTTCGCCTTTATACGTTAATGCCGTTAATTTCATTCATTAATACCATTGGGGAACTTCTATTTATTATCGCCTTCGGCGAGAAGGTTTAGCTCGGCGGCCTGAAGGGGAACCAACGGTCGGCGGCCAGAAGGGGAAAGCCAAAGCCAAATCGTTCAAATCAACTCAA
>JAFPVC010000019.1 GCA_017413085.1 Prevotella sp.
GAATGCGATGGGGTGGACAGAAGAAAAAAGGTGCAATTTCAAGAAAGTAAGAGATTGGTATATTGAAAACAATTACACCTCAGACCTTGGAGCGTGTTCTATTGACCTAAACATACCAATAGTGGATGTCTATTTAGATGTTGCTACATGGCAAGAAATGGTTCCCAAATATTATTTATAAACATCTGTGTGTGTTAATTAATCATAAAATATCAATAGTGCCTGTTCAAATTAATACAAAATGGACATTTTTTGAGGTACGCAATGTATAATCTATATAATATAGCGCGCGCGAGGAAATTTGAATATTCCAATTTTACTTTATAATTTTGCAATTGAAATACAATTGGTGGAGATTATCTTCTGCCTTTGTAAATCAATGGCAGGGATGCTTACAACTTGAATATTTGCCAGAAAATCAAATACACGTAGGCTTCCTGTCATTTTTTTAGAGAATTAGATGTTTAATTTAAAAAAAAATGTGTATCTTTGCATTATATTTAGAAAAGGAAGTGCCTTCAACTTGTAGATTCGCCAGATCAACAACATACCAACAGGCACGGAGAAAACAACTCGCTGACACAGCGGGCTGTTCTCTGTGGTTGTGTATAGGCCTCTGGCGAAGCCTTCAAGTTGACACGGAGACAGTCCGCTTCTTTTTTTCAATAATAACGTCCTATATAGACTGTTAGAGGACAACTTGAAAATTCGCCATTATGAAGAGATTTATTACCTACACGATGCCATCAGCATCCGCCATTAGAGCAGAGCCATGTGAATCATAGCCGTAAAGTTAAGTTGGCAAGCTCGGATAGAATCTTGATATGTATCCGCAAAACGCAACAAGACCTTCTACCCAACATAATACGTTAAGATTTAGGAATAACAACTTTAATTTTTACCATTATGATTATCACACTTTTAGTAATTTACTTCGGCTTTAAGTTTGGGATTGCCCTCACAAAAGCTACATTCTCTGGTACTTATTACAGAGACAGATAAGGCTTGAAATTAATCAAGCAAGTAATTAACGATTAGTAAACTAAAAAACAAAAACTAATTGTTATATCCTTAAAACCACAACGATTATGAAAAAGATATTTATTGCTCTGTTGTCAGTAGTTTGTGTAAACGTGTCAGCTCAAAAAAACACAACGGTCGAAGAACCGGAGTTCTTTAATACCTATCATATTCTTGTCTCTGACACAACCATGATGCCCCTCCCTAAAGAAAAGGGAAAAATAGGCAAGCATCAGAACAAGGTTTCCAAATGGTCATCTATCGTAAGAAAAGCATCCACCGCCGCAGGTGCATTAGGAGTATTGGGTGCAGTTACAGGTAAGACTTCCGGCACAACAGGATTGAAAGCTATTCGAGCTGCTTCCTCTGTGGATGCCGCCGCAGGTGCAGCCAACACTCTTGCCGGACAAAAAGGAATGGATGTTATCTTCAAGGGAGCCCATTCGCCGTATGTGGTAAAGAAAAATGCCATGAGGGACATTTGTATTATCGCCACTCTTTATAGTAATAACATAAACCCTATGGATTATTATAGGATTGTCAAGCTTAATACCAGTAAGAAGGAGCGTAGAATCCAAATACGTGAAATAGAGACTTCTCTCTTAGGCTCATCCAAAGAGCAGGGATATTTGCCTTTTGAAGCTCACAGGGAAAGCAAGACGGCTTGTATGATAACAATACAAGGGGAAGACGTGGAGCCAGGTGAGTATGCTATATTGGCATTTGGCGGTTCTCTCGGAACAGCTGGGATGTTTTCTGTTGCTACCTTCAGTGTTCAGTAAATACTCATAGCTAAGACAAACAATACTCAAAATTGTGGATGTGTTATTACGGCGCATCCACAATTTACTTTTGTATATTGTATTTAGCCTTTTTTATTGACTCCTTTATCTCTTGATATTTAGCTTCTCTTCTTTCACCCCATATCTCCCCCTTGTCATTACCATAATAATTATCCTTATTCCTGTAGCATCTGATAATTCGATTTACGGAAGTTCTAAAAACTTTTCTGTTCTCATTAGGATAGAAATCCAGATAGAAAGCATTTTTCAGCAGATTTAGTATTTTTACTTTCTCTTTCTCCTTATCCTGTTCCTTGATATTTTCCTTATCCACCGACAAACCAAGGTTTATGATAGCCAAGATACAGTAGCCTGCAACTGCTTTATCTTCGCTACCGCATACAATCATTTTTATTGTTTGAATTACACGAGGTCTCCATTCCTCATTGCGGAGATTCTGCTCTAAGGTAAAGCATTGAATATCCGTCGTTTCGTTCCTTACCTCATTTCCTTGCACTGTCAAAGGATTGGAATACTCGTTCTCGACAAGGTAGAAGCAAGCCCCCTCAACTCTTCCCAAATTCAATACATAGTCTTTGTTTAGCTTGCTTGTTTGGGGTACACTAAGTTCGTTCGCATGGTTAAGGTTTCGTATATATGGTGTAAAGTCAAATGTTTTAGATGGTTGTTTCCTAGCGTATTGTTCGCAATAGTTGTAAGCACTAATAAAACCATTTGCGAAAAGTCTTCCCATTAGAGAATCCTCTAAGCAGGTTCCTTTGTCCGAACTTTTAACATCCGTCCATTTGTCATAATATGCTTGAAGCTTCGCTTTCGTTGCTTCACTGATTTGTACACAGCTTCTTTCGCTATTATACCATTTCATTACATGTGTTGTGTATTTATACACAGCCACAAAAGGTTGGAAGCCATCTACTGATTGTGCATTGAAATTCCTTTCCTTGCCATTCATGGCAATATGGATTTTTTGTTCGATTGTGTTGTATTGGAAAAATTTTACAGGTTCCATGATTCAATTTATATTAAGTTAAATTTACTCATTGCACTTGCTTTGGTCTCGTCTGCCACATCTACGTATGGTTTCATAGCCTTATAGTCGCTGTGACCAGTCCACTTCATAATGACGTTTGCAGGAATACCGAGAAGGATGGCGTTGCAGATAAACGTCCTGCGTCCTGCATGGGTTCCTATCAGTTCGTACTTAGGCAGAGTCTCGTCTATGCGTTGCTGACCTCGATAGTAGGTAAGGTGAACAGGGGTGTCTATACCTGCCAGTTCGCATAATTCTTTCAAATAGTCGTTCATTTTCTGATTGCTGATGACGGGTAGAGCCTTGTCATCTTTGAACGGAATATCCTTGTACTTGTCGAGCAGAGCTTGACTATGTTTGTTTAGCTCTATTCTTAGATGGTCGGTGGTCTTTATTGTCGTTATCTCGATATAGTCATCCTTGATGTCGCTTCTACGGAGATTATAAGCATCAGAATATCTTAAACCAGTGAAGCAACAGAAGAAAAACACATCCCTCACGCGCTCCAGATACTGTTTGCTCTCTGGAATACTATATTCACGAAGCTGCTCCTGCTCCTTTCTGGTAAGAAAGATAATAGGCTTTTCTGGGGTCTTCAATTTGGGTTTATATGAGTTGAATGAAGCGTTGTCATGGTAGCCTTTCTTCATGCTCCAGCGCAAGAACCATTTGAGGAAGCCTAACTGCTTCGCAATAGTGCTGTTGCGCATGTTCAATTGATTGCCGAGAAAGAAAACATAATTATTAAGACCTTCCTCCGTAAAATCATCAAATTCAAGGTCAGGATTGAAGTCTTGTAGATGATTACGCTGTGCAGCGAACTTCTCATAAGTGGCTTTGGTCCAACCATTGAGCTGTCCGTTTTCTTCTGTGAATTCATCATAAATTTCCCAAAAAGATTTTGGGGAATGTTCCTCTTCCTCCTTTATCTCGTTTATTTTTGTTCTTACATTATACATTTCTTTCAGTTGCTCAGCCGTTGGCATGAGTTCCTTCAATTCAAACTCCTTGAATATGTCTTGTACCAATGTATAACTTCGCATGAGTTCTGCATTTATCTCTGCAGCGGACACTTTCAATTTGTTCGTGCATCCGTTTTTTACACGCTGCTTGGTTGCATCCCATTTACTTGCATCAATACGATAGCACATAACGAAGTCTACACGATGTCCATCATAGTTTACCCTCATTCGGATAGGAACATTTTCAGTAATGGTTACTCCATTCTTTTTCCTTCCTTCAAGTGCAAAAATGATATTTCTTTTTATGTTCATAACAATATTTTTTTGGTGTAAACTAAAAATTTACACCCAAAATTACACCCAAAAATTGAAATATCCAAATATTATTTATGATTTTATATTTTTTTAATTATTATAAAACGCTTTGTTTCAGAGGGTTTTAGATGTTACTTGATTGTCAATGATATAATAGATGAGAGAGCTGTTCTCTCCGCAATATCATTTGAATATTGAGAATCTATAGTTATAGCGCCTAGTTTTACATCTCAAAATGTAAAGCTGGGTGTTTTTTATTTTGCAACTTTCACCTCTGTTACTGTCAACGTTCCGTCACTTACAGTGAAGTGAACATCATAGCAGGCATACTGCATACCATACTCACGACCCGGGTCCTCGTGGTAATGCGGACGTGGGTCCTGCTCCAGTATATCCTTGAGTGTCGACAACAGATGCTCCGGCAATCTGCCCAATGCTTCTTCACTGAATTCCACCTTGAGCGGCTGCCAGTTCACCGTGTCGGTAAAACCCGCACGCGCTTCTGCATGGGCATCGGTATATGGTATATAAGGCTTGATGTCATATATTGCCGTGCCATCCATCAGGTCTGCACCGCTGACATGGATTACTGGTGCATCTGCACAATCATAATCTATACGTTCGATGCGCACCGACGACAGTCCTATGGGGTTTGGTCTGAACGGACTGCGCGTGGCAAACACACCCATCTGCCTATTTCCACCCAGACGCGGCGGTCTCACCGTGAGTGCGTCACGCTGCGAACACTGCCACAGCAACCACAGATAATCAAACTCTTCAAGTCCTCGCACAGCATCTGGCGAGCGGTAGCGACTTTCAAACACTATCCGTCCAGTAAGCCCGGCCACGATACCCGCCTGCCGCGGTATGCCGAACTTCGACCTGAAAGCGCCATGATAAACGGCTATTGGCTTCATCTCTCCCATTTCTGCCTTATTATCTGTTCTATCACTTCTGCCGTGCGCTCCCATCCTAACAAAGAAGAATTAATGCAAAGGTCATAACTGCCAGCGGCTCCCCACGTCTTGGATGTGTAGAAGTTGTAGTAGGCTGCCCTCTGCGCCTCCTTACGTTCTATATAACGCCGCGCCTCGTCGGCCGTACATTCCCGGCGCCGTGCCACCTCTCTTATCCTGTCGTCGTTATCCGCCGTAATGAATACGGAAAACAGACGTGGACTCTCACGCAGGATATAGTCGGCGCACCGGCCAACGAACACGCAGTTGCCCTCTTTCGAAGCCTTGTATATCGCTTCGCTCTGTATGCGGAAGAGTTCTTCCTGCGACATGCTGTTGCTGTAGAATGCACCTGACATTCTGCCCAGTCTGCCGGAGAATGCGCCGAAGAGTGTCTTCAGTGTACCGTGGTTTTCATCCTGCTGCTCAAATATTTTGGGATTGAACCCACTGCGCTCTGCAGCCATATTGAGCAGTTCGCGGTCATAGAAACTGCATCCCATGTCGTCTGCCAGTTTACGGGCTATTTCGCATCCGCCACTGCCAAGCTGGCGTCCTACGCTGATTATCAGGTTATGTTTTGTCTCCATATTCCTTAATCCTTATTCCTTATTCCATTAAACTTCCTTACGTAAATCCACAACATCACATACGCCATTATGGCCGCAATGCCATCCGACAAAGGCAGTGACAGCCATATACCATCCAGCGCAAGAAACCTTGGCAGCACGGCTATCAGCGGCACGAGTATCAGCATCTGGCGCGACAGGCTGAGAAATATGCTCACCTTGGCCTTGCCTATCGACTGGAAGAAGTTGGTAATAACCATCTGTGCGCCGATAATAAGAAACAATGCCATGTTGTAGCGCATGGCCACAACCGACTTGCTTATCAGCTCCGCATCTGTAGTGAACAGCCTTGCGCACTGCCATGGCAGAAACATTGCAATGAAGAAACCCACGGCGCATACTGCGGTACCTGCAAATACTGCCAGCCTCAGCACCTCAAACATGCGGTTGTAGTTCTGCGCACCATAGTTATATCCGGCTATCGGCTGCATACCCTGGCACACACCCATTGTTACCATCACGAACACAAAGCACAGGCGGTTAGATATACCGTAGGCACCCACGGCCATGTCGCCACCATACTGCATGAGGCTATTGTTGATGAATATGACCACAAGGCAGGCACAAGCATTCATTGCAAACGGCGATATGCCGATGCTGATGATATTGCGCACGATTGGCATTTCTACACGAAACTTTGAATAGTTAAAATGCAGAAACTGCCTGCGGTCGCTGAACAACCGCCACTGCCATGCCAAGGCCAGCATCTGCGACAGAATCGTAGCATAGGCTGCACCGCGTATTCCTAACCTGAGGGTATAGATAAACAGAGGGTCAAGTATGGCATTCACCACCACGGTGAATATTGTGATATACATTGCCGTGCGCGGCTTGCCGGCAGAGCGCAGCACCGCATTGAGTCCGAAGTAGAGATGCGTTATGGCATTGCCCAGCAGTATTATCACCATATACTCATGAGCATACGGCAAGGTTGCGTCGCTCGCTCCGAAGAAGCGCAGCACGGGGTCAAGAAACAACAGGCTGAGTCCGCCAAACGCTATGCCTATTATAATGTTCAGCATAACGCAGTTGCCCAGTATGCGATTTGCTATCTCATAATCGCGCTGTCCTAGTTTCACACTGAGGAAAGCAGCCGACCCCACCCCGATTGCAGCACCGAAGGCCGCTGACAGGTTCATGAACGGAAACGTGATAGCCAGTCCCGATATGGCCATTGCTCCTACGCCCTGGCCTATGAATATGCTGTCGACCATATTATACAGCGACGATGCTACCATCGCCACTATTGCCGGCAGTGCATATTGCAGCAGCAACTGTCCTACGGGTTTTGTTCCGAGTTCCAGTGCCGCCTGTTTATTATTGCTCATATACTTCTTTATTCTGTAAAGCTTAAGCTTTTCTATTCTTCAACTTTTCAACTTTCTCTCCAGTCTTCTCATAGCCCTGCCGCGGTGTGATATGCTGTTTTTCTCCTCTCCACTCATTTCTGCGAAGGTGGTGGGCAGCAGCGTTGTTGGCTGACACTCGTCCGGGTCTTCATTGTAAGGGAAGAATATCGGGTCGTAGCCGAAGCCCTCGTCGCCGTGACGCTCTATGGCTATCATGCCCTTCACCCTACCCACGAACTGCATGGTCTGGTCGCCCTGTATGAGCGACACTACAGTCTTGAACTGTGCCGTGCGTTGCTCCTGCGGTGTATCGCTGAGCATCAACAGCAGTTTCTGCATGTTGGCTTCGGCATCATGGCTTTCTCCTGTGGCTTTCCATGCTCCCTCGCTGATTGTGGCATAGCGTGCAGAATACACTCCGGGCTTTCCCTTGAGTGCATCCACCTCAAGGCCTGTGTCGTCGGCGAAGCAGTCATAGCCATAGTGTTCCTTCACATAGCGTGCTTTCTCCAGAGAGTTTTCCTCCAGCGTTTCGTGTGTCTCCGGCAGTTCCTCATGACAGTCGATGTCGTTCAGCGACAGCACTTCATATCTGCCTGCCAATATCTGTCGCACCTCCTCCAGTTTGTGTACATTGTTGGTTGCGAATACAAGTTTTGGTATCATATCTCCTTTCTATTTAATCCTTTTTTGTTTCTGTATGCAAATTTACTGATTTTCTTTCTGACTTCCAAATCTTTTACTTTTACTGTACGTACGGTTCTTGTTGCCTCCGTGGGCTTCCAAGTAGCCGAAGTCAGTAAGTTGACGCAGATAACGCTTTGCGGTAGTAGCAGTGAAACCGAAATAAGAGATTAATTCTTCTGTCGTAATGGTATCTTTGTCTTCCATCATTTGCAAAATATCGACCATTTTCTCTGCCAAAGATGGCTTTATCGACCATTTATCGACCATTTTCTTCTGCAAAGCGCCTTTATCGACCATTTCCTCTGCCATACTCTTGACGAAATGCTCTATGTCTGCAGCAAGATGCTGGCAGTGATAGCGAACCATGTGGTCAAGGAATATGTCAATGTTTTCCTGCTCCCTGGTGTCTATCAAGGCTTGGATATATTCAGCCTTGTCTTCTTTCAATACCTTTGTGGGCAGTACGCCAAACTCCCATTGCAACAGGTTCATCAGCAACCGGGATGTACGCCCATTGCCATCTGCCCACGGATGAATGCTAACCAGTTCGAAGTGCGCCCAAAAACTCAGGTCATATATGGTTGCAACATCAGTAACATCCAGCGCCTGGCGTCGTTTGTTCAATTCCTCACAAAAAGCAGCCAACTTTGACGGCACTTTCAAATATGACATATACGACCTGCCGCCAACACCAGCCGTGACATTCAGTTTTCTAAGTTCCCCTCTGGCAGCAGAGAAATCTCCGCCAATGGTATGATACTCACTACCTGTTCGTGCCATTACTTTTCCGGCTAGCGTTATGAGCCAGTCAACCGTAATAGGCTCATGTCGCCCAATCCACTTCCTGCCATAGTCGTAAGCTGCTTTTAGGTCGAGGTTCATCATCTGTTCCACCAACGTACGCTTGCTGCTGGTGATACCTTCATCAAACAGCAGTTGAGCCTCCACTTCTGTCACCGTCGATCCTTCGATAGCAGTTGAATGTGTGATGATAGAATACAGATAGAACTTGTCATAGTCTATCTGGTCGGATATGCCCAGTTCCTCATGTCGCTGTAGCAGTTTCAACAGCCTATCTTTATTCTCTTGAGTCATATAAAGTATTTAGAAGCAACCTTTAATCCACTGCAAATTTACTGATTTTCTTTCTTACTTCCAAATAAATCAAGTGTTTTATTTGGAAGATTAAATTCTTTTTCATAACTTTGCACTCATGAAGTCCAGTTGACTCACGGGATGGGCATGGGGCTTCGTTGTCTGCACCGAAAGTTACTTGACAAGGAAGCCGTGCGCATAGTTAAGGCCATGCCTAAGTGGATTCCTGGCAAGCAGAACGGCAAGGTTGTTAAAGTGCGTTACACTCTGCCTGTGACATTCCGTCTACAGTAATGATTTTTCTGCGTTTCGAACTTATAGTAAAACAAAAAAGAGGAAAGACTCGCTTTCCTCTTTTTCGCTATAAAAGATATTTATTCATCTTCATCGTCAAATTCCCAGCTTCCATAGAAGCCTTTTGCCTCAACCTCACCATCTCCCTCTCCGAGCCATGTACTCTCGAGAATATTGTCGACATATCTTAAGGTTACGACTTCTATCTCTGGTGAAAGATATACTTTTTTCATATAGATGTTATTTTATAATTTTCTTGGTTGAGCCATCTGAGTATTTCACAATGTTGATACCCTTTGCAAACCCATTTTGCTTTCTGCCATTGATATCGTAGATTGCAATAACTTCTTCAGAGTCGTTGTCTAGGGTTTCAATGCCTGTAACCTCGTCATTTGCTTCGTCTTCATCAAAGCAAATGATTGAAATCTTGCTATTTGCGAACGTACTTTCAGCATCTCTATCCTTGATGTCGAAATACCATCTGTAGGCATTTACGTTGTCGCTTGTTCTAGCCTCTCTGAAGCCGCCACTTGTCAACACATAGTAATTTCCTGCTACCAATTCAGCGCCAGACATTGCTTTGTATGTGCCGTAGAATATATAATTCGTTGAAACGGAAGAGCAGTCAATCGACTTGTATTCAGCTTTTCTGAGAATGGCGTTATTGACAACGATGTTCTGTGTGTGATCAGCATCTGCCACCTTGGCTCTGATAATGCATGGTGTGTGAGCTTTGATTGTTTTGCCGGCAGACATTTTTATAGCCTCAATTTTTGTTTCGTCAATTGTGCCATCGTCATCGTAGTCAAACTGATGTACGTCATTCAACCAAGCAACATCGAAATTGTCCTTTATGTCATCGTAGGAAATGTCGAATGGGAGGTATAATGTCTGCCAGTTTGTGGATTCGTATGTGCGTGAGTATATAAGAGTATTGACGAAATTGTCTTCTGTCTCTGTGTAGTCTTCACCGTCAGTCAAAGTGTATTCGCCGTATGTGACTGAAATTTTACACTTTGCACGTGCATTGCCATCTCCAGAAATTGCAGTGATTGTAACATTACCTGGACCGACTGCAGTAACAATTCCATTTGATACTTCTGCTACATCCTCGTCTGAAGAAACCCAGATGATATTCTTATAGGTCGCATTTCCTGGAGTGATTGTAGCTGTAAGCTTGAGGCTATTGCCTACTTCCATGCTCGCATTTGTCTTATTGAGTGTGACACTTGTTGCAGGAACGAATGACTTCTTTACTGTTATCTTACACGTTGCAAATACGCCTGTTCCATCATTTGCTGTACATGTGATGGTTGCTTCACCCTCTGCTGCACCTGCGATAAATGTACCAGCCTTTGCATCTACGATTGCAATGATATCGTTGTTGCTACTTGTATATGTAACATCCTTTACACGTGCATCCTCTGGGTTGATTGTTGCATTCAGTTTGCCTGTCTTGGTTGTGAGCACTGTCATGCTTTCGTTGTCGAGAGTGATATATTCCACATGGGTAATTTCAATGTCGTCAACGAAGTGGCCTTTATAGTTTGACCAGTTTGTGGCATTCTCGAAAATGTTCTTCATCAGAGTGAAGACGTGGATAGAAGTGCCTGTAGCCTTAAATGGGCTATTTGCATTAAGGTCGATCTTGCTTGGGATGTTGTTAATGTAGAAATTCTTGACATTGGTTCCGTTGAATGCATTGTTACCAATAGAAATTACAGATTCTGGAATTTCTACTTTCTCGATATTTGTTCCGTTGTCAGCGAATGCTTCTGCATCAATAGATTTCAAACCTGCAGGGAGTGTAATCTTTGTTAATTTACATCCATAGAAAACAGAAGCCTGAATCTCGGTGATGCTTTCTGGGATGTTTATGCTTGTGAGACCTGCGTTCTCGAAAGCAGAAGTTCCAAGGCTATAAACTGAATTTGGAATATCGATTGATTTCAGATTATAACAATCAACGAAAGCAGAACCGCCAATTATTTCAACTCCATTCTCGATTGTGACATTTGAAAGACTCGTACATTCATAGAATGCGCTTGAGCCAATTTCAGAAAGGGTAGAAGGGAGTACTATGCTTGATGAGAGTGAAGATGCATTTCTGAATGCGTCGCTGCCGAGATAAGTCAGGCCTGATGGGATATTGGCACTTGTCATTTTGGAACATCCCCAGAATGCTCCATCTTCGATTCTTTTAAGGCCGTTAGGCAAAACAACGCTTGTTAATTGTTTACAGTTGTTGAATGCAAATGCGTGGATCTTCTGCACGTCTTCTGGTACGGTATATGTTCCAGAAAAGGTTTTAGGACAGAAAATCAACTCTGTCTGAGTCTTGTTGAACAATATGCCATTATTGTCTGCATAGAAATTTTGGTTTGTTGGGTCAACGGTGATCTTTGAAAGAAGTGGACTCTCGTCAAATGCCTGTGCGCCAATAGTGCTGACTGTGCTTGGAATTTGTACGTTTTTAAGTTCTGGACAGCTATAGAAGGCTTTTTCCTGAATACCAGTAACTGTATAAGTTTCACCCTCTACGGTAATTGTAGATGGAATCTGTACTGTGTTCGTGTAGTAACCGTAACCTTCATCAAGATATTGTGTGTTGGTGACAGTTGCAGTACCAAATCCATTGATTAAGAAGTGGATACCATTGACGATTGCGTGGTCTCCTTCCTCTGCTTCCTGAGCCTTAGCCCCTGTCCATGAAGCGCTTGCAATGATGAGCGTGAGAATAATGCTCAAGATTCTACTTGTTTTGATCATAATCTTCTTTTTGTCTGATTTAGCTATCCCTGAATAATCAGCACAATGTTTTTAGTTGTTTTTATAGCCGTTGGGTACTCTACACACTTTTTCGTTGCAAGCCGTCCTTTTAGTTGACTCGTCTTCTGTCTCCCGCAATTCACAAGGTGTAAATGCTATTTTTTTTTATTTGTATGTTATCGTATACACGAATTTGGGGGAACAAAGTTAAAAATTTTTTTCTAAAAAGAGAAATAATATGTGCACTTTTTGCTAAAAAGTAACATTTTTTTGTAATTCATGGGGATTTCTAAGACAACTGCCGTCAAAGCAGTAAGTCGGACGGATATATGCTGCTCAGTAGTGCCACATTTTTCTTTTTGCCTTAATCATTCATCAGCCTTCTCCATGCTGATGGATAAAAACCAACTGCACCACTATATCATCTCCAACTATACCAAACGCCAAATTGACGGCTTCAACAAAGTATGGTTTGAACGCAAGAAAAGCATCGCCCTCCCCCGTCATTTGGTTATCTATGAAAAGTAATTAACAAGTTGAAGAATTATTCTGAGTTTAATTTTCTGCCACCCACTCGCTGATGTTGCGTTCCTCCGACGAGAAGCATATACCAACCTTCGTCACGGGACGGCCGTCCATGCGGTATTTCCCAGCATACCCTTTCTTGTTTATCTGCTCAAGAGCCTCAGCGGCAGGATGGTCGTATTTAAGTTCAAAGATATAGATGCCGCTCCTTGTACGCAAGGTGAGGTCTGCACAACCCTTGGCAGAGGGTTCTTCGGCGTTGATGTCGGCACCAAGGGAAATGAGCAGGGTGTAGAGCAGGGCATGGTAGAAATGTTCGTTTTTATTGTCGCGCGACAGTTGGTGAGGCACCCCGGAGAAGAATGTCTTCAGTGCCTCGATAAATTCCTCAAGGTTGGCAGTAAGACTGAAACGCTTGTAAGCCTGAAACAGGTCGCGCTTGCTCGTGTCTATGCCTCCTATGGCATTAACATGGCTGTAGAGGCACTCTGCGAAGCCTATGCGCACCTCTTTGTTTGGGAAACTCAGCAGGTAATCGCCAAACTCACGGTCGTAGTCTTTTATCGTGAGGTAGCCGCTCTGATAGAGTATCGGCAGCGGAGTGTCGAAACTCTCAAACGGCAGGTCGAACATAGTGCTGGGATAACTCCTGTTCTCTATCTCTGAAATTTCTACCGGCGGCATCTGCGCCAGCATCTTAATCAGGGCACCACTCGTGCCGCGGTCAAACCAGTAACTATATACCTTCTGTGAGTTGAGCGCATTGACAAGGCTGAAGGGATTGTATATGTCAGTTGTTACTTCGCTGAAATGATAGCCGTCATACATTTGCCTGAGTTCCATGAACTGTTCATCGTAAGTCAGTCCGTTGGCTTCGCCGAGCATTACTATATCCTCATGCATCTGCGTTGTTAGTTCCTCCTCGCTGATGCCGCAGAGAGTTTCGTAAGCAGGGAACATCGAGATGTTCTGCAAGTTGTTGAGTTTACTGAATATTCCCATTTGCGAGAACTTCGATATGCCCGTGATAAAGGCGAACTGCAGGTGGTCGTCCTCGCTCTTCAGCGGGCCGAACACATTCTGGAAGCGCGATCGTGCCAGCTTGACCTTCTCACTGTCGCCGAGGGCATGAAGTATGAAATTGTCATACTCATCAACCAGCACCACTACGCGTTTGCCTGTCTGCTCATGCAACTGGCGCAGGAGGTTTATCATGCGAATGTTGGCGTCTTTCACCGTCGGCTTTATTCCATACTTCTGTTCGTAGTTGCTGAGCGTAGAGTCTATCAGCGTATCAAGTTGCTCAATATCCACAAGGTCGCCGGCACTGAAGTCAAACCTGATGACGGGATACTTCTCCCACCGCCAGTCGCTCCGGGCAATGAAGAGTTCCGGCTGTTCTATGCCATCCTCTGTGGTGAAGGCCTCAAACAGTTCGCGTCTGCCCTCAAACACCGCCTGCAGCGTAGAGATGAGCAACGACTTGCCGAACCTGCGTGGTCGGCTGAGGAAATAAGGGCATCCCTCAGTTATCATCTTATAGATAAGATGAGTTTTATCTATGTATAGAAATCCCTCCTTGCGGATTTTCTCAAAACTCTGTACACCTACGGGATATTTTCTCTTTCTTGCCATGACTTGCTATAGTTATAATTGAATAAAACGCCTAAAACTTTTAAAAACCACCTATGTTCTTAGTTGATTTCTGAGTTTCACTCAACTTTTAAGTTCTGTTTCATTTCTATTTTGCAAAATTACTGATTTTCTTTCTGACTTCCAAATAAATCAACTGTTTTATTTGGAAGTTTAAATTCTTTTTCATAATTATGACAGATTACTCACTCTCATAACTTATGCGTTCACAAATACCATTTTCCTTACACTTTGATTTCTGCAACCCTCATTTCCTTGCGATATTTGAAAATATTTTCCGTCTGGTTTCGTACAGCCGAAAATAGCGAAATTTGCAAACCACTGACAACAAAGACTTTAATTTTCGAGGCTATTTCTTAGCTCTCCAAAAGCACCCAAATTACGGTGTAATCAAGCCCAAATCACACTGTAATCAAGTGCAAATTACATGGTAAAAGTAACCTGATTACGATGTAATTGGGGCCTAATTACATTTCAACAGCCATTTACACCCCGAAACACACCTAAAAAAGTGCCGTCAGAAACTCTATTTCGAGTTTCCTGACGGCACTTTTCATTTTGACACTTTGTAAACTAAAACACTTCCAAACATATCAAAGTGTCAAAACTTGTATATTTTTCACTTTTCTTTCTTCAATCTTTAAACTTTTTAATTCTTCAATTCTTGGAGTTACCTCCCACAGATCTCACTGATAACTCAGATAATTCTTGATGGTATGGTCGGAAGTACTGCAAAGTGTAAGCAGAAACTAAGCAAAAACAATGTTTCGCTTACACTTTGCTCACGTTCGTCATCAATAGTCGCAGACTAAGCGCATGGCGAAATAATCATCAAAACAAAACATATTATTACAGGATGTGCTTGGAGTTCCGAAAGAGAGAGAACTACTGGTGATAGCGGCTCTCTTACGCAAATCTCCACTCAGTTCATCTACGTAGAAATACGCTATTGTTCCTTGATCGTAGTTCCAATCTCGTCCGTCATCACGCGTGCGATAGCGTCCGCTGGCTCCCATGACAACGTAATTGTCGTTACAGTTGAATCTCATACCTGTATTTTCTATCCACTGCTTATTACTAGCATAGTAGAGTTCTTGTACCTCGGCTGTGGTTGGAAAACGCCATCCTGACCAACCTGCAGGAACAGAACAATAAGCATCATAAGCAGTACTCCAGGCATACTCGGTGGAAGTACCTACATAGAACTCAGACCACTTCACGCTGAGTCCCAGATTCTTCCAGTTTTGGTCGGAGAGGGTGCCCGTGGCAGCAGCGGTCATCATGGCATCGCTCAGCGTGAATGTTTTGCCATAAACCTTACCAGCTGTGTAGTTGGCACTAATGGTAGATACCAAACGGGAATACTTGCCACCGTCAGCATCCTCGGCATGAGCCACCAGACCTGTAGGGGTAGAAGCATATACGGCGATGTAGCCTGCATAGGTATTGTCTCCAACGTTGCTGGCACTGACGCTGATTGTACTGGTGGTAGGGTTGCTGCCCGTGACAGTTCCATTGGCAGCAATGGTGACAGTCTGGTTGATGCCTTCTGCTGAACTTATGCCTATAGAGCTGACAGCTTTGGCCGTAGCGGTAAACTGGAAGCGAATGTAGCTGAGGATATGGGTCGTGAGGTTTTCAATCGCTGCGGATGACTGACCATCGGTCAGAACTACCGCGTCGCCCTTCAGAATGTCGTGCTCAAGGGCGTTGGCAAGCGTTCCGCCACCTCCTGCAGAAAGGTCAAGAGTGATTTCACCGTTTGCAATGCTGACATAGCCTTTCGAAAGAGAAGAGGCACTGACGGCATACGGCGTATATGTGCCTGCAACTACAGGGTCGGTAGAGGTGAAGGAGCCCGTGCTGGTGCCAGCACCACTGCTCAGAGTAAGTGTGATGGTGGTTCCGTCGCTCTTTACAAGGAAAATCTTGTCGCCCGTCTCCCACGTAGCGTCAGTGCTGCCATAGGCTACCCTGGTCTGCGGGGAAGTTTTCGTGACAGCGGAAACAGTAAGTGTAACCTGATTGCCTTTAGGAAGAGTCTGAGTCTTCGTCTCATCTGCGTTTTCGGAGCATCCGGCGAACAACATCGCCATTGATGCAAGTGTAAAAATCAATGTCTTCTTCATATTCTATTGCCAAATATTAGTTCCGTTATCTTCTGCTTCTGCCTCGTCAACTCCTGCGCCTTGCAGATTGACGCCATTCTCGCTCATTGCGAGAATAGGGACTTGATGTCGCAACTGGACGACTTTCATCGTCGGTTTCCAATAGTCTTTTTGTTTCATAATTTTCTTTGTTTTTTTAATAGTTAATGGTATTTATGATTTAACTTTTGTTTTTTATTCTTCTCTTCAATGTATAGCTTACAAATGCGACGAGGCTCGTTCATGTCTTATGAATAGACATGAACAAGCCTCGTCGCTGCGACAATCTGAACTTATTGATATACAGTATATTACATAGGGGGGGGGTAAATAATTTTGATGCAACACACACAGCGAAAGCATCAGCGCCCATGACAAGGGTGCTGCAAACATGCTTATATATAGTGGTGAGTATCATTGGTTATTATTTTCCTGCAAGAACAAATTATATGTCCAGGGCAGCGTGGTATGCCTCGTAGATAGCTTTCGTGATGTTTGCCGGACGTACGCAGTCGCCTACCTCGCGGACGAACGGGGCGCATCTGCGAAGGGCTTCCACATCTGCGCGGTTGGCACGCTGGCCTAAGGCGCAGACTACCGTCTTGCCGGGAACAAGGACTTCGTTACCGTCCTTATCCTTGCAGACTACGCCATCGGCGGTTATCCTCTGGCCTACATACCCAGTGTGGGCTGTAGAGAACTCATCGACCTTGCGCATGAGGATGGGGCGCTGACGGATGTTGCAGTCTGCCGCCAGGGTGTCGCGCATCTCTACAAGTTCCACCTTCTTGCCTTCCATGCCGAGATGGATGGCACACTCGCATCCGGCAAGGCCGCCTCCGAGCACTACCACACTGTCGCCTACCTTGTCCTTGTTGAGATAGTAGTCGTTAACGACAATCACATTGTCGGAATCAATGCCGGGGATTGGCGGAACGAGCGGTGTGGAGCCTACTGCAAGGATGAGCGCATCGACACCCTCTTTCTCCACATACTCTGGCGTGACGGTGGTGTTGAGGCGAATCTCCACGTCCTCGTCTCTTGCCTGACGCTCAAGAACAACGCCGAGTTCATACATCTCATACTTGAATGGTATGGCCTGCTCCGACTTCAGTATGCCGCCTGCCTTGTCTGTCTTCTCGCAGAGAATCACCTTGTGGCCGCGCTGTGCAGCCGTAACGGCAGCCTTGAGTCCGGCAACGCCGGCGCCGACCACCATCACCTTCTTGCTCTGACGGGCAGGGAGAATTTCCATGCCCTCATTCTCGCGGCCAATCAACGGATTGACGGCACAGCGACGCGTGAAGGTCACAGGGCGCTCAGCCATGCAGGTGTAGCAGCGCAGACACTTCACGATACGGTCTTCCTGACCCGCCATCACCTTCTGCGGATGGAACGGGTCTGCCAGCAGCTGGCGTGCCATATATACCACGTCGGCCTTTCCTTCGGCAATGATACGCTCCATCTGCCCAGGGTCGCTCAGCGCACCGATAGTGGCCACGGGTTTCTTTACGTGCTTCTTTATCTCGGCTGCCAGCCATACATTCACTCCGTGCTCATCAAACATAGGAGGTGTGGTATTGAAGAATCCGAACTGATAAGAGCCTGCCGAGACGTGGATGAGGTCAACATACTCCTCCACAGCCTGGGCAATCTTGATGCCGTCGTCTATGTCATAGCCACCGTCAAACAGTTCGCTGCCGCTGAGACGCACTTCCACGGGGAAGCCTTCACCCACGGCATTGCGCACGGAGGCGAGAACCTCGCGGACAATGCGCACACGGTTTTCGAGTGAGCCTCCATATTCGTCGGTACGGTGATTCAGATATGGGGAGAGGAACTGATGCAGCAGCCATCCGTGACCGGCATGCACCATAATCATCTCATAGCCTGCACGCTTACAGAGAGCGGCCTTTTCGCCGTATGTCTTCACTATGTCGGCAATCTGTTCCTTTGAGAGAGCCTTCACAGGGCGGCCGTCGGGACGTACGCCGTCGCTCGGTCCCCACTGGTTCAGGCTTTGCTTCTTGTTCTTGTCAGACATATATGTTCCGGCATACTGGCCGGAGTGTGACAGTTCGATGCTCGGTACGGCACCGTGTCGGCGTATGGCGTCGGCCACGAAGGTATGTGCTGCAAGACAGCCCACCGTCTCAAGGTCGAGGTGGAGCATGTGGCTGCCGTCGGTATCAGGATGCACCACGAGTTCACTGACGGTCACGGCTGCCGCACCGCCCTTTGCACGAAGCTCGTAGAAGCCCTGTGTGCGCGGACCAGGACAGCAGTCGGCGGTAATGTCAGTGGCACCCATTGGTGCTGAGAAAATACGGTTGCGGAATGTTACCTTGCCCAACTGTATGGGGCTTGTAAGTAGAGGATATTTGATATTGTTCATAAAGGTTTTTGGTTCTAATTCAGTACAAAAGTACAAAATAACTTTCATTCCTGCAAATTATTTTAGCACAATGCGGTAGTATTTACGAATTTATGATTAACTTTGCAACAGAAAACCATCAACTTAATGAGAGACTACACCGTAAACGACCTGCATCTGCTGATGCTCCACGCCGGCTATTGCCACCACAACGGCGACTGGAACTGGAAAGACGTGAAGAGTCCCTTCGCGCGACTGTACTATGTGACCGAAGGAACTGCACAGGTGGCCTTGCCCGACGGCATCAGGACCCTGACGCCACACCACCTCTATCTCATTCCTCCAAACACGCTGCACAGCGACATCTGCTCTGGACTATTTGCACATTACTACGTGCATATTTATGAAGACCCGGACTTCGAATCAAACATTTTCGACGAGACCGACTTTCCCTTTGAACTGGATGCGCTGCCGGAAGACGAGGGACTGATGAAACGGCTCATGGACATCAACCCGTACATGCATGTGCCACAGTCCAACCCGGCGACATACGACAACCAGTCATCACTGCTGTCAAACATACGGGTCAGCCTGAGCCGCTCGTTTCCCGACCGGCTTGAGTCGCAGGGCATCATCTATACTCTCGGTGCACGTTTTCTGAGAGAGG
Source organism: Prevotella sp. (assembly GCA_017413085.1). Lineage (GTDB taxonomy): Bacteria > Bacteroidota > Bacteroidia > Bacteroidales > Bacteroidaceae > Prevotella. The sequence continues at coordinate 19,276 of JAFPVC010000019.1, forward strand.
CAAAGACCAAGGAACTGTCTGTTGACAGCCGCATATCAAAAACGCTGAAATACATCCGGCATCATTTAAGCGAACCTCTCGAGGTTGGCACCCTCAGCAGCCAGGTATTCCTGACGAAGGACCATTTCATACGTTTGTTTCACAAGCAGACCGGCTGCACGCCCAATGCCTACATCACCAACAAGAAGATGGAGCGTGCGGAACTGCTGCTCATAACCACCGACATTCCCGTCAAGCAGATAGCTCACGACTTAGGCTATAACGACCTGTCATATTTCATTCGCATTTTCAAGAAGCATACCGGTATCACACCGCAGCAATACAGGAAGAGTTGATTGCGTTCTGCAGTTCGTTGAGGAACATGGCCGCCTGTCCTCCGTCCATCTGCACATGGTGGAACTGAAAGGATATGCCGAGCGTGGTTTTCAACAGGCCACGCCTGAACCTGCTCCATGCAAGGAAGGGGTTGTTGAACACACCGCTGTATTGGTTGACAATACTGTCGAGCTCTGTCGTCACCACCGCCGATGTGCCTATAACCATGGCATCATCCAATGACGTGCTTTCGCATGAAGCGCTTGCTGACCGTGTCAATGTCATGTAGTCGGTATTAAACTGCTGCAGGTCTTCACTGTAAGGAATATCGCACGAACAGATACCACCACTTGCGTTGTTCACTATCACGTTTATGGCAAGGCGGTCATATTTGTATAGTTTTCCGCCTTCGGGTAGCATATAAAACTCCTCGATCTTGCTTGCTGCCTTGCCGATACACCAGCACAGCAGCATATTGAACTTCATGCCTGTACGCTTGCTGACCTTACGGATGCGGGTGACATTGAAAGTCTTTGTCAGTGTCACCATCGGCATGGGCGACTGCATCCACATGTCGAAGGCTCGTGCTCGACAGGTGTCTTTAGGGTTTACCTCCTGCTTCATCTCCTAATTCTTTATGTCGATGCCGCCGATGAAATTGCTTGCCACTATATGCAGGCATGGTGAGTTCACGTCGGCATTGCGCATAGACTTGTTGCTGACACCACCTATAAAGCTGCGGCTGTTTACCACCACGTTGACATGACTTGGCACGTACACTTCCACACCGCCTATGCAGGTATGGATTTCTATCTCCTCATCTTCGGTGATAAGTGCATTGCGCAGGTCGAGGCGTATGCCGCCGCAGAAGGCATCGAGGTTTGCGCCGTGGAATGGCTCTCCGTGATAGACATACTCATCGCCGCCGTATCTGACAGAGCAGCAGATGCGCCGGCCATCCTCCGTGTGCGGCACAGGGCGTTGCAGCCACTGATCGCGGTTACGGCGAAAACTGTTGATGATTAGGTCGCCTCCAAGATAAAAGAGCAATACCGGAGCCACATACTCTGTCCAGGACTGCTGCCACAGCCAGTCATTCTGTATCAGCCCCCACATGTTGCCAAGTTTCCATCCTGCGGCCGCGATGAATAATAATCCTATTAATGTTCTTGCTTTCATGTCTGTAAGTTTAGTTTGTTTGCATAAATAATGGTGCAAAGTTACGTTTTTTCTTCCACCTATGCAAGTTTCTGGGATATTCTGCATGTGTTTTGTGACGAGTGACAGGCGTTTTTATTATCGGTTACTTGTCTGTGTCACAGTTTTTTCGTAACTTTGCACTCGTAAACTCGCCAAGGCGACCACGAGCCTGCTGCGCAGACACTCGTTGTTTACTTCGTGCGATAACATTACACTCAGAAAAATTGAAGAATTGAAAGATTGAAAAATTGAAGAGTTGAAGAAAGGACAGATAGAAACATTAAAGATACGCATGGTCAGCACGCTCTTTGTCGGGGGAGCACTGACCGTGTTCCAGCCGTTCGGGTTCGATCTCTCGCAATGGCAGACTTGCTTGCACCTGCTGGCGTTTCTTTTTCTCGGGGTGCTTGTCTGCATGCTGACGGATGTCATTCTGAAATATGTATTCAAAATGCCGCACACCAACAAGCGCGGCATCGACTATATCATCCGCCGCAACCTGCTGTTCCAGTTTATCAACACGCCACTGGTTTCTCTGGTTATCTGCCTCTACCGCCACCTTGTATTGAACAACTACATCGAGGGCAATCAACTCTCATGGCTCAACTATCTGGAAACGCTGGTCATCATTGGTTTCTGCTCATTCGCCATCGGACTATATTGGCGCTTTAAGTTTCGCAGCAAGTTTCTGGCTGCCGAACTGGAGGAAACGCGCTTGCTCAACGAGCATCTGAAGAAGATACAAACACCCAAGGCACTGCCCGAGCCTCTACAAGAGGAGGATGACAGCCACACAGAGACTGCCGCTTTACCATCTGCAGTGTCAGACGAAACAACACTGGTGCTCAAAGGCACCACCAGCGAATCAATTACGCTCAGCATCTCCACCCTTCTGTATGTGGAGGCTGTGGGCAACTACGTCAAGGTTTACCGCTTTCTTGATGGCAGCGTGCACACCGACATGCTGCGCGCCACCTCAAAACAGATTGAGGACGACTTGCGCGCCTATCCCATGATAGTACGTTGCCACCGTGCATTTCTCGTAAACCTAACGCAGGTGGAACGCATCAACGCGCAGTCTGGTTCCATGCAACTGGTCATCAGGCACTGCCATGACATGCTGCCAGTCTCGCGCAGCAACATGTCACGTGTGAAGGAAGCCATCAACGGCATCTCATGATGAACTCTCACATATAGCGACCATGCACATGTTTCGCAGACACTCGTTGTTTACTTCGTACGATAACATCGTATTTAAAAGATTATAAACATCAACAAAAAAAATTAGAGAACTATGGCAAGGATTTATGATTTCAAGGCTCTGACGAGCAAGGGTAAAGAGTTGGATTTCGCTCAGTTTGAAGGCAAGGTGCTGCTGATTGTAAACACTGCAAGCAAGTGCGGATTCACTCCGCAGTTTGCCGGACTGGAGGAACTGAACCAGAAGTATAAAGAACGGGGACTGGTAGTCATCGGCTTCCCATGCAACCAGTTTAAGGAGCAGGACCCTGCCGACGACAGCAAGATTGAGGAGTTCTGCCAGTTGAACTACGGCGTGACATTCCAGATTATGAAGAAAGGCGACGTGAACGGTCCTGACGCCCAGCCTATCTTCGAATATCTGAAGGCTCAGGCACCCACTGAGGAGTATCATGGACTGAAGGCCAAAGGCATGAAGGCACTTTTCAAGACTATCAGCAACAGCGTGGAGAAAGACAGCGACATAAAGTGGAACTTCACCAAGTTCCTTATCTCAAAGGACGGTGCGGAAATCAAGCGCTATGCCCCCACCACAGAGCCGAAAGACTTTGAGAAGGACATTGAGGCAATGCTCTCGAAGTAAGGACAGGTTTTAAGGTTGTCAGGTCGCATACACTTTCAGGTTTTAAGGTGATATTTGGTTTGTTGCCATGTGTGAAACGTAAAAGTAAAAGTGATATCGGGATGAACAAAGAAGAGAAGCGCGCATTGCGTCGCAAGCGGCTGATGGAGAACAAGACCTATCAGACGATGGACGGACTGACGCGCTACATGGATCGTTATTATCTGGATGCTCTCATAAGCATCATTCCCAGCTGGGGCGATGCCTTTGCATTGCTCTGCGTAATACCGTTTGTGTATTTCTCACTCAGGGTAATCAAGAGCATCCCCTTGACTCTGGCCGTACTAAACAATGCCCTCAGAGACATGCTGATGGGTATGATTCCGTTTTTCATTGGTGACATCATCGATATATTCCACCGAGCCAACATACAGAATATGGAAATGATTCAAGGCTTCGTTGACGGCAACGAAGCCGTCATCAAGAAAGTGAATCAGCGAGCCTTTCAGTCTGCCGTAGTCCTCATAGTATTGCTTCTGCTCATAGCCCTCATGATATGGGCGCTTGTAAGTTTCGGCAGCTATCTGTATTCACTGGTGGCATCCATTTTCTAAAACAGGAAAACAAGTAAAGACTGAGGTTATCTACAGATAAACGCTTAAAACTGACTATAAAGATTTCTGACAGATTATTTGCAAGAAAACCAAAAAAGTGTAATTTTGCACTCAGAAATATTGAAGGATGGAAAAAATGACACAGAACTAACTCTTCTTTTCATGCAAACTGGCACTCACTCCGACTTGTTCTGACTATGAATTAAATTGATTTGTAGAAATTACATGTTCAAGAAAATATGAGGGTATATCAAAATTGAAGTGAACCCCAGAAGTTAGACAGAAAACTTCTGGGGTTCACTTCAAAATAGGCACATCCTCTTAACGTATATAACCATATAGCCTCCCACCCCACTTCTCCCACTCTCGCACATACATATACAATGTTTGCGTACACACATATTTTTTTGAAAAAAACTTTCCGAAATATTTGTATTATTCCAAAATTAACTACATCGCTCGTCTGTGTTTATGACCAAAGAAACATCCTCCTCACGTTCTTCGTAAACAAAGCGTCGCAATTACCGAGCGAATGGCGTTAATATGATTTCACAGGACTGACGTTACATTAAAACAAAATGATTCCCCGTTTGACAGAATGTTTGTCAAACGGGGAATTTTATTGCAAAGTGTCTGACTTTTTGTTTGCTTATTCGGGAAACTATGTAATTTTACATAATTTTCCGAACAAACATTTGGTTGTAATCGGAAAATTATGTAAATTTGCACAAAAATCCGAATAGAAACATGAAATACATACAGAGGGAAGCATATCTCAGAAAGCTGATTAATAGGATGGACAACGGCGAGGTGAAGATTATAACAGGGCCAAGACGTTGTGGCAAGTCATGGTTGCTTAGCAGAATATTCAAGGATTATCTGTTGGAACAGGGCATTGACGAAAGCCAGATAATAATAATATCGTTTGATATTGATGATGAAGAAGAACATGGCGACCTCACTGACGGTAAGACATTGAAAGACTATCTGTATAGTCGTATCAAAGATGACGAACGAAATTATTACGTCATCCTCGATGAGATACAGGAGGTGGATGGCTTTGAGAAGATTGTGAATGGCCTGAATGCAAAGGACAATGTTGACGTGTATATAACAGGAAGCAACTCACATTTCTTGTCAAACGACATCAGAACTATATTCCGTGGACGCGGTGACGAAGTAAGGGTCTATCCGCTGTCATTCAAAGAGTTTTGTACGGAGAGGACAGAACCCGTCAGTGAGCTATGGAAAGAATACTATACCTATGGCGGCATGCCCGGACTGTTGCGTCAGCGTACGCCGGAACAGAAGGTTTCATACTTGCAGCGTTTATGGCAAAAGACATATCTTGATGATGTAATCGACAGGAACAAGATAAGAAACCGTGAGGCTCTGTCATCACTGACTGACGCTCTGTGTTCGTCTGTTGGTTCGCTTACAAATCCCAATCGCATAAGCAATGTGTTGAGAAACGTACAGGCTACCAAGATAGACCCAGATACCATATCCAAGTATATGGATTGCTTGAAAGACGCATTTCTGTTTGAGGAGGCCAGGCGCTATAATATCAAAGGAAACAAGTATTTCGAGAATATAAAGAAATATTACGCCATTGACGTAGGCCTGAGAAACGCAAAACTGAATTTCCGTCAGCAGGAACCAACACACATTATGGAAAATGTGATATATAATGAGCTGCGCATAAGAGGGTATCTGGTAGATGTAGGCGTAGTAGAATCGCGGGAGATGCGCAACGGCAAGTCCGAACTCATTCACTATGAGATTGACTTCATTGCAAGCAACGGCATGGAGAAATACTACATACAATCAGCTTATGCCCTTGATAATGAACTTAAGAAACAGCAAGAACTAAATGCCTTGCAGCGTATAGACGACAGTTTCAGAAAAATCGTTATCATAGGCAATGACATAGCGGAATACACTGACACAAAGGGAATACGCTTCATGGGTCTTTATCAATTCCTAATGTCAGGACTCGACAAGGAAATTTAAACCATGTGATGGAATCTGCAAATTAGGGAAACAGGAGTCTTTATTCTAAAGTAGAATATAATTAATTCCATTCCCAATGGCTCATCAGAATTTCACAGGACTGACGTTACATCAAAATAATAAAATTCCCCGTTTGGCAGAATGTTTGTCAAACGGGGATTTTTATTACAAAGTCTTATTGGTTTGTCGTCAGTAAAGGCAGAAGTGGAAAGGCTCACCAACTTTATCAAGATAATGAAGGTAAGAGAAAAGCAAGGACTTCCAGTTAGTGAGATTTCTTACCATTGCGTATGGGCAATCCTCGTCTGTCATAGTCCATTTTAAAAATACCTGCATCCACGAAACAATCCATCATATCCAATGCTGGAATGCGCATGACATCTTTGTTCTTCTCAAAAAAATCTGCTAATACTTGGTTTATCTTTTTTATTTTAACTTCGTTCATACTCTTTTTTACTTTTTAGAATTTTCTTTCAACAATCTCTTTAACAACTTTCCAAAGCCTCAGTTTCTCTTCAAAAGGTTTCCCCAGCGAATTTGATGTGGAAGGAAGCGGAATAATCTTGCAGTTCCACTTCAAACGGTCTTCAGAAAAGTTCTGTTCAAACACATTCTTTGTCTCGCCTGTTCCATTCAATATTATTGTAGATATCGACGGATGAGATGCCAAAAAGGCATCAATATCGTTAGGTGCATATCCCTTGATATTTGAATCAAGACTTCCTTCCCTATCTGCCACTTTCATGCAGTCCCAAAGCGTAATCCGATTACTTGTAATGAACTCTTTGTCAGACATACCCATAGGCCTATCAAACAAGCTTTCCATTATCTTAAAGAAAGAATTGTGTGACTTGTTCTGATAATACGTTTGCGCTGTTAATGACTTTTCACCAGGGAACGTCCCAAGTATGAGCACTTTGGGGTTCTCTCCAGACCACGGTTGTAATCCTGTTTTCATCTGTTTACAACTCAAAGGCAGCGTTCTTGTTTCAACAGCGGCAGCGCTCTGATTAACAAAGCGATTGCCATCAGAGATTTTTATCTTACCATCATCTATCAGCCCGTGGAATTTATCAATGGTCATGTCTGTAATTCCATAGTCACTGCCATAAAACCCCAAATTACGCATTTTACTGCGAATATTCTTTTGCTGGGCTTTTTCTGCATTACATCTTTTGATAATAAGTGATTCTATCAACTCTATCTCTTTCTTGTTAAATAGATTTTTACCCTTCATATTCTTGAGTATTAAACTGTTTACGTAATTGCTTGTACTTCTTTCTCCGTTGTTTAGCATATTTCGATATCCAACGGAGTAGTCTGAAGCTGCTATCTATTTGTTTCGAACTTATTTAATGACGATTAAGTCTTATCAAAGAGCTTAAGCATTTTCTCAGATGTAAATAATAATAATAATGTTTTTATTTTTAATAGCGAGTACCGCAATCATATGATATTACAGTAACTTCTGCATCTCCAGGTTGTATCAGTTTATTATAGCAGCAGACGGAATTTCCACGTTCTACATCATCAAGAGTAACGTATCGACTCGTCCATTTTACCAATCCCTTCCATTTATTGAAGTAATGTACAGTAATATTAACCTGTCCATTGGCTTCAAATTCTATAAAAGGTAGGTAAACAGATCTGTCTGCACACATTTCTGAAATTATAGATATTGGCAAATTGTCCAAATCTTCTTCTAAGCATATCAGTTCTCTTCGTACATAATTCGCATGCCCAAATGTTGGGAGGAAGTATTTGAGGTGGTCAAGCAAGAATACTTCCCATGCACTATGTTCATTCCATCGGGCCGTTATGTATTTTGATGGCAAATCAACACTTTTAGCTTGGTGGCTATCTAATTTCTTAAGTATTATTTTTGACGGCTTATAGTTCTCGGCAGTACTATAAATGGCATCCTTGTATCGAGTACAAGAAGCAAGATGTAGTTTTTGTAATAATGTTTCTCGTATCGCTTTTCTTGGAGACTCGCATTTTACATTTGGATAATACTCTTCTTTCGCATCTGTATCATGGAAATATGGTTGAGAATAAAACCCACCCATAGGTGTCTCACCATATAAGTGTCTATAGACACCTAAGGTCTTATTGGGGTTAATCTGTATAGTTGTAAATGGTTCCAATAAGAAATTGGCATCTATTATGTTAAAATCGTCTTCACAGTTAATCTTATAATTATCAGCGATTAGCTGCTTAACAGCCTTATATGTTTTTCCAAAGTAGTTTATGTTCATTTCATCTCTTAATTCTTCAAAAATAAATTCAACTTGTTCATTACAATTTGTACAAACAGACATCTGGCCTCGTAATGAAATACCTTGCTGTGGCGCTGATTCGAAGTAAATCCAATCCAACCATTTTGAGATTGTTCCACATTTCATACAGAACATGCGGCCTTCATGATGACCTTCAACCTGTTTATGTAATTGTCGTTCAATTTCATTCCAACCAAATGGATTTCTCATTGCATTATAATAGATTCCAGAGTCGTTGATACCCAAGTACGAAGGTATAAAAGCAATATTCGTAATTACACCGGAGCTCTCTGCTCTACAAACTACCAATATTCTACGATATCCTGGACGATATAACTCAATTACAGTACCATATCTTTCTGTTGGAATAAAATCAATCTCTATACTAGCGTCCATTTGTGAGACATAGTTTTGTAATGCAGAAACCACATTCTCTTTTCCAATGATGGTTTGACCTAAAATCTCGCTATAGCGTACATCATCACGCATAGCTAACTTGATTTTTGACACATCACGGTTTACAAATGTCTCATATAAGATTGAATACCACACAGGTACTTTGCCTTCTTTCAAACTAAGATGTTCAAAAGACTCTATTAATTGAAGAAACCTTTTCGCAGGTGCGCAACCATCATTAGACGCATCTATACATAGTTGTTTAGAACGAGTGAAATCTTTTTCTACTCCATCACCAAAAAATAATATCACGGACAGAAAATACTTGCTCATGGAGTAGCCTTGTTTAGCAGACAGGGCAAACATCTCTATTGCCTTACGTATATCAGCTTTAGGATTCTTCGCAAGATAATATCCATAGCGGCATTGAGCCTCAGGATTTCCCTCTTTGGCTTTGTAGAATTCTTCTCTTACGAAATCTGGCAATTCCACAATTTGTTTCTGTTCATTTACTGACTGTTCTTCCATAATCTGATCAAAAAGTTGCTTGGACATAGGAATAATGCATTTAGGATCTTCTGACTCATGTGAATCAATAATCCTTTGTAACAAAACTCTTGCTTTTTCAGTGTCTCTATTTAGCGTATTATTTGGTATTCTGTCTCCTTGATACCATAATATGGCAAGATTCCACAACAATTCAATGCAACAAGGATTCTCTTCTTTGTCAACATATTCATTTATAAAAGTGATAGCTTCTTGATATCTACCGGCAACACTCCATAATGCCACAAATTTATTTAGTGCGGCATACTTATTTCCATAATATATTGCAATATCAAAGAATTGGTTGCCCTTTTCAATGTCGCCATCTATTCCTGCAAACATTGCTCCCATATTATTGGCAGCATCATGAACTCCTTCTTTCATTGCGATTCCATATAAGAGTTTTACGCTGTCGTAATAAGATGGCATTTGGTCTTTAAGTAGCATTATCAATAGCCAATTGAAAGTTAGAGCACACTCTCTAACTGACATAGAATTACCAAACGGATTATTAACTACAACATCGTCTGGTAATGTGTCTAAATATGCAGTCCCATTCAAGCAATCGGAGCATTGGAACTGACTCAAGCCTATTAATAGGTATTCTCTATTAGGAGTTTCATTTTCACAAATATTTGGAGTATTATCCAAGATGGGGGCAGTATTGTTTTTTGATTGTGCAGGTAGAATCAACTCTCCTTTGACTATTATGTATGGCTCATAACTATTTCCGTCAAATGAACATTCTGCATAGTACAACTTCTCAAGATTAATCGTTTCAGATTCATCAATTACTTTGGGACTTAATCTACCTTTTGTTTTTCCACATTCAAACGTAGTAGCTTTTGCTGTTCCATTTGGAGCAATAAGTTTCAGTTCGGATTTTTCTTTAATAACAAGATTCTTTGCTGGTGCAATTTTTCGCATTATCACAACAACATTTGACTTTAATATTAGCTCGTCGTTATATGGTTCCTGTAAATCTAAAATACGAACTATATTTCCTGTTTTTTTTTCATTATGAACATACAAAACAGTAAGACTATCTAACAAATTGCCCTTGAATAACATAATTCTATTAAAAAAGCCTTTCTTTCCTTGTCTGATAGTCTTAATCTTATACATAAATGGTTGTGTTCTTTCGTATTTGCGAACAGCATTTATAGTAACAATTTTTTCATCTGGGGTCAACTCATGCTTGACCTCAGCCAAGAGTCTTTCTTTTGTCTGAAAATAAATATTGTCATAAATACGACCACCTATGGTCATAGTATATCGATTGACTTTACTCATTGATATTTATTGTTAAATATTCTTTAAGTGGATTTTTGTCAAATGTCTTCCGTCTTTCTATAATCCAATCTGTTGAAACGAGAATGGATTGATTCTTTCGATACAAATTGGTCAAACCACTCTCTGGTAGAGGTGTGATTTCTGATATATGGGCATTTTTCTCGGATAGCTCTGATTGCTGTTTTAACTGAATCGACTCCTATTGCGTATTTTTTTCTTCAAGTGCCTTTACTTTATTTGTAAGGGCTAGGATCTTATCATTTAACGAGGCATTTGATTATGCCGTTTTCTCACACTCATCTTTAAACTTTTGTTCCGAAGTCCCGAGAATCTCATTCTTTTATTTAACTCCGCAATGGTTTTACTTAACGTAAGTTCGACGAAAACAAACGCAGCGCTTTATGACACAAACTAACGTAAGTTTAACAAAATAATCATCTAATTATTAGATAATTTGCGACATTATTAGCAACTTTGTAGTTGCAAACAGACAAGTTTTACCAAAGAATATCGCTAATGTTTACCGAGGACAAAGTTACTGATTTTTTTTTGTATTGCAGATGATTTTTGCAAATTTTATGACACACAGATGTCAAAATATACGTTCAAGGTAGAAAACAAGCCCAAATATCACCGTAATAGCCGTATGTCAAAAGCAGAAATCATGATGATGTCAAAATTCTTATATACCTCTTTTGCCTGAATAAATGCTGTTTGTCATACTTTCAAAACAGACCTTTGCCAACAGCGTTAGTGGAGAAATAGAACAATGCTGAAATGTAAAGTTTTCTTAAAAAAATATTCATTTGGCGCAGTTTGGGCATGTAAAAGCTATCATTTTACTGTGCAAAAACATAGGGATTACATCGTAAAAGCATAGGTTTTAGGGGGTAAAAGCTGTCATATTACATGGTAAAAGCATAGCTATTAGCCGAAAAAGCCGTATTTCCGCAATTCCGGAAATACGGCTTTTTCTTTTTTGACGGTTTACAGCCCCGCTATCAAATCCCGCCCTCGTTCTGGCGTATCTGTCCACCGACTTCGTTTTAACATGCCTATGGGCGAGTTTTCTGAAAAGTGAAAAATAGAACAAAATGAGGTTACTTCGCTCCGCCGCCGAGGGCGATGTAGAGTGCTATGACTGCCTGAGTGGCATCATACAGGTTCTGAGCCTCTGACAACTGGGCGTTGAGCAGCGACTCCTGGGCCGTAAGCACTTCTATGTAGCTTGCCTTGCCATTGTTCATCAGTTCATGAGTACCTTTGTATGCCTCATGAAGCACCTCCACCTGACGGTGATAGTAGCCTTGCTTCTCACGCGCTGTCTCACAGTCTGCCATGGCCTCATTGACCTGATTGCCTGCATCGATGACGGTCTGCACGTATTTCTTTTGCAGGTCCTCTTCGGTAAGCTGCGCTATCTTATAGTTAGCCTTAATCTGTCCTCTTGCAAATATCGGCTGGGCAAGCGAAGCGACGGCACTGAGCAACAGTTTGCCAGGATTAACGATGATGCCATTATTGTTGGTCCAGCCAGCCGAGCCTGTCAGTGTGATGGTTGGGAAGAAGGCTGCACGTGCTCCCTGCGTGTTGTAGAATGCCTCCTCCATATAGCAGTTGGCAAGACGTATGTCAGGGCGCAGGTTCAGCAAGTCTGCCGGCACACCGAGTTTCAGGAACTTATTATCAAATATATATTGTCCGCCGCTTGCAGAATGCTGTGCCCCAGATAGCCACTTAGAACGATTGATATGCTGCGGTGTAGCCGCCATCAGACTGCATATACTGTTCTCCGCAGAGCGGATGTTGCGGCGTACGTCAGCTATCTGTGCCTTCACGCTGAGCCATGATGCCTCTTGCTGATTGACGGCGGTAGAGAAAGCCTGTCCATTCTCCCACAATGCAGTCTGAGTGTCAAGGGAAGCCTTCCACAGACTGTCGGTCTGAATGAGTATATCCAGTTCGCGGTCAAGCATCTGCAGCAGATAGTACTGCTGTGCAGTGGCAGAAATCAGGTTGACACGCACCGACTCCTCATTCAACTGCGACTGCAGGAGTATGGCCTTTGCAGCACGCTTCTTGTTGGTGATAGAGCCAAACAAGTCAACATCCCAAGACAACTGCAACGGCAGATTGTAAATCTTGGTAACTGGAGAGCCGTCGAAACTCGACAACGAGCCTTGCGGTGAGAAAAAGAGCGACGGCAGATAGGCCAGTTTGGCAGCCTTTAGCGCAGCCTCGCTTTTCTCTATGGCAATGCGTGCAGAGTTGAGGTCGGTATTATTTGCCAACACTTGCTCTATAAGCTGCTGCAACAAAGGGTCGGTGAAAATATCACGCCATGACACCTGTGCTACAGACGCACTGTCCCCCGTGGCTGTGTAGAGCGCTTGCCCATCGGCATTGTTGCCAAAGATGCCGCTGGGCGCCTCTACCTTCTGTTCGTATTTGTCATATAGGCCGCAACCAGTGAGCAGTAAGCCCACAAGCGCAGCGACGATGATGTTATTTATTTTCATAATCATTGTGCTGTGGCTATTTCTTCGTTCTTGATACTTAATTCCTTATTTCCCTGATACTTCTCGTGCAGTTTCTGGAACACGATGAAGAAGGCTGGCACTACGAACAGCAGTGCCACTGTTCCAACGCTCATACCGCCTATGACGCCGAGGGCAAGGGCACGGTTGCCGTTGGCACCGGCACCACCAGTGATGACGAGCGGAACCATACCGATAATCATCGTGGCCACTGTCATCAGGATAGGACGCAGACGCTCCTTGCATGCCTCGAAGGCTGCTTCGGGGATGCTCATACCCTGGGCACGACGCTCAGAGGCAAACTCAGTAATCAGGATGGCAGTCTTCGCCAACAGTCCGATGAGCATTATGACACCCGTCTGCAGGTATATGTTGTTGTCCATGCCAGGCAGTTCGAGCAGATTGCCGAGGTATGCAAAGATGAAGGCACCCATCAGTCCGAACGGTACGCTGAAGAGCACTGCCCACGGCGTGAACCATGAGTTGTAGAGCGAAGCCAGAATGAGGTATATCAGTATGGCGCAGATTACATAGATAAGCGCCGTGGCATTAGAGTTGGCAGCCTCCTCCAGTTCGCGCGACATACCACTGTATTCATAGGTGGCGGTAGCAGGCATCTCCTCCTTGAACATTTCAGAGATTACCTTATGAACATCGCCCTCAGTATAGCCACTGCCAGGAGTAATGTAGCAGGTGATGCTCTGTAGTAGGTTGAAGTGCTCGATGTTTGCCGGACCTACAATCTCCTTCAGACTGACAAATTCTGACATGGGAGCCATGCTGCCGTTGCTCACCTGCACAAAGATGTTGTCGAGCGATGACGGGTCAAGGCGGTATTCGGGCGATGCGGCAGCCATGATGCGATACACCTTGCCAAACTGGTTGAAGTTGCCGATATATGCACCACCGCAGTAAGAACCGAGTGTGCTGAGTACGATTTCCGGTGTCAAACCGGCGCGGGTGCATTGCGTTGCATCGACCTCAACTTGATATTTCGGGAAACGCTCAGAGTATGTTGACATGGTAGAAGCCACCTCTGGCCGTTCTGAGAGCTTTGCAAGGAAGTGTTCGGTGTGCTTGGCAAATTCCGACAGGTTGCCATCGGTAGGATCCTCTACAATCAGCGTAATGTCATTACTTGTGCCGTAGCCAGGAATCTGAGGCATCTGGAAAGGCAGTACCGTCAGGTTCTTGAGTTCCATGCAGTCAAAGTAGAAACGGTACATGACGAGGTCAATCAAGTGATTTATGCCGGGGCGGTCATCCCAGTTCTTGAGGCGTACCACCATCGTGGCATAGTTAGAACCAGCACCCGACAGCATACCATAGCCGCAAGTCATGGAGAAACTCTCCAGTTCGGGAATTTTCTTCACCTTCTCCTCTACTTTCTTCACCATCTCGCGAGTTTGCTTCAGCGTGGTTCCCTCCGGTGCCTGTACTTCTACCAAGAACACACCCTGGTCCTCCTGAGGCACAAGTCCCGAAGGCAGGCTCTTCATGAAGAATACTAACAGCACCGCAGCTGCAGCAAGCAAGCCCCATGCTAACAGTGGGCGCTTGATAAACTTCTGTACGCTCTTGCTGTACTTGTTGTATATGGCACTGTAGCTGGCAGTATAGGCCTTCTTCGTGTAATATGTCAATCCCTTTCCTTCCTTCTTTCCTTCCGTCACGCGCATCATGATAGCGCAGAGGGCAGGACAGAGCGTGAGCGCTGATATACAGGAAAGTCCTACGCTGGAGGCTATCGTAACACCAAACTGAGTGAAGAACGTGCCCGACGTACCAGGCATAAACATCACAGGAACGAACACTGCCATGAATACGAGCGTACAAGATACTACTGCCACCGACACCTCGTTCATGGCTTGGCGTGTAGCTTCGCGGGCATCGCTTATACCACCCTCTATCTTCGCCATTACTGCCTCAACCACCACGATGGCATCGTCAACCACCGTACCGATAGCCAACACGAGGGCAAACAACGTCAGGATGTTAAGCGAGAAACCTGCCAGTGAAACAACGGCGAATGTACCCAGCAATGATACTATAATAGAGATAGACGGAATGATGGTGGCCTTTATGTTCTGCAGGAAGAAGAACACCACAAGTACCACGAGGATGATGGCTATAACAAGCGTCTCCACCACATTGTGTATGGCTGCGAAGAGAAAGTCGTCACTGGTCATCATGGTTACGAACTCCAGTCCGGCAGGCATCGTCTTCTTCGCCTCTTCAAACATCTTGTTGATGCTGGCGTTCACCTGAGTGGCATTAGCACCAGGTGCAGCGAATACCATAAAGAGAGCACCCGGGCGGTCCTGTATGTTGGATGTGAAGTTGTAGTTCATGGCACCAATCTTCACCTCTGCCACATCGCTCAGTTGCAGTATGCCGCCCCCGCTGGTACGCAGTACGATGTTATTGAACTCCTCAACCGTCTTCAGCGTACCCTTGTACTGCATGTTATATTGGTATGAGTTGCCAGACTGCTCGCCCAACGTACCCACAGCCGACACGAAACTCTGTCCGCCGATGGCAGCAAAGACATCATTGGGACTCAGACCGTATTGGGCCATCACGTCGGGCTTCAGCCAGATGCGCAGGGCATAGGTATTGCCGAGACTCTGCACGTTGCCCACGCCAGTGATACGCATCAGTCGCGGTTTGATGTTGATATCGACGTAGTTCGAGACGAAGTCCTCATCATACTTGCCGTCAGCACTCTTCACGGCGAAGATACGCAGGATGTTGCTCTGCTGTTTCTCCACAGAAACACCCACCTTATTTACGTCGGCTGGCAACAGAGCCTGAGCACGGCTCACACGGTTCTGTACGTTCACTGCTGCTATATCAGCATCGGTACCCTGCTTGAAATAGACGTTAATCTCCACATCACCGTTAGACGAAGCCTTCGAGGTGATATACGTCATATCAGTAACGCCGTTGATAGCCTCTTCGAGTGGCTGTACCACTGCCTTCATCACTGTATTCTCGTCAGCACCCGTATAGCTGGTAGTAACAGCCACCGTAGGCGGTGCAATATCGGGATACTGCTCTACGGGCAGAGTGCTCATGGATATGTAGCCAACCAGAGCAATGACGATTGAGATGGCACACGCCATCACGTATCTATTTATAAATATATTGTTCTTCATATTATGGAAACAAATTTGTCACTATTCCCTCATCTTTCATCAAATAGTCTCTCACCATATAGTCTCTCACCCCTCATCCCTTCTTCTTCTTCGTCTCATCAGCTGGGAACAGCACTTTCTGTCCTTCTGTCACGTTATTTGCTCCAGTGGTGATGATGCGGTCGCCTGAGCGCAAACCACTTGTTATGATAAATCGCTTACCATCGCCTACATCCTGTGTCGTCACGTTGACTGCAGTGGCAGTGCTGTCGGCTTTTACCTTATATACCAACGACTTGTCTTGCAGGCGCACCACGGCGTTCTGTGGAATGACAATCTGGTCTTTCTCTGCAAACGTCATAACGATTGTGCCCTGTATGCCCGAGTACAGATGTCCTTCAGGATTTGGGAATGAGACCTTGCTGGTCAACGAACCTGTCTGTGAATTGACTACACCCGTCAGACTTACTACGCGCCCCTTGTGTGGATACTTCGTCCCGTTCTTCATTACGAAGATAGCGTCAGGCAAGTCGGCTATGTACTTGTTTAAATCGTCGGCGTTCATACCGTAGTGTACCATTTCTTCGACGATTGCCTCGTTCAAAGAAAATTCTGCAAACATCGTAGTGTTGCCACTCAGCATGGTGAGCTGCGTACCAGGTGACACCAAGTCGCCTACACGCACAGGTATCTCACCTATGACACCCGATACAGTGGCGGTGATGGTGCAGAAGCCGAGGTTTACCCTGGCGCTGTTCACAGCCGCACGTGCCTGAGCCACTGCAGCCTTTGCCTGCTTGTATGAATTTTCGCTGTTATTAAGCATATAACTGCTGACGATTTTCTTGTCATACAGGTTCTTGTTTGATTCATACTCCAGCTTGGCAGAGTTCTCAGATGCAAGAGCCGCCTGCAGGTTGGCCTGAGCCGCTTCCAGTTCAAGCCGGGCATTTCGCGAATCAATGATAAAGAGCGTAGCACCCTTCTTCACCTGCTGACCTTCAGTCACGCAGATTTTCATCAGTTGACCGCCCACCTGTGGCGTAATCGTCACATCATTCTGACCTTTCATTCTGGCACTGAACTTATACGGAACCTCTATGTCCGATTTCTTCACAGTCATCGTCTCAAACGAAGATTCCACTAATTTAGGTTCGTTAATATTACACGATGATAGTCCAGTCACCACTGCAGTCATGCACACTGCCCATGTTGTTAATTTGTTCTTCATATTATTTAAAAAATTTAGGTTATCGTAATGATGGTTTATGTTGTAATTGGGGGTTTAAGTTTTTAGTTCTAGCAGTAAAATTAATAATTTTTATCAAATTAAACAACTTTTTAATATAATTTCTTTGATTATTTATCTAAATTGACAAATTTACTTCTGATTTTGATAAATTTATTTGTCGTTTTTATGCATTTTTCGATTTCATTTTGTTTTTAAGAAGCTGGAAGCAAAATAATATGTTTTCTGTCTAACTTCTGGGGTTCACTTCGCCCTGATACATACTCTTTGCTTTAATTCATCCATTCTTCAATTCTTCAATCCTTTTCGTTAATAATATCAACAAAGTCATCATAAATAACCTCTACCCAATCTTCATCAGACAACGTAAACTGGTTTCGAAACACTGATGAGAACATAATATGTTTTGCATGTTTCTTCCAATCATCTTTTTCTGAGTCTTTCACCCATGAGGAATCATTCAAGTATTTGAATGAACGGGCATATTCCTTTAGGTCATCGGCAGAATAGTCCATATTATCGTAGATGGTTTGTGTAGGACCTTGATCAGAACATATAATCACTTCATTACAACCAAACAATTTGGCTTGATTATATATTTCAATCCGATAGTCGTTCAACCTTTCTTGGTATTCCTCAGAGTGATGGAAGGCTTTTTCAAAGTATCCCCATCTGCCACTATAATATACATCAAGATTTACATTCTCTTTGAAAATCCGAATGCTGAAACTTTCTTCATCATCTTCTATTTCGTACAGATCGTATTCATCTTTAAGGTTATCAAGTATTAATTCTGCATATTCATCTTTACAAATGTCGTTTATGCCATCTGTTTTATGAATTTGATATGCATCATAATTTAAAACTTTCATTCGCAGATATTCACCAGAATCATTTGCCTCAAACTTTCCAAGTTCAATCACTTCATAGTCTTTTATTCCATCTGCAACATTCTTACACATATCACACTTGCATTCCTTAAAATATACAAGTCTGATATTCTGCTTCATTCTTTTTGCAACTTCTTTAGCCGTTGCAAAAGGATCATAGATCGGAAGATTATGCTGTAACCCTATTTGTACTACATCCCATCCCATAGCTTTTATTTTTAGGCAAGATATTACTGTTTTTCTATGTAATCCAACAGATTGATGGTTCCTGTCTCCTCTTCAACATTAATGGATGGCACTTTCTCCACAATTCTTGTTGTACCACTTGTCTTGTCAACATAGAAATGCACATAAGCACCTGTATAGCTGCGGAAAACTACCTGATATGTAGAGTCTGACTCTTCTCCCATATCTATATGCATTATGGAAGGATTGTCTTTGGCTACGCTCCAGTCATACGTGCGATGGCAATAGTTGCTTACTCCCTCGTATGCCTTTTCTGCCGTAATTATGCTCTGCGGTGCGCTTGCACCGCATGAGCATAATAGCAGAATAGATATTACTTCTTTGAATTTCATTGTCACTTGAACAACTGCGGGGTGAATTCTGAGAGATAGATGCGCCAGTTGCGCCAGATGTGTCCGCCCTCGGTCTCAAGGTAAGTGTATTTATGGTGCTTAGAGTCGAGGTAGGCACGCAGGTCGTTGTTGTTCTTGATGAGGAAATCGGTCTTGCCGATGCCTATCCAGAAGAGGTTGGGATTTTTGGCGAAGAGAGCATCAATCTTTGCATTGCGGTCAGCATATATCTCGGGATGTCCGCCCTGAGACCTCTGTTGCTGATCGACGGCGGCTGAGAACAGACCTACGTAGCCGAACAAATCTGGATTGTTGATGCTTATGAAAAGACTGTGGAAGCCACCCATCGACAGTCCGGCAATGGCACGGTGTGCCTTGTCTTTCTTCACGCGGTAGGTCTTCTCTATGAACTTCACCACATCGGGGAAGGCGGTCTCAAAGCTGCCCTCCATTGTTTGTGGGAGCATCATGGTGGGCACGCGGAATCCCTCGCTGGTCTCACCGGGGCAAGCCTCCTGTGAGATGTTGCCGTTGGTCATCACCACCAGCATGGGCTCTGCCTTGCCCTGCGCAATCAGGTTGTCGAGAATCTGTGCAGCACGACCGAGTTCGCTCCATGCGTTCTCATCGCCGCCAATGCCATGCAGCAGGTAAAGCACTGGGTATTCCTTACCGCTGGTCTCATAGCCTGCCGGAGTATATACCGTCAGTCGGCGGTTAAGGCCGGCCGTCGAACTGTCATACCATATCTTGCTTACAGTACCGTGGGCCACCTTGTTCACCTTGTAGAGGTCGGTACGCGCATCACCGCCGATGAGCAGCACGCTGAACAGATTGTTGATGTCGCGGATGTTATACACATTCAGCGGGTCGATGATTTTCACGCCGTCCACAATCATGTTGTATGTATAGAGTTCTGGCTTCAGCGGCTCAGTGGTATAGCTCCACACTCCCTTGTCGTTTTTCACGAGGTCCACCACGTCAGGAACGTCATAGGTATTGCCGGCATATTCCACTTTCTTTGTCGGCAGCATGTCGCCGGTAATCTGCACCTTCTGTGCCTCTGGTGCAATAAGGTTGAAGGTCACGCTGTTGTCTGCATGCACGTCAGGCGATGCCACCTGCGGTCCTTGTCCCCAACTAAGGTTCTGCTGAGCCTGTGTCGCCATGCCTGTCAGGCAGAGGGCAGCCATCACGAATAGCTTTTTCATTGTCTTGATTATTTTAGATTTTTAGATAAATGTGTCATGTCTGGGATGCTTACCTACATCCAAATGCAAATTTACATAAAAAAACATTATCTGCAAAATAAATTTGAAAAAGGAAACAAAATATTTGTAGTTTCAGAAATAAATATTAACTTTGCAATCAACTTCGCTATGCTCAGAGTGAAAAGTGAAGAGTGAAAAGTGAAAAATACCATGCGGAATATTTTCGTTTTCGTCTTCGTTTTCGTTTATGCATTACGAATTTTTCCTAAACAACTCAATATATTTTCTATGGCAAA
>JAFPVC010000020.1 GCA_017413085.1 Prevotella sp.
GACGAGACCATCGAGGCCCTGAAGGAGCACGGCCTGAACGACCTGCTGCCTCGCGTACCTTATCCCACCGGCACGGTGCAGGTGCAGCTCGACGAGCAGGGCATTCCCACGTATGACATCAAGGAAAACGTGGCTTGGGACAACATCCCCTTCGATGACGACATCGCCGAGATTGCCCGCAACTGCCGCGCCGTTTGCTTCGGCTCATTAGCTCAGCGCAACGTGGTCAGTCGCGAGACCATCCAGAAGTTTCTTGATGCCACACCCGCCGACTGCCTGAAGATCTTCGACATCAACCTTCGCCAGCAGTTCTATACGCAGGAGATTCTGCGCAAGTCGTTCCAGCGTTGCAATATCTTGAAGATTAATGATGAGGAACTGGTGCTTATCGGCCGTATGTTTGGCTATCCCGGTCTTGACATCGAGAACAAGTGCTGGCTCATTCTGGGTAAGTACAACCTCGACATGCTCGTTCTCACCTGTGGCACTAACGGCAGTTACGTATTCACTCCTGGTCACGTATCCTTCCAGGAAACGCCTAAGGTCAAAGTGGCCGACACTGTAGGAGCTGGAGACTCTTTCACCGGCTCCTTCGTGGGCAGCATCCTCAACGGCAAGTCCGTGCCTGAGGCTCATCGCACCGCCGTTCAGGTTAGTGCCTATGTCTGCACCCAGAACGGTGCCATGCCGACCTATCCAAAAGAACTACTGAAATAAAGCAATCCTATTTCATTCAACGCCAGAACACATACCATGTTTGTTCTGGCGTTTTTTTAGTGCAATTGTTGTAGCCTATTAAACGTACGCACCTTTTAATGAAGGTTAAATTCGTTAAATCTGCTCCCGTTTTTGCACATTTCAAATTCGTCAATTCACTTTTCTACCATTTAACGAGGAAGTTGCTGATTATCAACGCTTAATACATTCTCAGTACTGGTAGCGGCCTTGAAATAGTTCTCTCTCAGATTAAAGAACCTTTTGCAATTAATCACAAGGTTTTCCAGTATTATGATAATAAAAATCTTTTTACTAAAGCTACTCTCTACGTTCCTGCTGGCACAAAAGCAAAGTACGAATCGACTAATGGCTGGAACAATTTCGCTACAGTTATTGAGATGGGAAGCGGAATACCTTCTACGGCTGGCGACCTGAATGGCGACAAAGTAACTGACGTGGGCGACGTCATAGAGATTTTCAATTTCATGGCAGCACCCTCAGAAGATGCGGGGGACTTCGACCTTAATGACGACGGCAGCGTGGACGTGGGCGATATTATGATGCTAATAAATAAAATAGCGGGATATTAACAGAAAATACAATTACCAAAAACTGAAGAGAAATGAAGAACAAGAGGTATTATATAATTGGATTGTGCTTTTGGCTGGTGGGAATAACACTGGCAAAGGCAGACCCTGCAGACCCAAGCGTAAAAAGGCTGATAGAGACAGTTGACGGGGAGAGAGTTGAAGTCCAGCTGATAGGAGACGAATACGGTTTCTATTGGAAGTCAGTCGTCGACAATCGCTGTTTTGTGGAAGCCGCAGGCCATCCGGGCAGGTTTTCCAGAGTGAATCCGGAAAGCATCCTAAGCAAAGCTCGCATACGACGGAGCGCACAAGAGCAAGAGTCCACAAGCCTTAGGAGCACGTCGGAACAGGGCTATCCATGTGCAAAGAAGAAGCTGACAGGGAAACAACGTATTCCAGCATTGCTCGTAGAGTTTCAAGACGACAGGTTCTCTACGCCTGACGTGACGGCAACGTTCAACAAACTACTCAACACGAAGGACTATAATGAAGGAGAAAATGTGGGCAGTGTGAAAGACTACTTTCTAGCACAAAGCAACGGACTGCTGGAATTAGACTTCGATATAATTGGGCCTATCAGGATGGCAAACGATGTTGCGTACTACGGAAGAGATGACGATGATGGGCATATAGACATACACATGCCAGACTTGGTTAGCGAGGCTGTGGCCGCCGCCGACCCAAACATAGACTTCTCTATATACGACTGGGACAAGGACGGCACCGTTGACCATGTCTTGGTAATCTTTGCTGGTCTTAGTCAGTCGTCAGGAGGAACGTCAGACAACATCTGGTCACATAAAGGCGTCACGTCTGCCTTTCGTAATGGCGTCAGGATCTATGAATATGCATGTGCGCCAGAACTCCGTGAGTATTACGAGGGAATACGGTTGGCCAGCATCGGAACGATCTGCCATGAGCTGTCCCATAGTTTCGGACTGCAAGACACTTACGATTATACAACGGGTAACTACGGGACGCACGGCTGGGATCTCATGGGAACAGGCAATCATAACAATAGTGGTTATACACCGGCAGGGTATACAGCCTTTGACAAAATGTTCTGCCGATGGCAGCAACCAATAAAATTAGAAGAAGATGCTTTTGTAGACAACATACAGCCAATGGCAGATGGCGGAAATTTCTACCTGATACCCAACGACACCTATCCCAACGAATTCTATCTTTTGGAAAATCGTCAATTAAAAGGCTGGGACGCAAAACTGCCTGGTCATGGTATGCTTATCATGCATGTAGACTATGATGAAACCTTGTTTCATAGAAACATTGTGAACCTAAACAAGGAAGGGAATGATCATGAGCGTTGCGGACTCTTCTTGGCAGACAATGACCCCACGCTTTCAAGTATGTCAGAAGAGTGGATAAAAAGACTTACAGGGAGACCTCTATCCTTACAAAGAAAATAACATGCTAACCAACACGTCAATTCCAAGTTCCACATTGTTCCACCCGAATATTGACGGATCTTACCTAATGAGCAAACCTGTTACAAACATAGTTGAGAACACTGATGGCACCATGAGCTTCCACTTTGCCAATGACATTGCAAAACAAGATATATTCTGTCTCACTGCCAGTAGTGATACCCTGCGATTTCTGTCGGATACAGATGTCAAACTAAAAGTTACTATAACCAATCATTCTTATCAACAATACACTCGATACGTAGGTGCCTATGCGTGGATTATAGAGAATGGTGAGAAAATACTACACGAGGCACGCGCTTTCAAACAGTTAGACCTGGAACGTGGGCAGCAGGAGGTATGTGAGTTTACGCTTACTGGACTTGATGATAATACAGACTACGAAGTTTGCTTGTATTACTATAAAGACAGCTCTACAGGTACATGGACAAAAATAGGTGAACCGTATAATCTAAACATGACAGACAGGAACTTGTTTAAATTGACGGTCCAAGATGACGAGAAAATCACAGTTCTGTCTGATAACACGGTTAAGCTTGAGGTAACACTTCATAATGAGTCGTTCATGTCATATACTCGTGCTGTTGGAGCATATATATATAAAAAGGTTGATGGCGAATGGAAAATCCAGCAGCCGAGATCATTTGTGTCGAAAGATTTTGATGCTTATTCTGACATGAAATACGATTTTTATCTAACGGGATTGGAAAAAGATGTAGAATACCGTCTATATTTGTTCTATTATCAGGATGGACAAACGTCTAATTGGACATCAATAGGTGAATCATATAGTATAACGATTGACGATAGTATTATTCCTGCAAAGGGCGACCTGAACGGCGACGGCCAAGTGGGATTAGGCGACATCGCGGAAATAATTAACTTCATGTCCGGCTCCTCCGCTATTCCTAAGGATTTGGTTGACATCAACTGCGACGGAAGCGTGGACGTGGGCGACATCATGGCGCTCATCAACATCATGGCGGCTTCGCAAGCAAATGCTGCCCGCACCACAACAGCAAAACCGAACGATTATAGATAAATAATATTATTAACATACAAAAAAACAACAACTATGAAAAAGACCAAGACTATTCTTTTTAGCGCACTGCTGCTTTCTGCAAGTAGTGCAATGGCTGATAGTTACATTACTGCAAGTAATGTGAGCATTATGCCTGATGGAACGGCAGAAATGGTTCTTACTGCAAATTACACCAACTCTGAGAGTTCAGAGGCAGGTGCTTGGCAATTCACGTTTACTCTTCCTGAGGGTATAAGTGTTGCAACAGACGATAGTCAGACAACCCCTGCTTGGGCTAATTTGTTTTCTGGCTGGGATAAGACGAATGACAAGTATGTAAGGGAACTATCAACCGAAGTAAATCCTGATGGCTTTTTCCTTATGGTACAAAAAGTTGCCGGTAGCACAAACACTTATCAGGCCATAGCTTTCCAGACAGATGTCGCAACTAAGAAAACAGTGGAAACACTTAAGAGCAATAATGGTGTTGTTAGTGGCAAACTGGGCACAATCACTCTAAAGGCAGATGCTTCTTTTGCTGGTCACAAGGGTTTTACCATTAGCGATGTTAAGATTGCAGAGGTGTCCAACGAGGTTTTCACTGGCGACATGGTGTCTCTTAAGGTAATTCGACAGGGTGATGTTAATGGCGATGGAAAGTTGGGGTTGCTGACTACACATCCATAGTAGACTGGGAGACGGGCAATGTAGGCACTCTTGTGTATGTGCGGCAAGGCCGGAAGGTGGTGGTTAGGTAACTGACGGTAGCCACGGAATATGAGTGCAGGAGGCACGCGCCAGCATGAATGGCGCTGCCTCCTGCCTTTGTTACAGAGTGTTCACCATGTCGGCGTAGATGTGTTCAGCCGTTCTGCTGGGCCCCAATGCGAAAAACGACTGACCCGATTATTGTCAATAGAATCATTTTTATTGATTATCATACACAGAATTTTGGAAAAAGGGTGTCAGGGTGACAGAACGCCCTGTCACAAAGGGTTTGCACCCTGTCTGAGGGTGACAGAGGGTGACAGGAGGGTGACATTAAAGTTAAGGAAATTAACAAAAAAAGGAAATTTTATGTGTTTTTTTGAAAAAAAGGTTGACACGCTGACACAATGCCTATGTACAGGGCGTTTGCAGCCTTTTTCAAGGGTGACACGGGTGACACAAGGCTGACACATTTGCTGGGCGGCGAGAGGAATTTTTCGTGCTGTGCGGTTGAACAGCAGTATGACCGCAACGCGGTCACCTCTAAATACCCGGGGGGTGCGAAGCACCCCCGGAGAAGCAGAGGGGA
>JAFPVC010000003.1 GCA_017413085.1 Prevotella sp.
GTGCGCTGTCGCGCAGAAATCTCTCAAATTATTTCAAATCTTTCATTATTTTGAGTGATTTGAGTAGATTTGAATGATTTGGCTTTCCCTTCGGCCGCCGAGCTAAACCTTCTCGCCGAAGGCGATAATAAATAGTAATTCCCTTAATTCGTAGTTAAAAAAACAAATAAATTGTAGTAGCACAATGAAAAACAAAGACAGTAACACGACCACGCAGGAAACTTACAATTCCTCTACTGATGCACACATATTCCTTCCTGCAGCTGGTATAAATAACGATTACTACATCCACGGCGCGGGCTTGTTCGGCTACTACTGGTCGGCTTCGCTCGACGTGAGCTACCCAGGCTACGCGTGTAGCGTGTACTTCGCCTCGGACAACATGTTCAGCAATGACAACGAGTTTTGCGGCGGGCTCAGCGTGCGTCCGGTTCTTCGGGATTAATCATCTATGCTTTGAACCAAAGAAAACAGACCAATAATACATTCATCCAGACAATGAAAAATCATTACCTTCTTTCTGCAACATTGGTTTTCGCCATGCTGCTCTCATGCATAGCTGTTTCGGCACAGATGAAACACACCATCAAGCGCTCAGCACAGAATATGCAGACATCCCCTACGACCACAGTGAGAGGCGGTACGCAGGGTAACTACGGCACCACAGTGACATACAAGGGCGAGCAGTACATCCGCGTAAGAACGGCGGAGCAGTTTGTCAATGCACTCGGTTCACGCCGCAACGTGCTTGTGGCTGCCGACACTGAGATTAACCTGACGCCGCTGCTCGACGACCAGAGGCGTTTCTGTACTAAGCATAGGATGTGGGTATCCGACATCTCGGGCGGCATTGCCGACGGTCGCGAGGTGGTGGCAAGCGAGGAAGTGTTTGACGGTCGTCAGCTTACGCTCGTCAACTTTGAGCAGCTGAACATCGTGGGCGAGCGCAACTCGCGCATCGTGGTGGAGCCACGCTATGCCTTCTGCCTGCGTTTCGTTGACTGCAAGCAGTGCGAGGTGCGCAACCTCACCATCGGCCATACCGAGGGCGGCTACTGTACCGGCGGTGTGATAGGCGACCTGCGCGGCTGGCGCATATATGTGGTGAACAGCGACCTCTATGGCTGCGGTGCATACGGTCTGGAACTTGAGAAGACCAACAGCTTTGAACTGCGCAACTCAAACATCCACGGGTGCACCTACGGCATCATGACTCTCAGCAGCGTGATTTCGATGACGGCGTCGCACTGCAATTTCTTCAACAACCGTGAGTATTCGCTCATAGGCAGCGGCAACAGTGCCGGCGTGGTCTTCGACGATTGCTGGTTCTACAACAACGAGGGCACACTGTTCTCATTCGACAGCGAGTTCTACCTTCGCAACAGCAAAGTGTTCCATCAGGAATCAGAACGTGGCAGCATGGAGATGGCAGACCAGACCGGCGGCAACAACGAGTTCGGCGAAATCTTCTCTTACCACGGAGCCTATGGCCAGATGCTTGAAAAGCGAAACAAGAAGATAGGCCCGGATGTGGAGTAAGGAAAATGGAATAAATTCCAAAAAAGTTAGGCCAAGCTCAACAATCGTTTATTGATTTGTGTCAACAGAAATTACTCTTTCGTTAGAAAAAATGTAGTTAATGCATGGTTATTCGTTAGAAAAAATGTATATTTGCAGATGTTATTCGTTAGAATTAATGTTGCTGAAGTGTAAATATTCGTTAGAAAAAATGTAGATGCCATGTATAGAGAACTATATGAACAACTGCTGAAATGGAAGAATGGCACCCATCGCAAGCCGTTAATAATCAACGGCGCAAGGCAAGTGGGCAAGACATACTTGTTGAAAGAATTTGGTAAGACCGAGTATGAGAAAGTGTCGTACGTCAGTTTAGACAGAAATGAGAAAGCGCGCGAGGTGTTTGAACGTGGAGGACAGACTGACAGACTATTCACTGCCTTGTCTGCCATTACAGGTGTTGACATAACCGCAGGTGACACACTGTTGATACTTGATGAGATACAAGACTGTCCACGTGCGCTGCAGGCATTGAAATACTTCTGTGAAGATGCACCGGAAATTCATGTTGCCGTCGCTGGTTCATTGCTTGGCGTATCATTGCATGAAGGGGTGTCTTTTCCTGTTGGCAAGGTGGATGAGTTGCGACTATACCCTATGGATTTCCAAGAGTTTCTTATTGCAGTTGGCAAACAGCGGTTGGCCGATATCCTTACAGATGGGGATTGGGAAATGGCAAACATGCTTTTTACGGAATACACAGATTTGCTACGGTTGTATTATTATGTTGGAGGAATGCCCGCTGCCGTGCTTGCATATATAGAGGGAAATGGCTTGAATGCTGTAAGGCGCGTGCAGCGACAGATACTTGCTGACTATCGACGGGATTTCTCAAAGCATGCACCTGTAAATGAAGTTCCACGCATCAACATGGTGTGGGACAGCATTCCATCACAGTTGGCAAGAGAAAACAAGAAATTCACTTATGGCACGCTGAAGAAAGGTGCAAGGGCGGCGGAATATGAAAAAGCCCTACAGTGGTTGCAAGATGCTGGCATAGTGTACAGGGTGAAAAGGGTGAGCAAATTACAGATGCCGTTGAAATTCTATGAAGAACAATCTGCATTCAAACTTTTCATGCTCGATGTGGGTTTGTTTGGTGCTATGACTGACACTTCTGCTGGCTCGATGATTGTTGACAATAAGGTGTTTACGGAATACAAGGGAGCTTTTTCAGAGTTGTTTGTCTATACGCAACTGTGCACATGTAACATACCGATATATTATCACAGCATAGACAAGTCCACCATAGAGATAGACTTCCTCTTGCAATGTAATGACAGAATAATACCAGTAGAGGTGAAGGCTGGTGTAAACGTGAAATCGAAATCAATGAAGACAGTCATCAGCAATAATCCTCAGTTGAAAGGAATGCGTTTTTCCATGCTTCCATATATTGACCAGCAATGGATGGAGAATGTACCGTTATTTGCCTGCAAGGCTATGTTTGGTGTCAGGGAAAAGTAGATTTTAATGCATATTTATATGATTCTGGATTTACATCTGCAAATTTGCGAATAAAATATGAGACGGCAAAGGAAAAATTGAAGAATTGAAGGATTGAAAAGTTGAAGAATTGAAGGATTGAAAAATTGAAATGCCTGTCCAAATGGCAAACTTCAATTTTTCAATCCTTCAACTTTTTAATTCTTTAATTCTATGTGTGCCAGCATGGTGGCGGAATCAGAAGGCGAGGAAGCTGCGGACCCAATTGTTTCCGTACACATGAGAAACAATTGCAACGCCATAATAGAACATCATTGTATAAAGATAGTCATCTCCATAAACATCCCTATATGACGTCGTCGAACAGTAAGCATCATTTTTCGTATATTTGAATGCAGGGTCGTATGCTGTACCGGCAAGACCGACCTGTGCGAGTCTGGCATTGACTGCTGCTCCCTGATAGTGATAGTCAGTGTTGGTTTCCCAATAATACTCAATACCTTCGCCGCCCATCATGGCGACCAATGCCTTGTGCCACTGCCCTATCGACGGGAGAAACCATCCGCTGGTGCCCGACGGAGCGGGCGTGCCGTTGTTGTCGGTGGCCGCCAGGGGGGCCGGTGTGAAATTATCTCCATACCCATGGCCTTCCCTTCCGTAATGCTGAATCCAGGCATAGGTGTTCTGGATGCCGTTCATGTCCTGCCGAGGGTCGTTAGCAGTGCCATCGCCCCAACATTCATCGTTGTATGCTTTAATACATCCTCCATTTTCCGAAAGCAGACACATCTGCCGCTTGTCGTTGTTGTATGCATCGCCCAATGCCATGGCGAGTCCGCGGTAGCTGCCGCTGGCGTCGGCGGTGCCGGGTTCGCCCACGTAGCATATCAGGGCTACGGGCGTCTTGCCGGCGGCCTGCACGGTGGCATAGTTCTCGTAGACGTAGCCGTCGCTGGTAATGAGCCAGAGCAGGTTGTCGGCGGTGGCGTTCCTCACGGTGAGAGGTTCCTGCCCGGGAGTATAGACGATGGCTGTGCCGTTGTCGCTCCATCCGGTTATGACGTTGGTGGTGTTGACGGGTGCATTCACGGCGCGGTCGCTGACGGTGATGTTGAGCGTGTATTGCTTGCCGCTTATGAATGTCTTCGGGTTGGCGAGGGTGTAGGTGGCGGTGCCCTTGTCAGTCACTATCTGCAACAGGTCGCCGCTGAGTTCCTGTGGTGGTATGAGGGCTGCGCCGTTGCCGCCGTTGCACACTGCGATAGTTGTGGGGTCGCCCTTGGCCTGATTCATAAGATATCCTATGACCTTGAATCTATGCGTGGGCTTGACGTTGAGGATTTTCACGCTGTCGATGCTCATGATGCCTGTTCCGGTGGTGATGTTCACGTTGATTTTCGCCATGTGGTGTGTGTAGGCGAGTTCCACAGGTTCGGCCTGCGGCGACAGGTTGACTGCTTTGGCAGACATCAGGTCGCTGGCCTTGTAGTCTGCATCGGCGGTCTGGTCGGTCTTGACGGTGAAGTCGAAATTGCCGATCGAGTTAGGAATCGTGGCATCCGTGCAGGGATACCAGGAATATATTTTGATTGTGCTCCCGTCTGTGGGGTATTCCGGCGCGGCTATCGGGGCGGTCATGGCTCCAGCGGCTGCGGCGGTGTAGATGTAGTCGGCATACTCGCTGGCGTTTGACTCGTTGTGGATGCGCACCATGATTTGCTCGTCCGCGTCGAAGGTGCCCTGGTGCAGGTCTTGTGCGGCGCGGGTGTCGGCGGTGGTGGCGGTGGTGTAGCTGAGCCTGATGGGTATGCCCGGCTCCTTGGGGCTATCGGCGGTGTTGTCTTCCGAGGTGCAGGCCGTCAGCGCTGTCAGGGCGGCGGCTGCGAGGATATGTTTATACGATTTCATTGTCATTACTGTTTGATGTTATGATGGTTAGAATGCGACGATGCTGCGGACAGAATGGGTGGAATATTTATAGTTATCATTAGAGCCGCCTATATAGTCAGTACAAATGCCCGTATCTGTACGATAGACCTGGATAACCCTATAATATTGAAAATTTGTTTTTGGCGACTGCGTGCTCGACCAGTAGCTTCCAGAGAGTGCGTCGTATGTCGAGGCGTCAAGTCCGGCGGTGGTGAACCATGCGTTGATGGTGGCTGCTTCGTAGGCAGCGCCCTGCATCAGCGTGCTCATGATGAGGTCCCACTGGCCTGAGGAGGGCAGGAACCAGCCTGTGGTGCCGACGGGCGAGGCGGTGCCGCTGTTGGCAACGGCGGCCTCGGCGGCAGGTGATGTGTGGCCTTCATTCCATGTATGGTTGAGTATGACCATGGTCTCGGCAATGCCCCTCATGTTGTCAGAAGAAAGCTCATAGCACCTCTCGTATTCTTCCTTCGCACACCACTTGACACCGTTGGCGGCATCCTTCAGGGCGATGGCGAGGCCGCGGTAGTCGTTGCTGGAGTGGTCTGCGGTGCCCGGCTCGCCCAAGTAGCATATCATGGCGACGGGTGTCTGTCCCGCGGGGATGGCGGCAGCGGTCTGGTAGATATAGCCCTTGTTGGTCACAAGCCAGCCTAAGTGTGAGGCGGTGGCGTTGGTCACGGTCACGGGTACGTCGGTGGCTTGGCCGATGGCAGACTGCTCTACGGTGACGTTCATCGTGTACACCATTCCTGCCTCGAAGGCATTGGCGTCGAAGCGGTAAGTGGCGGTGCCCCCGGCGGTGGTCACGGCGAGGAAGTTGCCGCTGACGCTCTGTGCGGGAATGACGGCTGCGCCGAAGTTGCTCATCGTCACGTCGATGTTGTCGGCGGTGGTGTTCAGGGCGACGTTACCCGCCTTGTCGTAGGTCACTTCGGGCTTCACGTTCAGCAACTTGACGCCAGTGATGGCACCGACACCCTCGCCAGGGGTGGCATTGACGCATATCTTTGCCATTTTGTGTTTGAAGTCGAGTGTAACTGGGGCATGCTGTCTGGCTTGGTTAATTACCGAGGCGTACATCAGGTCGCTCTGCTTGTAGGCGGCGTCGGTGGTCTGGTCGGTCTGGATGCTGAATGTCTCACCGCTGAGTTGGGGATAGAAGGCCGCAATGTCGTAGTTATAGTCGTTGGAGTAGTAGGGGATGGTGCCAGAGGGAATCATGGCTCCGTCGGCAATGGTCTGGTAGGTGTATTCCGTCCATGAGTTTTGGTCGGTCTGGCTGATGAATACGCTCACCTGTTCGCCACTGTCAAAAGTACCCTCGTTCAGGTTCTGTGCAGCGCGGGTCTCGGTAGTGGTCAGGGTTTTGTAGGCCAGCGTAACGGGTATGCGCTCCATGTCGCCGTTCTCGGAAAAGTCGTAGTCCGAGCTGCAAGCCGTCAGCACCGTCAGCGCCGCGGCTGCGAAAAGATATTTGTCAGTTTTCATTGTCATAATGCTTTTTTGTTTTTTTGACTAAATAAAGACTTCTATGATTTCGTCTTCCTCTGTGCCGCCGTCCTCCCAATCGTTGATTTTGCTACTTGTGCTAACAGGGCTGGACTGCAGCATTTGCATGAGGCACTGCAGACTGACGGTATCAATTGTTGGCCGTCGATACTCACTCTTGATTGTTTTGGCTATTTGTTTCATGATTTATTTTGATTAAAACTTTTGTCTTCTGTCTTCCTTTAACTCTTTTTTCCTGTTCGCTACACATGCGACAAGGCTCTTCCATATCCGTTAATGGATGTGGACGAGCCTTGTAACTTTAAAGTATAGATATATTATAACCTAATGTGTTTGAGCCGGCTAAATGGGAGGGGGTAAATCGTATTGCGTTTGTAGATAAGTGCATGATAGAGGGGGATTACCTTATATAAATACTATTCGAATGCAAAGTTACAAACTTTTTGGGAATTTCAAGCATAAATGACAGAAAAAAATAACAAACCGCCGAAAATATTTTGATTCGTTTTCCCATGTTTTGCTTACACATTGATTTTTCCTACCTCCGTTTCCTTGCGATGTAGGTCAGCAACTTGTAAGTTGCTTGCGTATGGCGAAAATTTCGGATGGGCGTAATTGCTTGATAATCAGTAGTGCCTATTCTGGTGAGGTTTCTTCCGTTTCTAATCAAGCCCTGATTACACTGTAATCAGGGCTTGATTATAGGGTAATCAGCACCAGATTGCGTTGTAATCAGGTGCAAATTACAGTGTAAAAGCTATGATATTACGGTGCGGGGGGTAGTGAAATACCATTTCAGGGGTCGTATAGTCCCGAAATAGTGCTCTATTTTCATTCTTCGGACGATAGTTTTTGAAAAAGCAAAGTGTAAGCAAACGGCACCGTTTGCTTACACTTTGCATAATTTGCGTTGAATCAAAATAGACGTTTGGATTGCCTGGTGATTTGCTGATTAACGTATCACTTTTTTGCCTTTGTATATAATCCCATGCTCTGCCTGACGGCCTTGGGCAGTTTAGACGCTATGAGGTGGTATGATTCAGTTATCCATTCCTTGACCAGCGCATCGTCCAGCTGCTCATAATAAACGTCGCTCCAGTGTTTCTTGTTCCAATGCCATGCCGGGGTTATTGTAGAATAGCGCTCGCGCAGTTCCTCGTTACGCTCAGGCGTCAGTTTCAGGGCAAATCGCGGGGCAGAGTCCTTCATGTCATGCTCACCACCCCCCAGCCACAGGCACACGAAAATCTTTCCTTCAAGGCGGAAGGTGATGATGTCGTCACCAAACGGCTGGTCTTCGGTCACGCCGTACAGTGACAGCGCATAGTCTCTTATCTGCTCAATGTTCATGGTTGGTTGATAATCATGTGGCTTCTAAAAATTCTGATGCAAAGGTAATGAAAAAAAGGCAGTCGGCAAAATAAAGAATGATTTTATTTGGATTAATCAGATTTATTTCGTAACTTTGCACTCGTAAACTCGCAAAAGGCGACCACGAGCCTGCTGCGCAGACACTCGTTGTTTGCTTCGTGCGATGCATTGCACTCGTAAATGGAATAAGGTGGGAAAGAATAATAAGGAATAAAGTTTATTTGGGGATACTGCATAAGTATTAAACTTTAATCTTTAATCCATTCAACCTTAATCTAATGATATATTGCACTCAAGATTTTGTATAAAGATCAAGTTCAACCCCAATTGTAAAGGGGGAATTTAATCATCAAAACAGCGTGGGCACGGCGCGGAAGTTACGTGCGGAGACTTATGAAGGTATTAAAATTTGGCGGAACCAGCGTTGGCTCCGTGGAGAGTATTCTGAGCCTGAAGGCTATCGTAGAGAGAGAAGCAAAAGAACAGCCAGTCATTGTTGTTGTTAGTGCACTGGGTGGAATAACTGATAAACTTATTGAGACGTCGCGCCTCGCCCTTGCCGGCGATGAGCATTACCGTGACGAGTTCGACTCCATAGTCGACCGCCACCATAAGATGATTGACACCATCATCACCGACGCACAGGACAGAGAGCGTCTGTTCAACACCGTCGACTCGCTCCTGGAACAGTTGCGCAGCATATACTTCGGCGTCTACCTCATTCACGACCTGTCGGAAAAGACGCAGGATGCCATCGTGGCATACGGCGAACGGCTGTCGTCGAACATCGTGGCCACGCTCATCAAGGGCGCACGGTGGTTTGACTCGCGTACGTTCATCAAGACAGAAGACAAGCAGGGACACCACGTGCTGGCAGCCGAGGAAACCAACCGACGCGTGAAAGACACGTTTGCCACGCTGCCGCGCATATCGCTCGTGCCGGGCTTCATAGCCAAGGACGCAGTGAGCGGCGAGACGACAAACCTGGGACGCGGCGGCTCCGACTATACGGCGGCCATACTGGCGGCGGCACTTGATGCCAAGGTGCTTGAGATATGGACCGACGTGGACGGATTCATGACTGCCGACCCGCGCGTCATAAGCAGTGCCTACCCGATACGTGAACTGTCGTATGTGGAGGCCATGGAACTGTGTAACTTCGGTGCGAAGGTAATATATCCGCCTACCATATATCCCGTCTGCATAAAGAACATACCGATAAAGGTGAAGAACACCTTTAACCCGGATGCGGAGGGCACGACAATAAAGGAGAAGATAGAGGGCGACCATAAGCCTATCAAGGGCATATCGTCCATCAACGGCACGGCACTGATAACCGTCACCGGCCTTTCGATGGTGGGCGTCATCGGCGTGAACCAGCGCATATTCACCACACTTGCCAACAATGGCATATCGGTTTTCATGGTGTCGCAGGCCTCGTCAGAAAATTCTACGTCAATCGGCGTGAAGGAAAGCGAGGCAGAGGCTGCCGCACGAGTGCTGAACGAGGAATTTGAGAAGGAAATAGCCTCCGGTTCCATGTATCCCATGCAGGTGGAGACAGGGCTTGCCACCATAGCTATCGTAGGCGAGAACATGAAGCGCACGCCGGGCATTGCCGGCAAGCTGTTTGGTACGCTCGGACGCTCGGGCATCTCCATCATAGCCTGTGCGCAGGGAGCATCGGAGACAAACATATCGTTTGTGGTGAAGAGCAAATACCTGAGGAAGTCGCTCAACGTGCTGCACGACTCGTTCTTCCTGTCGGAATACAAGGTGCTCAACCTCTTCATCTGCGGCGTGGGCACCGTTGGTGCGAAACTCATAGAGCAGATACGCTCGCAGTATGAGAACCTGAAGAAGAACTCGGGACTGCTGCTCAACGTGGTGGGCATTGCTTCATCGAAGAAAGCCGTGTTCTGTCGCGAGGGCATCGACCTTGCTACTTACCGTGAGCAACTTGACGCTTCGGAACCGTCAAACGCACAGAAACTGCTCGACGGCATCATAGAGATGAACATCTTCAACTCGGTATTCGTAGACTGCACCGCCTCGAAGGATGTGGCTGCGCTGTATCAGTCGCTGCTTGAGCACAACGTAAACGTGATAGCTGCCAACAAGATTGCCGCATCGGGCGAGTATGACAGTTACATAAGGCTGAAGGAAACGGCGAAGAAGTCGGGCGTGAAGTTCCGCTTTGAAACAAACGTGGGTGCCGGACTGCCAATCATCAGCACCATGAACGACCTGACAAACTCAGGCGACCGCATACTGAAGATAGAGGCAGTGCTGTCTGGCACGCTCAACTATATATTCAATGCGCTGGCAGAGGATGTGCCGTTCTCAGAAACGGTGCGCCAGGCCAAGGAACTGGGCTTTGCAGAGCCAGATCCGCGTATCGACCTGTCGGGCATGGACGTGGTGCGCAAGCTCGTCATACTGACGCGCGAGGCTGGCTACCGCGTGGAGCAGGCCGACGTGGAGAAGAACCTCTTCGTGCCCGATGAGTATTTCGAGGGTAGCACGGAAGACTTCTGGCGCAGGCTGCCACAGCTCGATGCCGGGTTTGAGGCAGAGCGCAAGCGTCTTGCCGCCAAGGGATGCAAGTGGCGTTTCGTGGCGAAGATGGAAGTGGTGAACGAAGAAGAAAATGCAGGCGATGGCAAGGTGGCAGGTTGCCAGACGGCAAAGGTTAAGACCAGCGTGGGCTTGCAGGAGATACCGGCTAACCACTCGTTCTATGAACTTGAGGGTAGCAACAATATCGTGACACTTACCACAAAGCGTTACAAAGACTATCCGATGCTCATACAGGGCTTCGGAGCTGGAGCCAGCGTTACAGCCGCCGGCGTATTCGCCAACGTGCTCAGCATTGCTAATATATAATAAACAGGAATAAGATGAAAACGATAATAATACTGGGTGACGGCATGGCCGACAACCCCGTGGAGAAACTGGGAGGCAAGACACCTTTGCAGTATGCCAAGACTCCTTACATGGACTTGCTGGCAAAGCAGGGACGCACGGGCAGACTGGTGACGGTGCCTGAAGGATATATGCCTGGCTCGGAAGTGGCAAACACGGCCATACTGGGCTATGACCTCGACAAAGTGTATGAAGGACGCGGACCGCTCGAGGCAGCGTCGATAGGCTATGAGATGGCGGCAGACGACCTTGCACTGCGCTGCAACATCATCTGCGTGCGCGAGGATGGGACTATCAAGACTCACAATGGCGGCAACCTTACGACAGAGGATGCCGGTCCGCTCATTGACTTGCTCAACGAGCAGCTGGGCAGCGACCGCGTGAAGTGGGTGAAGGGAATACAATACCGCCACCTCCTTATAATAAAAGGAGGAAGCAAGCATGTCGTATGCACTCCGCCGCACGACCATCCGGATGAGCAGTGGAGACCGCTGCTTGTGAAGCCGGAAGAGGGCATGGCCGACTTCAAGGAAGACGGCCGCATGACTCCGCAGGAAACCGCCGACCTGCTCAACGACCTCATACTGCGTTCCGTTGATGTGCTGGCAAAGGCTCCGCTCAACATTGAGCGCAAGAAGCATGGTGCCGACCTTGCAAACATCATCTGGCCGTGGAGCGGCGGCTACCGTCCTGCCATGCAGACGCTGATGGAACAGTATCCGCAGGTTAAGTCGGGAGCCGTGGTGAGTGCCGTAGACCTTATCCGCGGCATAGGACATTATGCAGGACTCGACATCGTTGAGGTGGAGGGTGCTACCGGACTGTGGGACACCAACTACGAAGGAAAGACACGTGCAGCTCTCAACAACCTGCGCGAGAAGGATTTCGTGTTCCTGCATGTGGAGGCCAGCGACGAGGCTGGGCATGACGGCGACGTAGACCTGAAGGTCAAGACGATAGAAAACCTTGACTCGCGTATGATAGGACCGATATACGAGGAGGTGAAGACATGGGATGAGCCAGTGCAGATAGCCATATTGCCCGACCACTATACGCCTGTTGAGATGCGCATCCACGTGGGCGAGCCTGTACCGTTCATAATATATTATCCCGGCATAGAGGCTGACGATGTGCAGTCGTATGACGAATATACCTGCGTGGGCGGTGGCTATGGAATACTGAAACTGCAGGAGTTTATGCAGTGCTTAATGCATAATTCATAATGCATAATTCATAATGCATAATTCATAATTCGTAATTCTTAATTAAAAACGATGAAATACTACAGTACAAATAAAAAAGCCCCTATGGCCACTCTTGAGAAGGCTGTGGTAAAGGGACTGGCCGAAGACAAAGGCCTTTATATGCCTGAGCAGATAAATAAACTGCCACAGAGTTTCTTCGACAACATTGAGCACCTGTCATTTCAGGAGATTGCATACAACGTGGCATACGCTTTCTTCGGCGATGACGTGGAACTGGATGCACTGAAGAAGATTGTTTACGACACACTGGCGTTTGACTGTCCGGTGGTGCCGGTCAGCGATGATATCTATACGCTGGAGCTCTTCCACGGCCCTACACTGGCATTCAAGGATGTTGGCGCACGCTTCATGGCGCGCCTGTTGCAGTACTTCCTGAAGAAGGAAGGCAACGGTTCGGAGGTAAATGTGCTTGTGGCAACGTCGGGCGACACGGGTTCTGCCGTGGCAAACGGTTTCCTCGGTGTTGACGGCATCAAGGTCTACGTGCTTTATCCGAAGGGCAAGGTAAGTCCGATACAGGAGTGTCAGTTTACCACGTTGGGTAAGAACATTACGGCTATCGAGGTCGATGGCGTGTTTGACGACTGTCAGGCTCTGGTAAAGGCTGCATTCATGGATGAGGAACTCAATAAGCACATGAAACTCACCTCGGCAAATTCAATCAACGTAGCACGTTTCCTGCCTCAGGCATTCTATTATTTCTATGCCTATGCGCAGATGAAGAAGCAAGGTAAGGCAGACCAGATGGTGATGTGCGTGCCGTCGGGCAACTTCGGCAATATCTGTGCAGCCTTGTTCGGTCATGCCATGGGCTTGCCGATTAAGCGTTTCGTGGCAGCCAACAATGCCAACGACATATTCTACAACTACCTACAGACGGGCGAATACCGTCCGCAGCCATCAAAGGCGACATTGGCAAATGCCATGGATGTAGGCGATCCGTCTAACTTCGCACGCATCTATGATTTGTACAAGGGCGACCACAAGGCCATAACAAGCCTTATCAGCGGTGCCACATACAGTGATGACCAGATTCGTCAGACCATGCGTCAGTGTTTCGCAGAAACGAAGTATGTGCTCGACCCTCACGGCGCATGTGGCTATCAGGCTCTGAAAGACCTCTTGCAGCCAGGTGAGGTAGGCGTATTCTGCGAGACTGCCCATCCTGCCAAGTTCAAGGAGAAGGTTGACGACATACTGCAGACCGACATCGAGATTCCGCAGCGTCTGCAGGAATTTATGAAGGGTACCAAGCAGAGCATCAGCATGTCGAAAGAGTTTGCTGACTTCAAGAAGTTCCTCTTGAGCCTTTGATGCTGAAAAATAATATATAGTAGAAAAAAAAAATAAAGTACGGTTACGTTATCCTGTAACCGTACTTTATTTTTTTTTGCCTTGTTTTAATCTTTAAGTGATTGCCTGTTGGTGGGCTCACTTGACTACCTTCTTGCCGTTGATGATGTATATGCCGTTGGCAAGATGGGCGGTGGGGGTAATGAGGCGGCCTTGCATGTCGTATATGCCGGTGTTTATCTTGCTATTACTGACGCCGACGTTATTGACAGGCGTTGGTTCGTTGTCTCCAAGTAGCAGGGTGAGTTGTTCCACTATGCCCTTTGCATCGCAGGTGTTGTATCCACCGAGCATCAAGTCGCATGCCAGCGTGCCGTTGGAATAGTGGTTGTGGTCGGTGAAACACTCAATTATCTTCTGTGCCGCATCGTTGGCAGTTGCATAATTGTTTGCGGCAAAGTCGGCGGCATAGGCATTGAATATGGCATCGGCATTCTTGCCTATCTCGACGAAGCCGATATAGTTGTTGTCGATTTGCTCGCGCTCTGCCGCTACCTTGCGCACGATGGCCTCATAGGCATCGCGGCGGTAACTGTCAAACGTGGCAGTGGCAGCATTGTAGCCGCCGGCATAGTTCGACACTGCACCGTGCGGTGTGTAGCTGTTGATGATTATCTTTGCACCGAAGGTTTCGGCAGCATCAAGGTAGTAGTTCATGTCTGCCTCATAGTTGCTGCCCATGCCGTTGGTTCCGTTGTTGCCGAACATCACTACATCATCGGGACAGATGTCAAGTAATACTGCTGCCAGTTTGCCCTGAGTGTAGTATGTGCACAGGTTGCGTCCACCCGCACCGCGATTGGTGAAGTCGCAGAGAGCATAGAGGTCAGGATAGTCGCCTGCAAGTATACGCTGCAGACGATATGCCCACGAGCCGTTGTTTGCTGATGTGGAGTCGCCAATATGGTGAACCATACGCTTCGCACGCTTCTGTCTTACGGGCTGCTTGCTTACGGTAAGGCTGGCGATGCGTGCCACGGTAGTGCCGTCGGCTGCCAGTCGCAGGTCAATGAAGTCGCGGGTGGCGGGTATGGTGTATTCAGCAGTTGTCATGGCTGACTGTGTACCGAGAGAGTAGCCTGCCAGGTCGCTGTTTATGTAGCCTGTGGTCAGGGCGCCTTGGTATGTTATGCTGACGGTGTAGTAGAAACCTTTCTGCACTTTGAAGTTGAATTGCATGTCGCCCTCGAGCCAGTCGGCAGTTGCATTGCCTGTGGAAGCCGTACCACCCTCGGTTGGTGTGCCGCTGGTTATGCCATAGCCGTTTGTTTCGTTATAGGCAGTCTGTGCATTGACAGGTGTATATCCATCAGCAACGGCAACGTCGGAGGAAAGTCCGAAATCAAAGTTCATGCCGTGTATGTTTACCGTAGTGCTGCGTGCTATGGGTTCACCGTCAGTGTTTCGGCTTGTCGCGCTGATGACAAGTTGGGTGGCCTGAGCTTCGGCCGTTACGCTGAGTGTGCCGCTCTGTGCGTCGAATGAGATTCCGCCCTTGTTCCTAAATGGTGTGGAGCCATCTTTTTCGTATGCCGTCAGTGTCACGTTGCGGTTTAGGTCATTGCCTTGTCCGTCAACCACAATGGCGGTATAGACGGTGTTGCTTGTCTCATTTGCGTCAAGTGGAATGTCGATGCTTGAGCGTGACTGCGTGAACTTTATTCCTTCGCTTGACGAGGTCAGAGTCAGTTCTATGTTCTTCACCGTTCCGTTCATGTTGACCTGCACATTGACTGTGCCGGTGTTAGCATCAGCGGTAGGGGTTACAGTCACAGTGCGTGCATCCGTTGCGTCAGGCGTAATCACGAGTGCCGACTGCATGTCCTGCTCTGCTATGCCCCATGTGGGTGACTGCTTTATTTCATATCCTTTCTGGTCGTAGGCACGTACGGTCAGTGTAGCAGTTTCACCGTTTGGTATGGAGAGTGTGGTCTTGTCTGCTGTGATGGCAAGGTCGTCGGCATTTACCTGTGGCAGGTAAGCCTCGAATGATGCCATGTCCACCGAACCAGAGCCGTTTGAATTTCCCATGGCAAGGCTCAGGTAACTCGGGTCGGATGTCTCAAGCCACGCCAGCGTAGGGGTTTCGCCAAGCAGTTCGCCCTGCTCATTATACACAAAGGCATAGCAAGTCTCGTTTGCCTTGTCGATTGACAATGCCACCTGATACCACTGACCTTGTGCAAATACGGCATCGGCAGTGCCGTTGCTCAGTTTTGTGCCGTTCAACAATATGTTTGTACCGTCGAAACTCAGTGCTACGGGGTTGGTGTATCTGCGGCTGTTCCAGAAGGGGTAGCCGCCAGTCAGTGTCAGTCCGCCTCCAGCTCCGTTGAAACGCAGCAGGGCTGAGTAGGTCACACGTCCTGTAGGAGGAGTGACGGAGCGTGTCATTACGTGTGATTTCTTTGCCGTGACAGCCGTAAGGCGCACGAACTTCTTTCCGTCTGTGTCGGTCAGCAGTGTAGCCTGGTGTGTATCACTTCCTGCTACGCACCATCCACCCAGTATCACGTCTTGCTGTGCACCGTAAGTTTCTTTCGTTACGGTATAACCGTTCAGCACGTCGGGGTATGCACTGTAGTTCACAGGATAGCCGGGCAGGGGCACCAGCCGTGTAGCCAGTTGCTGCTTGTTGCCAAGTGCCACAACGTATTTACGTGCGGTGATGGTCTTTCCGCCGAACTTCATTGTTGCCTCGATATATCCGTAGAAGTTCATCGGCACGTCGCGAAGCTCAAACACGGTGTTGAGTGCAGCGGCATTGTTGATGGTGAACGAACCGTATGAGTCGCAGTACTGCCCTTCGGTGTCATTCTCTGTCTTGAAGCCAGGAATATCCCATGTCACCTTCAGGTCTGAGGCTGCGTTCATCACTTGTTCGCTGGTCATGGCGTTGCCGTCGCTGTCAGTCACTTTTAGCGAATAGTTGTTTGCGTAAGCCGTGTTGGGGTCGGCTCCGAATGTCATGCTCTCGGCACCAGTTATCTCGATGCCGGCAATCTGGGCAGCATGCAGCCTCACGGTCTGCATGAGCATGGTTGTCAATAGTAATGTAAAGAATAGTAGTCGTTTCATTATTGTTGTTGTTAGTATATAGTCGTTATCTTGGAACCAGGGTAGTAGTATGTGAGTATGTCGCTGTATGGTATGCCTCGCGCACCCATCACGGCAGCACCAATCTGGCACAGTCCCACGCCGTGTCCCCATCCGTGTCCGTTCAGCGTGAAGCGTGTGGGGTAGCCGTCGGCATCAGGGTTCTGCTCATGCACGGTGAAGTCCGAGCTGTATAGGTGTGACGGTGACAGCGTCTTGCGTATCTCCAACTCTTTGCCTACGGTCATAGTGTGCTTCTCGCCGTTGATGCGCAACAGTGATATGCGTCCGCTTTTACCTCGCTCCAGCGGCTCGAGCGAACGAATGCGTCCGAAGTCTATACCAAGTTTCTCGCTGATGAGTGCCGACAGTTCCTGCTGCGTGTAGCTTACGTGCCAGTCGTAGAAATCCACTGTCTCCTGGTCGTAGTCGTTCAGCACTTCTGCAAGTATGCGCTCGTCCTGTGTGTTGCAGTATGGGTCGCGCACGCTCTTGAGGTATGGCTTTGTTATGTTGTCCCAGCAGTATTGGTATTCCTCAGTTATTCCGCCGCAGCATTTCGAGAAACGCGTGTCGCATATCTCTCCCTCAAACGTCAGTACCTCGCCGCGTGTATTGCTGACAGCTTCCACCACGTGGGGGTTAGAGGCATGTGTTATGCCCTGATAGCGCTGGCAATGGTCATCGGCGCATACATCGAACAGCGTGTGGTCCTCGCGGTCATACCATTTTATTCTTTCGTTCTCGTTGTCTGCTGCAACGGTGTTCTTTCCTGCTTCACGCGGAGAATCAAGCAGGTTGAGCAACCACGACCTTGATATCACGGCATGGGCCTTGAGCAGTTCAAGGCTTGACGTGGCCGACATCTCGCTCGATATGACACTCTCCAGATACTGCTCCACGGGCAGTGTGTTGATGGCGCATATCTTTTCGCCGTCAACTATCAGGTGCAGTTCGCCGACGAATGTCTGCGTCTGCTTGCGTTCCCAATGGAAGTTTACGCCTATCACCACGTCTTCCAGACTGAACGAGGCATTGTCTCCTGCTGGTGTGAACAGCAGTTCCTTGTATGACTGTCCCTGCCATGCGATGCTGCCGTTGGCATACGTCACTTCCTGTACTCCGCTAACCTCGCAACCGTTATGCAGGTATGTGCCGTTCAGCGTGAATCTGATGCTCTCGGCACTGACGATGCCTACGTTTACTTTCTTTTCCGTCGTGTTCATATCTTGCTTATTATCTTTCTTACTTCTGTCTCTGTCATGCTGACCTCTTGCAGTATGCCAGAGGCAGTGTCTGCGTCAAGGTTGTTGAAGTCTTCTTCTTGCGGTGTGATGATGAGTCCACCCATGTCTAATGCTCCGGGACTGACCATTACACCCCTTGCATAGCAGTCGGGACGGTGCTTGCTGCGCAGGAATATCAGCGCTATCTGTTCTTTGTCCTCGCGCCAGCTTATCACGTTGACATCGTCGCCAACCTTGGGCAGTGATACGATGGGAGCATCACCTTTTACGACTATGATTGGACACGCATATCCCTTGACCAACCCAATCATGGTCTTGTTTTCTTTGTCTTCTTTTATCCATTCTACGTCGTTGCGCCACATCTTCTGCACTGGCAGCAGTCCCGACGTTCCTGCCTGCAGGTGTGCATGGTCGGGAGCCGATGCTCCGCAGTGTGGGCCGTTGTAGAAAACCATCAGTGACGGGTCAAGGCGCAGCAATATGCTGATATATCCCTCAAGCAACTCCAGTTTCTGTGGCTGGTGTTTCTGGAGCGGTATTGTGAAGTGCTTCGGCAGGATGGGGTAGGGGTTTACCAGCAGTTCCGCCATACCTAAGTCAAGTGTCAACTGTTCCGCTGGCCTGTTGGCGGCGCAGAGAAAACACGGACGCTTGGCAAGCACCGCCTTGTCGATGCTTGCGCCTGTCGACCTGATGCGTGCCGGGTTGTACTGCAGCAGCAGATTGCCCACCTGCCGTGTCTTCACTTTCTT
This sequence comes from Prevotella sp., assembly GCA_017413085.1. Classification (GTDB taxonomy): domain Bacteria; phylum Bacteroidota; class Bacteroidia; order Bacteroidales; family Bacteroidaceae; genus Prevotella. The sequence continues at coordinate 18,475 of JAFPVC010000003.1, forward strand.
CAAGTCCTCAAAACGCTCGCGTGCGGCAGGCCACAGTTTCAGTTGCTTGTCAAAGAAATCAACGAGAGTGTTCTCGCTTGTTGCAGTTTTTATCGTAGTCATGTCTGCTTCCCTTTATTTCTTTTTTCTCGCCAGCAGTTCTATGGTGCGCAGGCTGTCCTTATAGTGGTTGTTGGCGTTGATGCGGTCTATGCTTAGTGCAGCATCGCTGTTGCCGCCCCAGCGGCGGCACAGATACAGTTCGTCGTAGATGCGCCCGATGCGGTGGTGGCGGCTGAACCACAGACCGAGTGCATAGTCCTCGCCGTAGCTTGTGTTGGGGAAACCTACCTTGCGCAGCAGCGGCGTGAAGAAAGCACGTGGCGCCCCCAGTCCGTTTATGCGCAGTGCATTGTTGGGACCATTTTCATCCGTCCACTCGCGGTGGTCGATGATACCCGGCGGCAGGGTGTTAAGTTCAAAGTCGCACATGCGGTAAGAGCCTATCACCATGGCGGCGTGCTGTTCGTGGAAACAGTCTACTATGCGCTGCAGTGTATGTGGTGAGGAATACAGGTCGTCGGAGTCGAGCTGCACGGCGAAGCGTCCGCAGTGCTGACTGTAGACAGCCTCGTTCCAGCAACCGCCTATGCCGAGGTCGGTGCGCTCAGGGGTTATCACCTTTAATGAAGGATTAGAGAGTGAGCGCAGTATCTCGCCCGTTCCGTCGGTGGAGTGGTTGTCTACCACGATTACGTTGAATGAGAATGTGGTCTGCTGTTCCAGCGCACTCTTCACTGCATCGGCAATGGTCTTGGCGCGGTTGTATACGGGTATGACAACCGATGCCTCCACAGGGAAACTGCCTTCGCTGAAGTCTGGCTCCAGCCTGTGGGTCGTATCTACGGCCGCCCCTATGGCTTGCAGGTGTTCCGTGCATGCCCGTTCCATCTCTATCTGTACTTCGCGGTTGCGTGGGTTTACGTAGTCAAACTGCTTCTCGCCGCTCTTGCGTGTGTCGGTTTCCTCTTCCGTATAGAGGTATTCGTTCACGTGGAAAATCTGTCCGGTGCGCTGCATGTAGAGCCTCAGGGCATACACGCCGGCATATTCGTAGTCCGTTGGGTTGCCGATAAAGAAATCCTTCAGGGCACTGGTGCGTATGAGTAGCAGTCCGCCAAAATCGAAGTCATCGCGCAGTGCTCCCTCCTGCAGGTCTATGCAGGGGTGCGGCTCTCGCTTTCCACCTGTCATGGCATAGTGGTCGGCATAGAGCATCAGTGCGCCTGTGGCGTCGGCTATTTGCTCCATGCGCTCCAGAACGTTCTGTCCCATTGAATAGTCGGTGGGCTTCACCGAAATGAGTGCATAGTCTGCAGTGCATGTGCCGGCTATGCTGCGCAGTGCCTTGGTCGAGACAACCGGCTGCAGTTGCTGTATTATTTCAATCCTTGTGCTCATAGTGTGGTTTCTGTTGTTGGTGAATGGCGTAAATGCCTGTGACGGTTAAAGGTAGATACGCAGTCCACCCATGATGTCGAAGTGCCTTATGCCGTAAAAATTATATTTGCTCGTGTCGTATCCTTCGGGTCTTTTCAGTGGTAGGGTGAACGCGTTCATCTGCATACCGATGCCTAAGTGCTTGGCAATCCTGTATTCAGCGCCGAGTGCCACGTTTGCCCCCACCCTTGATTGTGTGTAGATGTACGCCATGTGTGGATTGTTTGTTTCTTCCTTGTAGTTGGCATAGCCTATGCCGAGTGAGCCGTCAAATCGCCACTGGTTGTCGTATGTGGTATAGCCGAATACTATGCTGGGGCCGATATAGTTTATCTTCTGGCCGATGCCGTTGCCGAATGATGTGTCGTAGAACAGATAGTCTATGCCGAAGCCAAGCCCGGAATCCCACAGGTGCTGGTAGGAAGCATTCAGTCCGTAGCCGGCTCTTGAACGGTATGTTCCATACGGTGTCTGAAATTCAGAGGTAATCCATGACACGCCTGCGCTCAGCTTGACCACGTTTTTCGGATTATTCGCGCGTGTTTTCTGCTGACGGTCAATTTCCTCCTGATACAGTTCCCACAGTTCTGCGTCTTTCTTTTCTTCCATTTCGCGCAGTGATACTTGTGCGGTGTTCCTCACTATGCTGTCGGAAACGACATACATCGTTCCCCATATACGGTGGCATGTAGACCTTAAATCAGGGGCTTTGTGCTCGTCTATGTGCAGCGCGTTTGCTCCGTTCTCGGCTGCCTTCCTCACTGCCAGGGCCAGCATTGAGCCGTATTGGCAGTTGCGTGTAGGCGTGAAGCCGCCGTCGGTCACCTTCACCTTGCCTATGCGTCTCGCATCGTCAGGCATTATGTCCTTTGTTTCGTATATCACCACATCTGACGGTCGCTTCGCCGGCAGTGTCTCGTCCATTTCTGTTACCACCTTCGGTGCTGTGCTGCACCCTGTAAGCACGGCGGCGGTTAAGAATAAATATAGTAGTCTTGACATTTTAAATTGGAAAATTAGAATGCAAAGTTACGAATTTTTCCGTTACCAGCAAAATAAACTGTGAAAATTCTTCGGCTTGTAGTGTGCGGAATATGTGAACAAATGACGCATGGAAAAATAATGCGAAAGAGGTGTGAATAACTGTTAAATCAGTGCGTTTTCTGTTCCTTTGACTTGTGTTTTTATGCCTTTCGTTTGTAATCAGGTGCTGATTACAATGCTATTTGGGCCTTTTTGTTGTGTAATTAACGTACAATTAGAGCGTAATTAGGCCCTAATTACAATGTAATCAAGGCCTAATTACTTGAAGAGGATGGTCTGGATTTTGGTTTAACCGTTGTAAGGTATTGATATAGATGTGTTTAGTATGGATTCAAATCCTCGCGATATTTGGGGGCAAAAATGAGTTTCGTGATTTTTATCGCAAGGAAATGCAATTTTATTACACGTTCTTGTGTGTTGGGAAGGGGCTGAAATTAACCATCAAGTGCAACTGAATAGGTTAAAAGTTCTTAACTGAAGTTATTTTTGTGTAATTTTATTAACAGAAATAAAGATTTAACATATATAATTAGGTGGAATGAAAAAAAAGTCGTACCTTTGCACCCGATTTTCGTCTGCAACATAGGTTGCCGGACGTAATGTCACGTATGTCGGTACGCACAGCACCCGTAGCATACACCTTATTATATATAACGAATATAAATAAAACAAAATAATAATAACAAAAAACAACAAGAAAAATGCCTACAATTCAACAATTGGTAAGAAAAGGCAGAAAGGTACTTGTAGACAAGAGCAAGTCACCAGCTTTGGACTCATGTCCTCAGCGTCGTGGTGTGTGCGTGCGTGTGTATACAACTACCCCTAAGAAGCCTAACTCGGCTATGCGTAAGGTAGCCCGTGTTCGTCTGACGAACTCAAAAGAAGTGAACTCTTACATCCCAGGAGAAGGACACAACCTGCAGGAGCACTCTATCGTGCTCGTTCGTGGCGGTCGTGTGAAGGACCTCCCAGGTGTACGTTATCACATCGTTCGCGGTACTCTCGATACCGCTGGCGTTGCTAACCGCACTCAGCGCCGTTCTAAGTACGGTGCTAAGCGTCCTAAGGTAGCAAAGAAGTAAGAATTTAATTAGGAATTAAGAATTAAGAATTAAGAATTGGCTGGCAGTGACCGGAATGTTTTTGTAAATCTTAATTCTTAACTCTTAATTCTTAACTAAAAAACGGTTGAGTAAATGCTTCGGTGGGAGCGTTGAAGACCAAAACAAAGACAACCCAATTTTTTTTTCAAAACAAAAAATGAGAAAAGCAAAACCAAAGAAGCGCGTGATCCTTCCGGATCCAGTGTTCAACGACACAAAGGTGTCAAAGTTCGTTAACCATCTCATGTTTGATGGTAAGAAAAACATTTCCTACGAGATTTTCTATGAAGCCCTCGAGACTGTTGGTGAGAAGATGAAGAGCGAAGAGAAGCCAGCTCTCGAGATTTGGAAGCAGGCCCTCGACAACATCACTCCACACGTTGAGGTTAAGAGCCGTCGTATCGGTGGTGCTACCTTCCAGGTGCCTACTGAGATTCGTCCTGACCGTCGTGAGTCAGTGTCAATGAAGAACATGATTGCCTTCGCTCGCAAGCGCGGTGGCAAGGGCATGGCCGACAAGCTCGCTGCTGAGATTATGGACGCATACAACAACCAGGGTGGTGCCTTCAAGCGTAAGGAGGATATGCACCGCATGGCTGAGGCTAACCGTGCATTCGCACATTTCCGTTTCTAATCTAAATTAAGGAGGAAAATAAGAAATGGCTAAGCACGATTTGCATTTGACTCGTAACATCGGTATCATGGCTCACATCGATGCCGGTAAGACAACAACCTCTGAGCGTATCCTCTTCTACACTGGTAAGACTCACAAAATCGGTGAGGTGCACGAGGGTGGCGCTACAATGGACTGGATGGAGCAGGAGCAGGAGCGTGGTATCACTATCACATCTGCTGCTACAACTTGTTTTTGGAACTATGAGGGAAAGCAGTACAAGATTAACCTCATCGACACTCCGGGACACGTTGACTTCACCGCTGAGGTGGAGCGCTCGCTGCGCGTACTTGACGGTGCCGTGGCTACATACTGTGCAGTAGGTGGCGTTGAGCCACAGTCTGAGACTGTATGGCGCCAGGCTGACAAGTATAACGTTCCTCGTATCGGCTACGTGAACAAGATGGACCGTTCTGGTGCAAACTTCTTCGACGTGGTTCAGCAGATGAAGGACGTTCTGGGTGCTAACCCAATTCCTCTCTGTGTGCCAATAGGTGCAGAGGAGAACTTCAAGGGTCTTGTTGACCTCATCAAGATGAAGGCCATCCTGTGGCACGATGAGACTATGGGTGCTGACTATGATGTCGAGGAAATTCCTGCTGACCTCGTTGACGAGTGCAACGAGTGGCGCGACAAGCTCCTTGAGTCTGCAGCTAACTTCGACGATTCTCTCATGGAGAAGTACTTCGAGGATCCTTCTACCATCACTGAGGAGGAAATCATCAAGGCTATCCGCAAGGGTACCATTGCTCTGGAGTGCGTTCCTATGCTCTGTGGTTCTTCATTCAAGAACAAGGGCGTGCAGACCATGCTCGACTACGTTTGTGCTCTGCTGCCTTCTCCAATGGATACAGAGAACATCGTTGGTACCAACCCTGACACAGAGGAAGAGGAGGATCGTAAGCCTTCTGAGGACGAGCCAACATCAGCTCTCGCATTCAAGATTGCTACCGACCCATACGTTGGCCGTCTGGTATTCTTCCGCGTTTACTCAGGTAAGATCACCGCCGGTTCATACGTTTACAACCCACGCTCTGGTAAGAAGGAGCGCGTGAGCCGTCTGTTCCAGATGCACTCTAACAAGCAGAATCCTGTTGAGGAGATCGCAGCTGGTGATATAGGTTCTGGCGTAGGTTTCAAGGACATCCGCACTGGTGATACCCTCTGCTCAGAGGACAAGCCAATCGTACTGGAGTCTATGACCTTCCCTGACACCGTTATCTCTATCGCCGTTGAGCCTAAGTCACAGGCCGACATCGCTAAGCTTGACAACGGTCTTGCTAAGCTCGCCGAGGAGGACCCAACATTCACCGTACGTACCGACGAGCAGTCTGGTCAGACCGTCATCTCTGGTATGGGTGAGCTTCACCTCGACATCATCATCGACCGTCTGAAGCGTGAGTTCAAGGTAGAGTGTAACCAGGGTAAGCCACAGGTTAACTATAAAGAGGCTATCACTCAGGAGGTCAACCTCCGCGAGGTATATAAGAAGCAGTCTGGTGGTCGCGGTAAGTTCGCTGACATCATCGTCAACATCGGTCCTAAGGATCCTGACTACACCGAGGGCGACCTGCAGTTCATCAACGAGGTTAAGGGCGGTAACGTGCCTAAGGAGTTCATCCCTGCAGTGCAGAAGGGCTTCGAGGACTGCCTCAAGAGCGGTGTGCTCGGCGGCTATCCTGTAACAGGCCTGAAGGTTACTCTGCTCGACGGTAGCTTCCACCCAGTTGACTCTGACCAGCTCTCATTCGAGCTTGCAGCTCGCAACGCCTTCAAAAACGCATGTCCTAAGGCAGGTCCTTGCCTCATGGAGCCTATCATGAAGGTAGAGGTTGTTACACCGGAGGAGAACATGGGTGACGTTATCGGCGACTTGAACAAGCGTCGTGGTATGGTTCAGGGCATGGAAGAGGCTCGCAGCGGTGCACGCATCGTGAAGGCTATGGTTCCATTGGCAGAGATGTTCGGTTATGTAACCGCTCTGCGTACCATCACTTCTGGTCGCGCCACTTCTTCTATGGAGTACGATCACCATGAGCCTGTATCAGCATCTATCGCCAAGACTATCCTTGAGGAAGCAGGCGGTCGCGCTGACCTCGTGTAATAAAACCAAGCAAATAGAAGACAGGGCATGTGAGCAAATGACTCTTTACATGCTCCTGTCACTATTAAATAAAATTCATCAATAAAAACATTAATTAAAATGAGTCAGAAAATCCGTATCAAGCTGAAGTCATACGACCACACACTCGTTGACAAGTCAGCAGAGAAAATCGTTAAGGCCGTCAAGGCTACAGGTGCAATCGTAAGTGGTCCTATTCCACTCCCAACGCACAAGCGCATCTACACAGTGAACCGCTCTACCTTCGTCAACAAGAAGAGCCGCGAGCAGTTCCAACTCTCAGACTACAAGCGTCTGATTGACATCTACTCTTCTACCACGAAGACCATCGACGCTCTCATGAAGCTCGACCTTCCTTCAGGTGTAGAGGTAGAAATCAAGGTGTAGTTTCCCGCAGCCTTGATGCTGACATAAAGATTAAGCCAGACATTCGGCATTGTTGCCTGATGTCTGGCTTTTTTTTGTATCCTGTCATTAGCCGGCAAATGTGTGCGCATAGGAAAAGAATAACGCACAAAAGTTATAAAGTAGAATTATTATAAAGTAGAATTATATTCTTAAAAATATCTAAAAGATTTGGATAGTTGAATGAAACAGAGTAACTTTGCGACATAAAAATATACGTAGTATGGAATTTGTTGACAGAAAGAAAGAACTTGAACGTTTACAGAAATCCCTAAGTAGAGAAAAACCGCAGTTCATTGTTGTTTACGGGCGCAGGCGAATAGGTAAATCAACACTGATCAAGAAGGTTATGAACTTTGAACGTGGCGATATCTATTTCTTGGCAGACAAGACTTCGGAACCGAGCCAGCGTCAGCTGTTCTCGTCAATCATCGACATAAGTGTCGAGGGTTTCAGTATGGCCAGTTATCCAACGTGGGAATCGCTTCTCGTCAGTTTAAACAGGTCTATAGACCACCGTATAACAGTATGTCTGGATGAATTTCCATATCTTGTCAAGAGCTGTCCTGCACTACCCTCAATCATTCAGAAACTGCTCGATGAGAAAAAACTGAAATACGATCTCATTATCTGTGGATCTTCACAGCAAATGATGCAAGGATTCGTCCTTGACAGCAAGGAACCACTGTATGGACGCGCTGATGAAATCATGAAAATGAAACCCATATCACCCGCTTTCCTCCGTCAGGCACTTCACTGTGATGCTGATCAGGCAGTCAGAGAATATGCAGTGTGGGGCGGCGTACCCAGATATTGGGAACTTCGCGAGAACTATGACAACTATTATGAAGCGATAGAGAATCTACTGCTAACCTCAGAGGGAACCCTGTATGATGAACCAACCAAACTTCTATATGATGAGATGCGTGATACAGTACAAGCCTCATCCATTCTGTCATTTATAGGCAACGGAGCCAACAAACTGTCAGAAATAGCTTCACGTGCAGAAAAACAGGCTACGGACATTACGCCCCTGTTGTCGCGACTGAGGGAATTGGGTTTCGTCAATAAAGAAATTCCTTTCGGTGAGAGTGAAAAGAAAAGCAAGAAAGGCTTATACCATATCTCTGATTCCCTGTTACGTTTCCACTATCATTATGTTCTTCCCTACCGTTCTCTCATTGAATTAGGAAACAGTCAAGCCGTGCTGAATGTCTTTGCCAAGACAGAGAATGATTACGTAGGTCAGGCATGGGAAGAACTATGCAGACGGTATGTCAGTACTTATGGGATAGATGACATAATGTTTCAGATGGCGTCACGATGGTGGGGCAGTTATTACAATGAGGAAAAACAGCAGTACGTTCCCGTAGAGTTGGATGTTGTGGCAGAATCATTCGATGGTAAGCATTTGTTTCTGGGAGAATGTAAATGGCAGGAGCAGATAGATGCCAAGGAAGAATTGGCACGTCTTCAAACCATTGCCAAAGGACTGCCATTTGCAGAAGGCCATGAGGTGCACTATGGACTATTCCTAAGAAAAACACCCAAGCATCCAGAATCGGCTAAAATATTTTATCCCAACAATGTGCTTGCATTGCTTTAGCTCAGCAAGACTAAGCCAGACATTCGGCATTTCTGCCTGATGTCTGGCTTTTTTTTGTTTATTCGGGAAATTTGTAATTTTAACGTCAGTCCGATGAAATCATATTAATGACATTTGTCCACTTTAAGACACGATGCTCATTACGTTAATACTGTTAATTTCATTCGTTAATACCATTAATGCTGTACCCAGAGATTATTAATGATATTAATGGTCTATATTAACGACATTAACGATAAAAGAATATTTATTTCGTCGAGATCCCTTACAATCCCTTACCATCTGTGTGAGAACTTTTCAATCTTCAACTCTTCAATCTTGTTTTCTGTGCAATCCGTGGTCAGGAAAAAGTAATTTGTATTTTTCACTCTTCACTTTTCACTCTTCACTTTTCACTCTTCACTTTTCACTCTTCACTTTGAGCGTAGCGAAATCTGTGTGCGTACACACAAAATTTTTGTGAAAAAAGTTTGTAAAAAATTTGCACAGAAAAACTAAAATATGTAAATTTGCAACATCGCTTAGTTAGCCCATTCTGTGGGCGGCGGGCGATCTTATTTTATGAGGAAGACGTTTTCGAACGTCTGTCGTTGTGAACAACGAACTTCGCAAATTCCAAGCCACAACAGACAGATGACAACGATGCGTCTACGTGGTGCGTTTCTATATACCTTACATTTTATATATAGTTCGTACTGGCGTGGGCTAACTGCGTTGTCTATCCTGTGTGGCGAGGCAATGCGAAGGCCTGTTGTTCCAGGATAGGCAGAGAACAGCACCTACGCCTTTTTTGTATCATAAGCTTAAATCTAAATTTATTTATTAACATCGACTTCCGGGGTGTCTAAGTGGAAACAAAATACATGTGTGTTATGGAAAAAGAACAAGCAAAGAAAAAAATAGAAGAGAAGTGGATGGAGATTGAAAATATTTACAAGAATAGTTTCGATGTAGAGAAGTATAAAATTGAGATAAAAGTAGAGGATGGAAGCTATAAGATTGATGTAGTTGAAAAAAACAAGAGAAGGACATCTACTCAGTTTGTTATAAAATATGTGGATCAAGGAAAAGAAAAAGTAATGCCGTCAGGAAAAAGAAACGGGGCAAAGGCTTTGGTTGATTTTATTACATTGGTTGGGGTGGACAAGGTTTTTGCTTTGAATGTAAAAGCAAAACGTAAAGGCCTCCTCATTTCGGAAAGTGTCAAAGAAAATGAAAAGAAAAATTTCAGGCTCGTTGACAATAAATATATTTTCATAAAATCTGAAAACGATGAAAAAATCAGACAAATTAAAGATATAATTGATGGACTTCAAATAGGAGACATAGCATCTGTAACGACTTACGTTTTATCTTGATAAATGTAAGCAAAGTTTTTATAAATAAGATTCTTTAATCATCTAATCATTATGCACATGAAACACAATTACAAACATATTCTCCTTGTTTTACTTCTATGTGCGATTGGAGTACAGCTCAATGCCCATAGTTTTTCAGCGGTGAACAGCGACGGTGTCACATTATATTACTCTTATGGTACTGGCTCGTCCGTGTATGTAACATATCGTGGTTCAAGCTACTCCACCTATCCTGATGAATATTCTGGGAATGTTGTTATTCCAAAAACAGTAACATATGGTGGTAAGACCTACAGCGTGACGAACATCGACCAGTATGCGTTTCGTAACTGCAGTGGTCTTACCTCCGTGACAATTCCAGAAAGCGTGACGAGTATAGGCGCTAGTGCGTTTTATGGCTGCAGCGGTCTGGCCTCGGTAAACATCCCCGAGGGTGTGACAAGTATCAATTCTGGAACGTTTTATAACTGCAGCGGTCTTACCTCCGTGACAATTCCAGAAAGCGTGACGAGTATAGGCGGTAGTGCGTTTTATGGCTGCAGCGGTCTGGCCTCGGTAAACATCCCCGAGGGCGTGACAAGTATCGCTGGATATACGTTCGAAGGCTGTATAGGACTGTTATCCGTGGTAATTCCAAACAATGTGACATCAATCGAAAGTCGTGCGTTCTATAACACCAAACTCAAATCATTGACAATAGGTGCAGGCGTTCAGTCTATAGGATATGATGCTTTTGGATACAGTTCAAGTTCCTCAGGAGCAAGTCCGATCAAAGTGATATGGCTCCCCAATACCCCTCCTAGTGGATGCGAGAAGGTTTATACGTATTATAATTATGTGCCGAATGATTCATATTCAAAACTAAGTCCAGGTTATAGAAAGAAAATATATCCTTTGCTTAGCAGTATGTTTGAAGTAGATGGAATAAAATATGTGCCTGTTAGTCCATCAGAGCGTACATGTGATGCAATAGACTGTACTTATGATAAGTCTGCTGAAAACATTAAAATAGGAAAAACAGTTACATATAAAAATATAACTATGACGGTGAAGAATGTTCGCGATTCTATCTGTACACGTAACCCATATATTAAAACTATAGAATATGATTGTGACATCATCCCTAAAAGAGCCTTCAACAACTGTAGTAGTCTTGCATCAGTAACCATTGGAAACGGTGCGACTGCGATTGGAAATTATGCATTCGAGGGTTGCAGTGGTCTGACAGAGGTGAACATTCCCAACAGCGTGACGACTATAGGTGGTAGCGCATTTCGAGATTGCACAGGCCTTACCTCTGTGACCATTCCCGAAAGCGTGACGTTCATAGGTGCTTTCGTGTTTGAAAATTGTAGCGGCCTGACAGAGGTAAATATCCCCAATAGTGTAAAGATCATCGGTCAAGGTGCGTTTGCATGCTGCACAGGCCTGACCTCAATAAAAATCCCAGGTAGTGTGGAATTTTCTTGGCGGTCTGAACAATTCAGAGGTTGCAGTGGGTTGGCTTCTGTGACTATTGAAAATGGTGTGCCTACTCTCAGTGATAAAATTTTTGAAGGTTGTACAGGCCTGACCTCTGTGAGTATCCCCGAAAGTGTGACGAGTATCGGTAGTTATGCGTTTTCAGGCTGCACAAGCCTGACCTCCATAAACATCCCCGAGAGTGTGGATAATATCTGGAATGGGGCGTTCCGTGGTTGCAGCGGCTTGACTGAGATAACCATTCCAAATGCTTCTGTCGGTGATATGGCGTTCAACGGCTGTACGGGCCTGACCTCCGTAACAATTGGAAACGGTGCGACTGCGATTGGAAAGCATGCGTTCGAGGGACTAAGTGGTTTGGCTTCAGTAAGCATAGGTGACAGCGTGAAAGAGATTAAGGCTGGTGCGTTCAGAGGCTGCACAGGCCTGACGGAGGTGGAAATGCCAAACAGCGTGACAGAAATAGGTGATAGTGCTTTCGTAAATTGTAGTGGCCTGTTTTCTATAACCATTCCTAACAGTTTAACGAAAATCGGAAAATATGTGTTTGACGGTTGCACTGGCCTGACCTCGGTAACATGGAATGCCAAGAGCATTACTTCTCTTCCTTCTAATATGAATAGCATGCCATTCTATAGTATTGCAGGCAGAATAAAAGAATTTGTTATAGGAAAAGATGTAGTAAACATACCTGATTATCTATGTTACAACATGAATAAATTAGATTCTGTAACCATTCCCAACAGCGTGACGAGTATCGGCAGTTCTGCGTTTTCAAATTGTAGCGGTCTGAAAGATGTAATCATTCCCAACAGCGTGACGAGTATCGGCAGTTCTGCATTTTCTAGTTGCAGAAGTCTAAAGACGCTTATCCTAAAAGGCGGAACAGACAAAGAACTGCAAATAGACAACAAGGTTTTTTCTTCATGTCCGCTGGATTCTGTATATATAGGCAGGAATATTACATACAGCGCTTCAAGCACCGACGGTTATTCTCCGTTCTACCGCAATACATCACTACGTGCAGTTCATATCACAAGCAAGGAGACAGAGATATCTGATAATGAGTTTTATGGTTGCACGAACCTTAAGAACATCACCATCGGGAACGGAGTGAAGGCGATAGGCAGTTATGCTTTCAGCGGTTGCAGCAGTTTGGAGTATTTCGCCTGCGGCACACAGGTGGACAGCATCGGCAAGGAGGCTTTCTCAGACTGCACCGCCATGACCATCTTCCGCAGCAAGGCCGCCACACCGCCACGGTGCGGAAAACAAGCACTTGACGACATCAACAAGTGGGAGTGCACGCTGCAGGTGCCACGACCCAGCATAGAGGCATACCAAGTGGCGAACCAGTGGAAGGACTTCTTCTTCGTAGAGACAAAGCCTGCGGACAAGGGCGATGCAAACGGTGACGATGCCGTAAGCATGGCAGATGCCAATGCAGTAGTAAACTATTTCCTTGCAAAAGGCACGTCACAGTTCGTAGACGACAATCTCGACGAGGATGCCGCCGACGTGAACGGCGACGGACAAGTCACCATGGCGGATGCCAACCAGATAGTGAACATGTTCTTGAGTGGAGAGGAATAATATATTGGGGATTAATTATTATATATAAAATAACATTTTTAAATTTAATACAACTATGAAGGAATTTAATATAGCAGCCACAAGACTTTTAATTAGTTTTGTAGATGAGAACAACGAGGACGTTATGATGGAAATAAATAATATTCCACGCGGCAATTTTAATTCTGACACTATCAGAGACAGTGAAAACTCAGATGAAGTGTTGAGTGAAGATGAGAGGTTCAAGGCGGTGATATACGCTAATATGGTTGAAGGAAACATAGAATTATTCAACAACGAAACAGATGAAGAAATAACTGATTTTGAGGTAGAAGAAATCATTGACGATGATGAAGATGAAGATTTTGATGGGGAATATTGAAATGTCTGCATTAATGAATGACATTAATGCTTAAAGATAAGTTCGGTTCGACGTCCAAAAGGGGCGGTTCATGAACATCGTGCTTCACAGAGAATAAATGTCATTAATATGATTTCATAAAACTGACGTTACATCAAAACAAAATGATTCCCCGTTTGACAGAATGTTTGTCAAACGGGGAATTTCGTTGCCTGATGTCAGACTTTTTTTGCGTGTCTATTCGGAAAACTATGTAATTTTACATAATTTTCCGAATAGACATATGGTTGTAATCGGAAAATTATGCAAATTTGCACAAAAATCCGAATAGAAATATGAAATACATACAGAGAGAAACGCACAAAGGGAATACGCTTCATGGGTTTATACCAGTTCCTAATGTCAGGACTCGACAAAGGAAAGTCAACCATGTGATGGAATTTCAAATTAGGAAAACAGGAGTTTTTGTTATAATCTATAAATTTCCATTAATATGACATTCGCTGAATAGTTACATTTGCGTTAATGCTGTAAATGATATTCGTTAATAGCGTTAATACATTGCCGTAGGCTTATTAATGACATTAATGATTTTTATTAACAATATTAACGATAAGCAAACATTTACATTTCAAGGGAGTAGGTATTGCTGTTTTTGTAACAGATTTACACTTTTCGGGGCGAGTTTTTGTAGTAGGTTTACACTTTTCGGGGCGAGTTTGCAAATTATTTATGTAAAAACATAGCACAAAGACCTTGTTTTTAACAATTTAAGCTCCAGTGGTGCAAATATTCACTCCAGCGGTGCGCAACACAGCGTGTCGCCTATGCTGTAGAATATCTCTTTGCCTATGCGGAATACCGAGGTGGTGCCCTGCGGAAGGTGAGTTACGGGACGGCCGTCGGGCGTTATGACGTATGCATCGCCATTGCAGACTATGGCGGCACGGTTCTGTGCGGCGAACTGCCGGTGGTATATCTGGTCTGACTCATACCGCTGCCTTATCTTCATCTTCTCGTCAAGCACGTAGATGCGACCGTCGCTGACCTTCACGAAACAGCCGCCTGCCGGTGTCGCAATCTTGCGGAAGCCGTCGCCGCCGTCATCCCTGACATAAAAGACGGCATTGACAAGTATGCGCTCCAACGTACCGTTAGACTGTTTCCAGTCAAGGTTCGTCAGCGACTGCCTACTTCCCGTCTCGCTGTCATAGAAAGCAATGAACGGCTTGCACACCTGCTGGTTCACTATGGGCGACACACCCGTATGGTCGGGCGGCAGCACCTTCTTGATATAACCCTCGTTTATCAGGCACAGGCGCTTGCCCATGCGGAGCAGTCGGGCATGTGCAGTGGAGGGGTGTGCCGCACTCCACTTCTTTTCCAACCATTTATCGTAGCACGTCACATGACCTTTGTCCGACACGTAAATTCTGTTTCCCGTAACCATAGTGGGTAGGTCCGCACCCGGTTGTGGTGTATCGTAACTGCAATAGTTTATGTTTCCCAGCCCTCGGCTCACGAGGCACAGCTGGTCGGCAATCACCAGGGCAATGGAATCGCTGACGGAATACATGCCGCCGTTCATGCCCTGCACGAACTCGTGGTTTATGCGGTAGCGCCACAGTGTGTCGCCATTGCTCACATTAAACGCCTTCAGTATCAGTCCCGGTTCCCTTACGTTTTTCTTCACCGCCAGCGCCATGTCGCAGCGCTCGGCATAACGGAAGCCGCCAACGCCCGGCTCTGTCCACGTCGCCGTGCCCCGCTGCGCATCAATCATCGAGATGTTCCACAGCAATCCCCAGTCGCGCATCACTAGCAGTCCGTGCCTTGTGGGCACCACCCTGCCGCGCTCTGTGTCCATCGTCTCCGACATCCACGTCAGCTGTCGGCTCTCCAGGTCGAAGATGCCATAGCGTGCCGTCCTGCCCGTCTGCATGAACGTCATGCAGACGTACGATGAATCGCTGCTCAGCGCCATGCTGTTTATGTGGTACGGCATATCATACTGCACCGCCGCAGTGTCAGTCTGCGCTGCGCCGTGCAGCACGAAGAGCATCATGGCACAGAGAACGCACAACCTGCGAAGTATGTTTTTTGTATCTGTCATAATTTAAAAATATCATTCGTAGATTGGAGAGATTAAGAGTTTAAACTTAAATCACTCCAAAGTTACTAAAAAAAAATGATACTCACAAATTTATCAATGACAAATATTCCGCATTATAACTTTGTGAGAATCAATTTTTTTTTGTAACTTTGCAGCCGAAAAGAAACAAGGACGGATATCTGTCGGGATATAAAGCGAAATGCAAAGAAAAAGAAAACATATAACTTCCACCTCACTTTATCGTTTTTCTATACTATCATTACTGCTGTTCGTTGTGCTGTGCAGCGCATATTCAGCCTTCCACCGTGGGCGCGCGGGCATCATCATAACCGGTGACAGCTGTTGCGTCAGGGCAATGGAGCCGTTTACCGGCACGCCGTCTGGCGGTGCACACTATCCGCAGGCGCTGAACCTGTATCATGACAGCCTGCCAGAAGTCAGCATATACAGTATGGTGATACCCACGTCGGTGGAACTCTACTGCCCCGACGAGGCTCGCTCGCTCGTGCGCAGTGAGGCAGCCGTGATGCAGGCAATGTATGATTCGCTGCGCGGTATAACTCCAGTAAATATACTGCCGTTGATGATGCAGCATAAGGACAAGTGCATATATGCGCGCACTGACCACCACTGGCTGCCGTTGGCGGCTTACTATGCAGCGCAGGAGTTCGCCCGTGTCGCCCGTGTACCCTTCCGCGATTTGTCGGCCTACGACGAACAAGTAGTGCGCGATGTGGTCGGCACGATGTATAAGTTCTCAGGCGACCTGTCAGTGAAACGCGCACCGGAAGACTTCATCTATTATACACCGAAGGACACCACCTACACCACTACATACGTAGGTCACAAGCCGGGACGCGGGCGTGGCGTCTATACATTGACAGAACCGTTTGAAGGGCCGTTCTTCATCCGTTACAAAGACGGTGCTTCGAGCGCCTACTGCACCTTCATGGGTGGCGATACCCGGACCACCCACGTAAAGGCCTTTGGCAAGAACCACCGTCGCCTGATGATAGTGAAGGACAGCTACGGCAATGCGCTGCCGGGCTATCTGTTCTATTCGTTTGAAGACATATATGTGGTGGATTTCCGCTACTTCCAGAAGAATATCATAGCGTATGTGCGTGAGAACGGCATCACGGACATACTGTTTGCCAACAACATGCAGCACGCCTATAACCAGAAAACATCGGCAGGCATACAGAAGTTGCTTTACAGATGAAACAGAATACAGTATACATAATAATAATCTCGGTGGTCTTCATGGCTTTCACCGTGGTGCTCGACTTCCTGCCGCGCCCTGTCTTTTCACCGCTCGAGAAACGCGACCTGACATTGTTTCCCAAGTTTACATGGGAGAAACTGGCCAGTGGCGAATACACCCGTGGCATCAACTCGTGGTTTAGTGATACAGAGCCGTTCCGCGACGTGTTCTTGTCGATGAGTATGCGTGAAAAAGACATGCTGAAACTCTCGCTCGGTGACGATGACATAACATTCCATGCGGCGGCGGTAGAGGAAGAACAGCAGGGACCCACAGACGAAGAACTGGAGCAGCAGGAACGCAGTGTGGGCAAGTATGAGAACAAGGTTACAGCCGAGGAGGTGGCAACTATAGCCAACCGTGGCATAATCATCGTGGGCAAGGGCGAGAACACGCGCGCCCTGATGGCATACGGCGGCGGTCCGAAGGGCGGTGTAGACTATGCACAGTCGGCCAACGAATACAAGAAGATGTTTCCTGACGTCAACGTCTACTGCATGGTGATACCCACGGCGGTAGACTTCTACTGTCCGGCAAAGGCAAAGAAAGCCTCCAACGAGGAGCAGCCCACCATCAACAATATATATGCCCACCTTGCCCCCGACGTGCATGCAGTGGATGCCTACACCATGCTGGGCAAGCATGCTGCCGAACCGATATTCCTGCGCACCGACCATCACTGGGCTCCGCTCGGAGCATTCTATGCAGCGCAGGAGTTTGCGCGTGTCGCTAAGGTTCCGTTCAAGCCGCTGAGCAGTTACGAGCGCAAGGTGGTGCATGGCTACGTGGGCAGCATGTATGCCTATTCCAAGGACATGTCGCTGAAGAAAAACCCTGAGGATTTCGTCTATTACGTACCGAAAGGCGTACAGTATACAACGACCTACACCGACTACAAGGTGAACCGCAACTATGAGGTGGTGGGCGAAAGCAAGCCGTATAAGGGCATATTCTTCTATAAGTACCGCGACGGCGACGGCGGGGCATACTGCACCTTCATGGGCGGTGACACGCGCATAACAAAGGTGCAGACGGGAAACAAGAACCGCCGCCGCGTGATGATTCTGAAAGACAGTTTCGGCAATGCGCTGCCGGGCTATCTCTTCTATTCGTTTGAGGAGATACACGTGTTGGACTACCGCTATTTCACGAAGAACATGGTGGACTATGTGCGCGAAAACAAGATAACCGACATATTGTTTGCCAACAATATATTCAATGCCTACTCCAACAAGATTTGCCGCAAGTATGTGCGTTTTCTCCACCAGCGCAAGGGTGCGCCTGCGGGCGGCGAACATAAGGCTGAGGCAGCGGGCGAAGGCACGCGGCAGCATGGCAGTCAGCATGCCGCTGACGCAAAGCCGCAGTCGGCTGCGGAAAAGAAAACAGAAAACACTGCAGAGAGCAACACTGCATCAGAATCGCCAGATGAATAAAGGCCTGACAGTATTAAACCTGGGATTTGCGCGCACCATACACCAGTGGGGCAACCGCGACATTTCCTCACCCTTCCTGCGCATATACTACGCCAGAAAGGGCAGGGCGCGCCTGCACCTGCCCACGGGCTGCATATCCATTGAGGAAGGCAACATGTATCTGCTGCCAGGCTACATGCCCCACACGTATGACTGCGACCCGGGCTTTGAGTTCTACTATCTCTTTGTGATGCTCGACCAAGGTAACGATGCACAGGTGTTTGACGACTATGAGTTTCCGCTCTCCGTCAAGGGCAATGAGGCCACGCGGCTTCTTTTCGAGAACTACTGCGACCTGTATCCGCAGCTTAACCTGCCCTCATTGTCGGCTGAAGACTTCGACCACCACCCTTCATACCGTGAGTATGCTTCGGCCTACAGGCGTATGGCCGACTATGAGCGACTGCAGCTGCATGGACTGGTGGAGATTCTCCTGTCTTACTTCGTGAAGCATGCCCGGCAGCGGCTGCTTGTCAAGGACGACAGGATAAGGAGGCTGATGGAATATGTTGCGACACACCTCGACGAGCCGGTCACCGTCTCGCAGATGGCATCAATGGTATGCCTGACGGAGTCGCATCTGGTCAAGGCCTTCCGCAAGAGCCTCGGCATCACGCCGCTGCAGTATATAATAAAGAAGAAGATACAGCATGCGCAGTCGCTCCTGCTCGACACGCCGATGACGGTGAGCGAGGTGGCGCGCGCAATCGGGATGAGCGACGCTTCGTATTTCATCAGGCTGTTTAAGAAGAACATTGGCTTCACCCCTCAGGAATACCGTGAGCGGCTGATAGGGTAGGGAAGGGAAGAAAAGTAAATATCGAAAAAATGAAGGAATTTGTAATATCCGAGGCGCAGGCAGAGACAGCTGTACTCGTTGGCCTCATAACCCCTCAGCAGAACGAGGACAAGACCAAGGAATACCTTGACGAACTGGAATTCCTTGCCGACACGGCCGGTGCCATAACCGTGAAGCGCTTCACACAGCGCGTGAACGGGCCAAGCAGCGTGACCTACGTGGGCAGCGGCAAGCTGCAGGAGATACGCCAGTATATAGAAGAACAGGAGAAACTCTATGACGAGTGGCACGAGGAACTACACTATCCAGAGGAAGGCGAAGGGCCGCAACGTGTGGGCATGGTGATTTTCGACGATGAACTGTCGGCCAAGCAGATGCGCAACATCGAGGCAGAGCTGAAAGTGAAGATTCTCGACCGCACCAGCCTCATTCTCGACATCTTCGCCATGCGTGCGCAGACTGCCAATGCAAAGACTCAGGTGGAACTGGCGCAGTACCGCTACATGCTTCCACGCCTGCAGCGCTTGTGGACACACCTTGAGCGACAGGGCGGCGGCTCGGGCAGCGGCGGCGGTAAAGGCTCCGTGGGACTGCGCGGACCGGGCGAGACACAGCTTGAGATGGATCGCCGCATAATCCTCAACCGCATGTCGCTCCTGAAAGAGCGCCTGGCAGAGATTGACAAGCAGAAGACCACGCAGCGCAAGAACCGCGGCCGCCTCATTCGTGTGGCACTTGTTGGATATACCAACGTGGGTAAGTCTACCATCATGAACATGCTCGCCAAGAGCGAGGTGTTTGCCGAGAACAAGCTCTTTGCCACGCTCGACACCACCGTGCGCAAGGTAGTCATCGAAAACCTGCCCTTCCTCCTTGCCGACACCGTGGGATTCATCAGGAAACTGCCCACCGACTTGGTGGACTCCTTCAAGTCGACCCTCGACGAGACGCGCGAGGCCGACCTTCTGTTGCATGTGGTGGATATATCCCATCCCGACTTTGAAGAGCAGATACAGGTAGTGGAGAAGACGCTTGCCGACCTTGGCTGTGCCGACAAGCCGTCGATGATAGTATTCAACAAGATTGATGCCTACCGATGGACGGAGAAGGAGGCTGACGATCTTACGCCGGTGAAGAAGCACGAGATATCACTCAGCGAGCTGCAGCGCACGTGGATGGCCCGCATCACAGAAGACAAGAGCCTTAACAACCTCGGTTGCATTTTTATTTCTGCCAAGGAGAAGCAGAACATTGATGAGTTCCGTTCCACCGTATACAAGAAGGTGCGCGAGCTCCACGTGCAGAAATACCCCTACAACGATTTCCTGTGGTATGAACAGGAGTAGCGCGTGCAGGCATGGCCGCACGTGCGGCGGGAACTGTGACAGAACCCGCCTTTAATAATCGTCGTCATTGTCTATAGGTGACGGCGGGTCTATCGGGTCGGGATGAATGTGTATGAAGTCGTCGTCATCTTCTGACGGGTCTTCGGTGTAGTTCGTCGTAATCGTATATGAGGTGCCCAGCATGACTTCTTCGTCTTCAAGCGCCTCTACAGATATCATCGGACGGATATATGCTTTTTTCATAGTGGTGGGGAGTGTTATCCTGTCTTTTTTTACTTTAACCCTAAGTTTTTTACCCTATTCCTTTACTATCTTCTTTCCGTTAATCAGGTATATGCCTCGCGGCGCATTGTTTACTGCACTGGCACCAGTGCCGACTTTCTGGCCATTGGTGTTGTAGACGTCAGATTCAGCGGGCATTACGGTCAGTTTGTCTCTATCGATAAGCAGAATTCCAGTTGCAACCTCGCCTTCTTCCTCCATGTCGTAGAGGTCTTCAATCATAAACGACAGTGCCTTTGCTCCGGCCTGCTGTTGCTGGTTGTTCTTGAAGTAGGCACGATAGCCGCCTATCTTCGTGTCGGCATTGTAACGGTACAGTCCGTCTTCCTTTGCGAAATATGACAATGCGGGCATTGTCTCGCGCATGTATATGCCCTTGAACGTAAATTCACCGTTGTTGATGTCTACATCGAAACGTGTCGGGTCAGTAACAAGTTTTGTGTCACCTGCCAGTGTGCTGATGCTCTCGCCGCCCTCGATGGTTACGTTCCTGAACTGCAGCGTGCAGTCCTGCGCCGGCTTGATGAGGTATGGGCGGCCAGCCTCGATGTAGGCATTGCCGTGGCGCACGAAATGCAAAACGTCGTCAGGGCCAGTCACACCGTCACACGTTACTACGGCATACCCCTCGCCGAACACTCGCTTCGCCTCTTGTTCGCTGACGCTGAATGGCAGGCAGATGCCTTCCCATTCGCCGGCTTTCAGTGTGCGGGGCTTCAATGTGTTGCGATCGGCTATTGACTCGTTGGTCAGTTCCGACTTGCGACGGTCGTTCACGGTTATGGTGACATTCTCCTTGGTGGTGTTGAAGTTTTCTGCACTCTCCCATGTAAACGTCAGGTCTTCCGTATCGGCTGTATCTCCTGCATAGTTCTTCTCCTGGTTTACGGTGTTGTATACCAAGGCGCCGGGCTTGCTGGAAATGGAATACTTACATTCGTCAGGATATCCTGCAGGGACGAATGAGAAGCCGCCGAATTCAAACTTGCTGCCAGGCTGGAACACGAAATAAGTCTTGCCGGCCTTCACATGGAACGAATAGCGCACGTAGGCCTTGTGGGGCAGTGCAAAGCCGCCGGTAGACAAACGGATGATGCTCTCACGCTCACCCTTGTTCGGCCAGGCTGACAACAGGTGCTGGCGGTCTTCGGTGCTGCCCCTGAATTCGCTCCAGTCAAACGAACAGCCGGCCATGATATTTGTAGAGGAACTCTGCACGGCTTCATTATACAGCCAGGCACTTTCCACTGCCTTCTCCTGACGGTCGCAGCGCGACAGTCCGAGGGTGAACGAACCTGCGTGGTTGGCATCACTGCCCATAGGCAGGTACTTGTTGATGTTGCCGAAGTCGTTTACCATTTCCACAGGCTTGCCGGTTTCATCGGTTATATAGAGCGGACGCCACTTTATCTTGTATTGGTTTGTCACGTTTGTCACGCCGTAGTGATAGTCTACCGAACCATTCTGCACCAGATATATAATCAGCGTACCGCTTTCGCGTGGTTCAAACTTCACGAATGCACCGCGGCAAGGCAGTTTGTATGTTGTGTTATATCGGCGTTCGGCCTGTTCATACTCCGTACCGCTGCCGAAGGTATACACCTCGCCGCTGTTGACGGCAGCCTGATTAAGTTCGTCAACGGGATTGTTGTTGGCGGCATTGAAATAACCGAAGCCGTCGATGGTGCGGTTGTAGTATGGGTCGGCATCATCAAGTTCGCTGCCTATGCGGCTGCCATAACCTGCCTTGCTCTTATAGTCCCACTTGTCGGAGCGCGGTTTGTTAGGATCAACTGTTTCATAATAAGAACCGTCTGTGTCACTCCATCCTCCGAACGTCATTATAATGTCGGTGCTGATGTTGGTCGTCGTGACCTCTGTGCCGTTCATGATGTTCTGTTCTTCATATCCAGCTTCGTCAGCTATGGCGAATGTAGGTATGTCAATAATCTGCACATCATAATATGGCGTCTTGTTTACGCAGTCGCCCAGTGATGCGTCTTTAGACCTTACCGTGGCTGTCACACGCAGCTTGAAGATGTTGTCGTCGCCGTCAAGAGTCATCTGCTCAGGGTCGAGTTCGCCGTTTGCACCTACTGTAACATAGTTTGCCGGCGTGACACCAATGCCGTGGGCATCAGTAACCATAAAAGAAACAACGGCATTATTACCATTATATAATGTAGGGACGCTGCTTGAAAGTCCGTTCATGAAAAGTGATGCGTTGAGCGGTGCCTCTGTCTGTGCCTGTGTTGTCGTGCGGTCGAAGATGAATGCCGGTTGATAAGAGAATCCGTGCAGGTTGAGGTTGCCGCCATCGGTTATGTCATACAGGTAATATGTCTCGCCGGCAATGAGCGGTTGCGTGAATGTATAGTCGCCCAGCAGGTTGCCGTCGTCATCATACGTAGCCTTGGGGTAAACTATGGTCTTGTCGCCCGTGTTGCGGAACGCGTCGCTTACGCAGACACCGTTCTCGTCGCGTGTCACAAGCATGATGGTGTTGTCTTTATAAAACTTGGCATCTATAGTGAGATAGCCGTTCACCGTTGGGTTGAACTGATAGAATGCACCACGTGACGGTATGCCGTCGTCGTCAAGGTCAAGAGTTGCAGTTGACTTTACGATTACTGATTGCGTTTCGTGTGCGCAGCACTTAGGCGTGGCCTCTGCTGTGGCCACGGTAGTCCAGTCGTCACTGTTGTTTGCATCGGCTGCAGGAGCACCGACAGTCATGGATATGCCAGGTACGCCTTCTATCACGGTGCCGCCATATATTATGCCGGCTGTGAGGAAGTGCATGCGACCGTTGGCTTCTGCCGTAAGCGGCTCGTCTGCGGCTCCGAAGCGTGGGTTAGTGGCATGTTGCTCACATGGGGCAGTATTCTTGCATGTAGAGATAACCTCCCATTTCGCACGCGATGCGGGATCCACGATGCGTATGGTGTAATATGCCGGTTCAGGGTTGTTATAGTGCAGGTCGGCAGTCTTGCGGGCTCCGGTCACCTTGATTACCACGTCGCCTGTATGGTCGCTGCCTATTGTCACTTCACCGGTCTCGGGGTCTATGGCTGTGCCGGTTTCATTTATGTCAGAGTCAATAGAATATGTCAGTTCAAAGTTGTCTGTCACATCATAGTCATTCCAGCTCGGTACGACAACCTTTGCATTCGGTTCGTCAAAGGATGCCTGACCAAGGTCAGCCACCTGAAAGGTGTATCCCAGTTTTATTTTTGTGGCAGCAAATTCATCTTCTGAATAACGGAACGTCACGCCTATCTCCGTAGAGTTGTCCCAGCGCGCGTGGTTCCACGGGCGCACGGTGTAGGGGATGTTGTACTGTCCTGTCTTCAGGAATTCAATAGTCCAGCTTTCATTGCCGTAGCCCTTCATAGAATTGTAGACGATACCCATCTCATAGTCACCCACCTCAATGTAAGGATGCACCAGTTTCAGGTTGTCTATGTTGTCGGCTGTCACCGTCACGTAACCGCCATCCACCTTTATTGAGTCGCCTATGCGTATGTCGGCCACTCCTGCATATCCTGCATAATTCTCCAAAACCTCGTGGTAGTAGCGGTATGAATAGATGTCGCCGCCGTTTGCTTCCCATTCCTCCTTGCCGTTTTGATAAGGCCAGTCGTTCAGTTTGATATAGTCGCCGTTGCGGTCTGAGATAAAGAAAGAGTATACGAAGTGGTCGTTGCCTGCAATGTCGGCACCCCAAATCAATTCTGCTGCCTCGCCGTTGTGCGAGTCGTCTATGTATGCAGATATGTTGAAACGCGTTGGAATGTTGATTTTGTCGCCCTTTACAAACACGATGTCGTTAGGGTCTGGCACAAACTTGAGGTGTGGCTGACGCTTCATCACGTCGATGTAGAAGTATGCCGGTTCTGTATAGACAGTGTAGTTTGACCAGTTGTTGGTAATTGTCACGGGGTCGCCGTTGCCGTCAAGCACGGGCTGGTATATAGCCTTCAGGTCGTCGCCGTAGTTGTCCTGCAGCACTCCATATACTGCCACCTTTACGAGTCCCGGTTTCGCCACCTGATACATGTAGTCGTTGATTGTAAGTTCTGTTTCTTCTCCGGCAGGCTGTATTATCTTTTTGCTCGTCGGGTCGGCACCAGAGAACGGACTGTAGCGGCAGTCGTCATAATATGTGCTGTCTTCCACAATTTTGTAGAGCAACTGGAAGTCACCCCACATGCCGCTGCCACGTGCAGAGTAGACGGCAAGGCTTGCACCGTCGCTGGTCATCAGCGTGGGCAGCGGACTGTAATACTGATAGTGGTTGTTCTCCGTGATGTCGCTCTGTCCGTATTTATACACATGGATTACGGGCAGACCGTCGTCAGGATGGTTCGACACGCTCTCTTGCATTATGTTCTCGCGCACAAGGTCGAGGTGCAGCGACAGCAGGTCGTCTGACGTGCTGCAAATCAGGCGCACGTCTATGTTCTTTACTATTGTAGCGTAAATTCCGGTGTATTCCGCCTTGGGCGTGAAGGTATATGTAAGCGTGCCGGTAGGAGTGCCCAGTTCGGCTATAGCCGTGTTGATGTTGTCAAGCGTTTGCGTGCTCCACTGGTTGCCCATGCCGTTGTATTTCAATGTTCCTTTCGTGGCATCATATACAATCTTGTCAGACCCAGAGTAGCTGACGGTCATGTCATAGCGGTCGGTGATGTCGTTTACCACGCCGCCGGTGTTGGTCGTGGTAATCACGTTTGCCGGCAGTTTTGAACTTATTGCAGAGAGGAAATACTGGTCTTCGCCTTTTTTCACGCGCTTGGTGGTCAGCGTGAGCGACCCGTCACTGCCTTCATTCAGTGCGGTGGCAAATGCAGGTACGAATTTCTGTGTCGCCTCCAGATTTGCTATGGTCAGTGCATAGGTTGACGTCAGCACGTCGTTGGCATCAGTCTTTGATGTGGCAATGACCTTGATTTTTACCTCGCCGGCCGTACCCATTATGACGTCGCCATAGTGTTTTTCAACGTATGTGCCGGTTGCGGCGTCGGTGCAAATCACCACGCCGCGCGAGTCTGTTGACTCTGCACCCTCAGTAGCACAGTCAACGCCTCCCAGTATTGAATACGAAATCTTATATTGGTTGGTTATCACGTGGCCTTCCCCATCCTCAACGGTGACGGAAGGCTCGCCAAACTTAGTGTATCCAGCATCAATGATGTTATCGTACGAACCAATTTTTACCACGTTCACAGCTCCGGCCACCACGCAGAAAAGCGCAGTTGCCAGTAAACTGACCACTTTCTTGAAGCTCATGTTGTTAATCTTTTCACGTAATTTGAAGCACAGCCTTTAGTCTGCAGAATCAACGATAGTAATTACTTTTTTCACAAAAACGTCACAAAGTTACGGATTTTTTTTTATATATAGGTAACTTTCTTGTTAAAAACACTAAAAAATCCTATTTGCTAAACAAAAACAGACGAAAGGGTTTAAGAATTTAAGGATTGAAAGATTGAAAAATTGAAGAATTGAAGGGGTGCAAAAAAACGACCAGGGATTGCTTCGCTGTGCGAAAGAATCCCTGGTCGGTCTTTACCACCTATACGTGTTAGGTTCGTCGGCCTGTACTTATGCCTCCTTGTTGATGACACGCTTCTCCTGAATGCGTGCCTTCTTACCAGTGAGCTTGCGCAGGTAGTACAGCTTAGCGCGACGCACCTTGCCGTGCTTGTTCACTTCGATAGAGTCGATGTTTGGTGACTCGATTGGGAAGATACGCTCTACACCAACGGTGCCAGACATCTTGCGTACGGTGAAACGCTTCTTCTCGCCATGGCCAGAAATCTTGATTACTACGCCACGGAAGAGCTGGATACGCTCCTTTGAACCCTCGATGATTTTGTAAGCAACGGTTACAGTGTCGCCTGACTTGAACTCAGGATGCTGCTTGCCAGTTGCAAATGCCTCTTCGGCAACTTTCATTAAATCCATTTTTTCTTAAATGTAATGTTGTGATAATTAATTTGTTGAAACGCAACGTAGTCGAGTGCCAGCGGTTACGTCTGCTTATTGTAAGACACAAAAGCGGGTGCAAAGGTACTGCTTTTTTTTGACATGACAAAATTTTTCCTGTGTTTTTTGACAAAACTGTTTGATATTCATCATATTTTTCGTAACTTTGCAGTCATGTTTGCACTCATTCCGCTAATATTCTTCCTGTGCGTCTACCTTGGTGTTTCAATCTGGGCAGGCGACTTCTACAAGGTTCCCATCACCGTGGCATTCATGCTCACGGCCATAGTGTCGGTCATAGTGTCGCGTGGCACGCTGAAACACCGTCTGAGGGTGTTCAGCCGTGGCAGCTCGTCGGAGAACATGATGCTGATGATTTGGATTTTCATCCTTGCTGGGGCATTTGCCAATACTGCCAAGGAGATGGGCAGTATCAACGACATCGTGAGCCTCACGCTGTCGCTCGTACCCTCAGACACGATATTCGCCGGACTGTTTTTGGCTGCTGCCGTCATCTCCCTGTCGATTGGCACGAGCGTTGGCACCATCGTGGCGCTCATGCCGATAGCCGTGGGCATAGCGTCGACGATAGGGCAGCCGGTGCCTTACCTGGCGGCCATAGTGGTGGGAGGTGCGTTCTTTGGCGACAACCTTTCCTTCATTTCCGACACCACCGTGTGTGCCACCCAGACGCAGGGATGCCGAATGAGCGACAAGTTCAAGACCAACCTCCGCATAGCTGCGCCTGCAGCCATGATTCTACTTATTTATTATGCGTTCGTAGGGAGTGAGGTGCAGGTACCTGCCCACATAGCGGGATATAAGTTTATGAAGGTGATTCCATACATCATAGTACTATTGGCGGCCATGCTCGGGGTCAACGTGCTAGTGGTGCTGGCTCTCGGTACGCTGCTCACTGGCATCGTCGGCCTGTGCTATGGCGACTACAATCTCTACACTTGGTTTGCAGCCATGGCCGACGGCATCATGGGCATGGGCGAGCTCATCATCATAACCATGCTGGCAGGCGGCATGCTTGAGGTAATACGCGCCAACGGCGGCATAAGGTTCCTGATGGAGAAGATAATGCGCCACGTCAGTTCGCCGCGCACAGCCGAGCTGAGCATTGCGGCACTGGTGAGCGTGGTTGACGTTTGTACGGCCAACAACACCGTGGCCATCATCACCGTGTCGGGCATAGCCAAGGACATAAGCAACCGCTTCGGGCTTGACCCGCGTCGCGTGGCGAGCATCCTCGACACCTTCTCGTGCATAGTGCAGGGTGTGATACCCTACGGTGCGCAACTGCTGATGGGTGCGGCCCTGGCATCAATCAACCCCGTTGACATAATTCCGCATTTGTATTACCCGCTTGTGCTGCTGGTGTTCGCACTCGGCTTCATCATTTTCCACAAGCAGAAAAAGCCTGTTGCCGATGGGGAATATGTGAACAAATGACGCATGGTTTTGCCCCTCGAAATAGAGGTTAACAAATGTTAATTCGGGCGTTTTTTAGTTTTTGATTTCTTCAAATTTTCAATTTTAATTGTAATTAGCACCTAATTACACTGCTATTTGCATACTTTTACTGTGTAATCAGCACCTGATTACATAGTAATTTGGGCTTGATTACATGGTAATTTGGGCCTGATTACATGGTAATTGGGGCCTGATTACAATTCGGGCGGGCAGCAAGGGATCGGAACTTTGGGTTATATTGCTGTGATACAGCAATATACATAACAAACGAAATTTTGGCGTATTTGAGAGCAAAATTGAGTTTGGTGATTTCTATCGCAAGGAAACGCAAGTTAAATACATCATAGAGGCCATAAAACGCAAGTAAATCTTATGTGGATTTCATAGCCACAGTTGATGGTTAAAAAAAGTGAAACACTTGGCGGTTTCGGGAATTATCAGTAACTTTGCATTTGGTTTGCGCTCTACAGGAGCCAACGACGACGGTTGCCGCAATGGTGGAATTGGTAGACACGAGGGACTTAAAATCCCTTGACCCGAAACGGTCGTGCGGGTTCGAGTCCCGCTCGCGGCACCTTTTTAATTCATAATGTATAATTAAGATTATCGTTGTGACCCACTTAATAAAAAATAAACAGACAGTCAAGGTAGCCGTGGCGGCCTTGGCTGTTTTTGCTTTCTTGCTCGCTGCGTGTACTGGCAACAGTAATGGCTTTACCATTGAGGGCCGCCTGCTGAGCATGAATCAGGCTGATTTCCTCGTTTACAGCCCCGACGGAGCCATCAGCGGCATTGACACGATACATGCCGCAGGCGGTCGTTTCGTATATGAACGCGCCATTGCCTCCGAGGGTACCGTGGTCATCGTGTTCCCGAATTTTGCCACCCTGCCGGTATTTGTAAAGCCTGGCGCGTCAATATCCATCGACGGAAATGCCGCCCACCTGAAGGAAACGAAGGTGAAGGGCACTGACGACAATGAGGAGTTTACGAAATGGCGCAGCGAAACTGGCAGCCTGCCTGACAGGGAACTGCCGAAAAAGGCGGAGCAGTTCATACGCGAGCATCCGCAGATGACCGCTGCCATGTGGCTGCTCAGACAGTATTTCATGCTCACGGAAACGCCCGACACGAAGAAGTGCCGCGAGTTGCTCGGCATAATAAAACAGGCGAGGGGCAACGACACGCAGACCACAAGACTGGCAGCCGACATAGCAAAGCTCTCGCAGTTGAAAGTGGGCGACCGCCTTCCACGCTTCAGCGCGCGTGACATCAAGGGCGAGGTGGTCAGCTCAGGGCAGTTCACTGACGGTACGGCGGTGATACTGGTGTGGGCCACATGGAACTATGAGAGCCTAAACGTATTAAGACAATTGGCCTCAAACCAGAAGTTTGGAGCTGACTCACTGCGCATAAACCACATACTGACAATCAGCGTCGACCCCGACACGGCCACGTGTGGCAGGACACTGCGCCAATGCAATGCCGAGGCACTGACAACCGTGTGCGACGGCAAGATGCTGGAGTCGCCGCTGCTGCAGACGCTCGGCATCAAGGGCGTGCCGGATGACCTGAAAATGAAAGACGGCAAGATAGTTGCCGTGTCGCTGCCGTATAGTGCGCTGATGAGGAAATAGCACTCACCCAAGGGTAAAAAAATAAAGAAGATGAAAACAAGACACTATCCGTTTCTACTCATTTCGCTGCTGCTGCTTGTCGTGGCGGCGGTGTCGTGCTCGAAAAAGGGCAGCACCGGCGGCGGCTGGCTGTCAGACATTACGAAAGACGAGGTTGACACCATACCCATGATGGTGCAGCAGGTAAAGCAATGCTCACGGCTGTATACGGCAGAATATAAGGTGCACAAGATTGTGACCCACAGCGACACGACCAAGATAACCGGTTCGGTCTTCGGCCAGAAGATGAGCCTGAGCCTGCCGGGCGGCCGCCGCAAGGTAGCCATACCCATCGACGCCACGCTGAAGGCCTACATAGATTTCAGCGAGTTTGGCGAGGACGACGTGCGCCGCGAGAATGGGCGGCTCTACATCACGCTGCCACGTCCCCACGTGGTGATGACATCAAGCACTATCGACCATGCCGGCATAAAGAAATATGTGAGCATCATACGCTCAAACTTCACCGACGAGGAACTGTCGCTCTATGAGAAGCAGGGCAGGCAGGACATAATCAACGAAGTGCCGAAGCTCGGCATACTGCAGACGGCGCGCCGCTCGGCAGCCACACAGCTGATGCCGATAGTTGCCATGCTCGGCATACCGCAGGAGGAGATAGTAATCAATTTCAACAACCCCGATGAAGAGGAAGGAGGCCTGACATGGATAATGGACTAAACGATAACGCGGAGAACCTGGAACCTAAGAAAACAGACGATGCAATAAATCCTATAGAGACTATAGAAACCACAGAAACTATAGGCACTATAGATACTATAGAACCTATAGCAGAAGAAGAGAAGAAAAAGCACGGTCTGGCAGTGGTGTGCATCATCGGGTTTGCGAAATTCATCTGGTGGATTCTGCGTATGCTGTGGAAACTGCTGAAAGCCATGTGGCGCAACAAGGTAGTGTCGCTGATTGTGACGGCACTGATAGCCGTGGCAGTGTGTGCGCTCTTCGTGGTTCGCTGCATGGGTGAGTCAGACTCGCCGCTCAGTTTCGAGATAGGAGCAAACCAGGGCATAGACAAGACCCCGACGCTGCTTACCGAGGTGAAGAAAATAGGTCAGTGGGAGTTTCTCTCCATCAGCGACGAGGAGATGATAGACACGGTGAGGAAGGGCTTCTTCTCTGACGATCAACTGACGCGGATATACTATGGTACACTGCGCTTGGGCCTTGATTTCTCACAGTGTGAAGAGGGATGGGTGAGCATGGAAGGAGACTCTGTCATACTGAACCTGCCGCCAGTGAAACTCCTTGACGAGAATTTCCTTGACGAGACACGCACACAGTCGTTCATCGAGTCCGGTGAATGGACTGGCGCCGATCGGCAGGACATGGCTGAGCGCGCCAAATGGGCTATGCGCCAGCGTTGCCTGACACCAGAGAACCTTGCACTGGCTCAGCAGAACGCAGAACGCCAGTTGAGAGAATTTTTCCAGAAAGTGATTGACAACAAGTGATTCACCTGCGCACAACAGTCCTCCTGGCGCTTGCCATAGTGCTTGCCGGCTGCAATGGCGGCGGCTTGCACAATGAGCGCGAGGCCGCATCAGACAACGGTGATGCGGAGTGGCTCGGATATTCAGACGGAAGCGACAGCCATGCGTCGCTCTATGACCAGGGCAAGACATCTGCCTGCTGGATTTATGCCATGTGCGTATGCGTGGAGCATGAGCAACTGAGAAAGGGCGACAGTGTGACACTGTCGCGCCAGTGGCTGCTGGCGCGCGAGATGGAAGAGCAGACGCGGCGGTTGCACGCAATGCACCGTCAAGGTGTCCGGCAGTTGATGCCGGTGACCGATCCACGTGAAGGATTTTCGTTGCGTGGCGTAGGCCCCGAGGCTCTTAGGCTCATGCAGGCATACGGATTGGTGCCCCATGCCAATGAGCGCAGTCACATAACCACAGAGGGCGCAGCCATAAGGCGGCTGACTATGACAGCCCAGACAGCCAGGACACAGGCAGAACTGAAGGAAGGAATAGAAAGGATATTGCCGCGTTTTGCAGTGACAGACGGCAGCATAGGCGGCAATGACGAGACATGTGACCGTGCGGAGTCATCATTCTACTATTACTCCATGCGCTACACTGCAAGGCAGTTTGCCGAGAGCATACTGTATGACCAGCAATGGGAGTTCCTTGCATCGGTAGACAATCATGCGTGGGGAGAGCACTTTGCCTTGGAAACGCCAGACAACTACCGCCTCCACGAATACTTGAACGTGCCGATAGACACGCTTGTCGGCAGGGTGATGAGTTCGCTGCGAAAAGGCCATGCCGTATACTGGGAATATGGCAAGCCGCTGCCACCTACGAGACGTGGAAGCAAAAGGGGTGGCGCCACATCCAAGCACGCTATGGCTATAATAGGACTGACGCACGATAAAAAGACAGGAGAGGAAATGCTCGTTTGCCGAAACTCATACGGGCGCAAATGGGGCAAACGAGGCTGTTGCGCCGTAACACTGGATTATTTCAGGAAGCACACCTGCAACGTGGGTGTGATAAAGGATGACAGATAAGCTGCATCCTTTTTTTCGTCCATCACCCATAAGCGGTCGGCCTTGCCCGTTGCTGCATCAAGGTCGTGGGTAGAGACGATTATGGCCTTTCGCTCTTCATGGCACAGCTGTGACAATAGTTGCAGCGTCTCCATCTTCGAGGGATAGTCAAGGAAGGCCGTGGGTTCGTCGAGCAGTATGACGGGTGTCTGCTGTGCAAGAGCCTTGGCTATCATAACCTTTTGCCGCTCACCATCGCTCAGCGTGGCCATAGGCCGTCGTGCGAATCCGCACATGCCTACGTGCTCAAGCGACTGACTGACGATGCTGTGGTCGGCATCGCTTAACACTCCGAAGAAACCGGTATATGGCGAGCGTCCGGCAGCCACGACATTGGCCACGGTCAGGCCGTCGGCCTGCACGGCATCGGTAAGCACCACGCTGACGGTGCGCGCGCGCTCGTTGGCCGACAGGGCATACAGGTCACAGTCCGGCGATGTCATTCCTCCAGACAGCATTACGCTCCCCGACAGAGGGCGTTGCAGGCCAGCCATGGTGCGGAGCAGCGTAGACTTGCCCGAACCGTTGCGGCCTACGAGGCAGACCAGTTCGCCGGCCTGCAGCGTGGCGTTGATTTCCTCGGCCACGGTATTGTCCTTATATCCTATCTTGAGGCTTGACAGCCTGTAACACCAATTGCCTTCCAATTTACTGTAGTTTATTGTTCCCGTTTCTTGTTCTTCTCGGCGCGTCTCTTGTCAATCATCAGATGCCCGACGGAACCACCGTTGATAAACTTGTCAAGGTCGACCGACGTGAAGATGCCCGGCACGTGGCCGCTCTCCGAGTATTGCCACAAGATGGGCAGTGCGCCGAAGATTACTGGCCGGCGGCTGTAGTTGGCTATCCACAGCAGGTGGTTGTTAAGCCGTGGTGAGAGATAGCGACGGTAGAAGTTCTGGTTGCTGTAGATGATAGGCTTGCAGCCATAGTGGCGTTCCATCATGCGCGAGAGCAGCAGAACGCTGTCGCACAGGTGAACGACGTCGCTGTCGCCGCGCAGACTGAGCGGTTCCACGTCAATCATAGGTATGAGGTCCTGTTCGTCGGGATGGGCCGCAGCCACAAACCTGCGGAACTGCTCGCGCACGGATATGAAGTGCGAGTAGAAAATATACGTGCCCACGGGTATGCGGCGCTGCCGTGCCTTCACTATGTTGTGATGATAGAGCGAATCATAGTAGGCACCCCTGCCCATCACCCTGACGTAGATGAACGAGGGCTGCGGTGCGGTGTCGTTGCCGAGACTGTCCCAGCGTATGTTGCCCTGATGGTGTGATATGTCAACGCCGTGGTATCCCTTGCTGAATGGCTTGTCGGGATGCTGGTCGGTGGCCGGCCACACGGGCTGTTTCATCACCTGCTCAGGTGTGGCGATGAATCGCTCTGGCTGCTGCGTGGTGACGGCCCAAATGGCACCGCCGAGCATTACAGACAGCAGAAGCAGCGATATGACTGCCGATATATGTGGGTTGGGTATTTTTTTCATGTTTAGCTGTGGAGCATTTCAAGCAACTGCTCGCCGGTAAGCTTGGAACTGCTGTCGGTGCTTTCGAGCACATTCTCCACCAGTTCGCGTTTTTGTTCGTGCAGACGTTGTATTTTCTCTTCTATCGTTCCGGCGGCAATGAGATGGTATACGGTGACGTTCTGCTTTTGGCCGATGCGGTGGGCACGGTCGGTGGCCTGTGCCTCAATGGCAGGATTCCACCACGGATCCATGTGAATCACGTAGTTGGCACGGGTAAGGTTCAGACCCAGTCCGCCCGCTTTCAGCGAGATGAGGAACACGCGACATTCACCGTTTTGGAACTTCTCCACCAGTTTCTGGCGCTCTTTGATTGGCACGGCACCGTCGATATAGAGGTATTCCACTTTCTCCTTGTCGAGGGCTTTCTTGATTAGGTCAAGATATGAGGTGAATTGCGAGAACACGAGAATGCCGTTGTTATGTCCTTTCTTGCTCTTTCTTGTCGTGGTCTCGTCTGCCTCCTTGTCGTTGAAACTCTCAAGAATTGTCTCAAGCAGTTCTACGAGTGCAATAATCTTTGAGCCGTCCTTATCCGACTTCTTCTTCGTCGTAGTCTTCTCTGTCAGTCGAATGTCGCAGGCGCACTGCCTGAGGCGTGTAATCTCTGCCAGCGTATTCATCGACACCTTGCCGGGACCGTCATCCAGGAGCATTGCTTCTGCCTTCTGGCGGAGTGCCTCATAAACGAGCAGTTCCTCCTCGCTGAGGTCAACGTGATGGTATATCTCTTGTTTTTCGGGGAGTTCCTTTGCCACTTTGTCTTTCGTGCGGCGCAGCATGAACGGCTTCACCAGTTTGTCAAGCCTTTTCTGCACGTCCTTGTCGCCGTCAACCTCGATAGGTGTGATGAAACGGCGGTTGAAGTCCTCGAAACTCCCTAACAGCCCGGGATTGACAAACTGGAACAGGTTCCACAGTTCACCCAGATGGTTCTGCACCGGCGTACCCGTGAGCATGACGCGGTACTGGCTTTTCAGCTGCATGGCCACGGCAGATGTCTTTGCGCCGCGGTTCTTGATGATGTGTGCCTCGTCAAGGCATATCGACGTCCACTGTTTCTCGGTTATCTCGTCCTTTACGCTGAGCAACAGTCCGTATGTGGTTACAACCACGTCGCCCGCCTGCGCATCCATGATGGCAGAGCGGCGGTCGGGTGCGAAGTTGAGCATTGTGACATTAAGCGACGGGGCAAACTTCTCAAATTCGGTTTTCCAGTTAGGAGCCACCGATGCCGGAGCCACAACCAGTGCCGGTCCCTCCTTTGACTTCGACAGCAGAAACGTGATGGTCTGTATAGTCTTGCCCAGACCCATGTCGTCGGCAAGCAATGCACCTGCTCCCCACTTGTTGAGACGGGATATCCACTGGTAGCCCTCCTTTTGATAGCCACGCAGCTGGGCATTAAGAGTATCAGGCACCTGAGGCGAATACTTGCTGGAATCAATGATGCGCTGCCTTATCGCCTTGACTTCTTCGTCTTCCATGAGTGACAGTTCGCCGTCGGTAACGTCGGAGCCGAGCAATGCGACAGAGAATGGCGACATGATGAGCTTGCCTCTTGAGCGTGACGCAATGGCACCCAAATCACTCAGTTGGCGTTTCAGTGATTCGCTGAGGGCGAGGAACTCGCCGTCGCTAAGCTTGATGAAGCGACCGTGCGACTGATGTGCCAGGTCAAGCAACTGTGCCATGGTAATCACCTTGTCCTGATCAAGTTCGATGGAACCCTCTATTTCAAACCAGCCGTTTTCATTCTTCTTTATTGCACCGTTCCAGCTACTCGTCACACTGCGCTGCTTCACGCTGAGGCGCGCTCCCTCCGGCCATTCACAGGCCACGCGGTCTGGGTTCTTCTGTGCATATTCTATCAATGGCAGCAGGTCGTAGGATGACACCACGGCCATGCCTTCTTTGTCCATTTCTTTTGTTACTTCGGATAGTTCGGCGCAGTTCTCCTCAAAGTGCTTCATGTTTTCTTTCTCCACGTCAAGGTTGCGCTGCACGCGCACACGGCCTTCCATCCACTGTTCTTCCTCGCTGTCAGGTTGCTTCCATCGTCCGGTGTCTACAATGGTTTTGTCGCCTTTGCCAGGCTTGCACTTCACTTTTCCACCGTCAAGCGGGCGCACGAATAATCCGACTACATACTCTTCCTTGCCCTGGGGGCGCATCTGGATGATTAACTGTGAAGAACCATCGGTCACGGGCAGCGTGCTGCCGCCCTCAATGAGTTCGCTGTTTATCTCGACCTTTCCACCGAGGCTTTTAAGGAATACCCTCAGTTGCTGCTCTGCCTCCTTTGGAAAATATCCGAGCGACAACAGACGGCTGTAATACGGCTTCTGCTCCTCTGGTATCTTGATGAAGCTGATGCTTGCTGCACCACGGTGGGTAATAACCACATCTTCGTTTATAGCCTCTGCCGCCACGTTGCTTGTTATGCGGTAGCCGTCGCTGTCCTCCACCAGTGTTATGTATGGCATTTCCTCGTTCACCTCAACCTTCGTGTAAGGAGTGTAAGTGCCTACGTATAGGCGGCTGTTGTCAGTCATGTAGGGAAGAACATTTTGCAGCTCGATATAGTGATATCCATAATGCCATGAACTGCCACTGTTGTTCCAACTCTTGATGGCAATCTCACGGTCGGAGGAATCCATGCAGTCAATCGTTCCCTCGTAGAACTGTTGCAGCGAAGCATTCTTGCCTGCTCCCCACGTGCCATTCTTAAGTTTGTTCTGTATCTTTACGACTACATCATCTGTCTTCGTAGAAGTTATGAAATAACCTATCTGACTGTTCTTTTCCTTTTGTGTGGCAGTACTGCCGGGCACGGCAAGTTCGAGAAGTTCGTCGATTACGTTTTCCCATTCGCGCTTCCTGTAGATTGATGAAAGAAGTCCCTTTTCGCCATACACCTTGTTCATGGCCTCCACATCGTCGTAATTGCGGTATGCACGGGATTCATGGCGCAGTATGAGCCATTTGGGTTCACAGCCAGTGTATTTCTTCAGCAAGTTCTCCTTGCCCAGATACATGCAGAGCAAAGCACCAATAGAATGGTTGATAATGACATCACTATCCAGCAATTCTGCTATGTTTTTGTCACACTGCTCTGCACTGAATGTGTTAGACAAAATTCCGTAAAGAGTCTTTGCCGATGTAACTAAGTCTTTAGTTGATGCCCTTAACAATGCCATACACTTCTTCTTGCCGTCTTCCGTGTTGGTAAGAAATGCAACAAGCATGTAGAAATAGTTAACTACCGAGAGCAGCAGATAACTTGATGACGAAACCGCTATTCCCCTGGAATTGTCGCGGTTGTTAAGGCTCACGGCATGTTTGAAATGCACTAAAGCCTTTAGCATCGCACCATGGTATGCCTCATGCAGTGCAGCTATTATTCGGTGGTTCTTGTTGTCCTCGCGCAAACGCTTCGGCATGATGCCGTATGCCATGTAAGAATACAAGTCAAGCAGGCATCGCAGACGCTCTGTGTTGACGGCGTCGCCATGCAGTTTCTCCCTGCTGTTAATCAGCGAACCGGCATAGTCGACATCCAACAGCAACTCGTTTTCAAATGCGAATGTGAGATATTGGCTGTAAAGTGAGAAGAAATCGCCACCTGACAGATTTAGAAGCATGTTTGAGAAACGCTGTTCGCCCATCACTGGCAACAGCGCGGATTCCAGGTCTTTATCGGAAACTAAGAGTAGGTCGTCTGCGTCAAAATTCTTGTAGTCACTGATTATGTAGTCCCATATAATACGCTGTAGGTCTGACGGACTTAATTTAGAACCAACTACATCAAGTACCTGTTGAGTCAGAGGCTTCTGCTGTTCTATCAAAAATGTCATGACCTCAATCATGCGGTCTAAGCAGATGCTATACGAATAGCTGTTTGTGCGCCAGTCATATCCGCAAACTGAGATTAATCCGTTCTTGCTCAGATTTTTCAGTATGGTTGTCACTTCAGCATACGGATGTCGCATGATTTTTGTCATGGCGTTCAAGACTCTCCGGCTATCCGACGGCTCGATATGAAAGAGTGCGTAGATTGCCAGCAGGCTCAATTCCTCATTGCTGTAGTTGTCAAAATTGTCCATCTATGTTTTGTCGTATGGGCGGTGAGTTATTGCGGTGATTTATAGAACCAACCTTAGTCTATTTCACGCTGTATGCCAGGGCATACGCCTTGATGCGCTTAACCATGGCGAGCAGTCCGTTGGAGCGTGTTGGTGAGAGGTGCTCTTTCAGTCCTATCTCCTCTATAAAGTACAGGTCTGCCTCAAGTATCTCCTTCGGCGTATGGTCTGTCAGCACTCGTATGAGCAGGGCTATGATACCCTTCACGATGAGGGCGTCGCTCTCGGCAGAAAAGTGCAACGTGCCATCTTCCTGCTTGTCGCACTGCACCCACACGCGGCTCTGACAGCCGTCGATGAGGTTCTGTTCTGTCTTATACTCGTCAGCCAATGGCTCTTGCTCTGAACCAAGGTCGATGAGCATCTGGTAACGGTCCATCCAGTCATCAAGACCGCTGAACTCTTCTATTACTTCGTCTTGTATCTCGTTTATTGTCATGATTCTTTATTCTTTTAGGGGCTTTAGGGTCTTTGGAAACTTTAGGGTCTTTAAGGACTCTAAGGACTTTAATGACCTTAAAGTCTCTAATGACCTTAAGCCTTTTCTAAAACAAACACCTTGTCGTTAGGCCTTACCTTATCGGGCACCTTGATGCTTACGCGCTGGCCCTTGGTGGCTTGTTCCACAGGTTTCAGGTCATAGCGTATCTCCTCTACCTCGTCGATATACATCGCTCCGGTGGTGGTGCCGGTGAAGAGCAACTTGTCACCTACGCTTATTTCATGGGCCTCCACCTGCATCTCTGCCACGCCTATCTTCGAGAAGTATTTTATTACCTTGGCGGCATATACCTTCTTCTCCGTAGCCTTAGAACCGTATGAGTCGTTCCACTCTCCCAGTGTCTGACCCTGGTAGTAGCCATCCCAGAAACCACGGTTGAAGACCCTTGCGAGACGTTCGTCCCACTTATCCTTCGCTTCCTCCGTAAACTGTTTCGGTTCGTCAGGATTCTCACGGTCGTGCAGTACCGCACTGATGGCTTCCTTATAGCAGCGCACCACAGTGTCAACATACTCCGCACCGCGTGCCCTGCCCTCTATCTTGAGTACCCTCACACCGGCATCCATCATGCGGTCGATGAAGCGGATGGTCTTGAGGTCCTTGGGCGACATAATGTATTTGTTGTCAACGAGGAGTTCGTTGCCCGTCTCCACATCCTCCACACGGTATGCCCTGCGACATATCTGCACGCACTCGCCGCGGTTGGCAGAGCGCCCGATGTTATGGAGTGATAGGTAGCACTTGCCCGATATTGCCATGCACAGTGCACCATGGCAGAACATCTCAATGCGTATCGGCTCGCCTGACGGTCCGCAGATGCCTTCCCTGACAGCCTGCTCGTGTATCTCCTTGACCTGTTCCATGCGCAGTTCGCGAGCCAGTACCACTACGTCGGCAAACTGTGCGTAGAAGCGCAATGCCTCAATATTTGAAATGTTCAGCTGCGTTGACAGATGCACCTCTTGTCCCACCTCGCGGCAGTACATCATCACCGCCACATCGCTGGCTATCACTGCTGATATGTGAGCCTCTTTTGCAGCGCGGATAATCTCGCGCATCTGTTCCAAGTCCTCACCATAA
Organism: Prevotella sp.; assembly: GCA_017413085.1. Classification (GTDB taxonomy): domain Bacteria; phylum Bacteroidota; class Bacteroidia; order Bacteroidales; family Bacteroidaceae; genus Prevotella. Next base: position 57,935 of record JAFPVC010000003.1, read on the forward strand.
ATCACCGTGTTTACGGTGAGATAGCTTTTTATTCCGTGCTCACCGCATGTAGCGGCAATCTCTTTGAGGTCGTCGATGGTGAAGGCTGCCGCAGAGTGGGCACGCATGTTAAGTGCGCCAATGCCGAAGTATATGGAGCCGGCACCGGCATTGATGGCGGCAGCCAGTGACTCGCGCGAGCCAACTGGTGCCATTATCTCAAAGTCTTGTTGTGTCATTCCTCTCACAGTGCCTCAAGCATGCGCTTTATTACTACTTCTGCGGAAATCTCGCGGTTGGCAGCCTCGGGGATGACGAGTGAGTTCTGGCTTTCAATCACGTCGTCGGTGACTATCAAGCCGCGGCGCACGGGCAGACAGTGTAGGAACTTGGCATCGTTAGTCCATGACATGTGTTCTGCGTCAACGGTCCAGTGGCCCCACTTCTTGTAGTCATCAAGAATCTTGCCATAGTCCTCTGGACGCGTCACGCCAGGGCATGACCAGTTCTTGGCATAGATGAAGTCAGCACCCTCAAAGGCCTTCTTCTGGTCGTACTCTATCGTTGCGCCTGCTGTAAACTTGCTGTCGAGTTCATATCCCTCGGGATGTGTTATTACGAGGTCTACATCAGGTGCTGCGAGCATCCATTCAGCAAAAGAGTTTGGCACAGCCTGAGGCAGTGCACGGCAGTGTGGTGCCCATGTCAGCACGGCTTTCACGCGCTCAGTCTTTTTGTGTTCCTCAATGGTGATGAGGTCGGCGAAGGCCTGCAGCGGATGCACTGTGGCTGTCTCCATTGCGAAGACTGGACGGCCGCTGTATTTCACGAATTGCTCCACGATAGTCTCGGCATAGTCGTAGTCACGGTCGGTCAGTCCGGCAAAGGAACGTATGCCTATCAGGTCGCAGAAACTGCCCATTACTGGTATGGCCTCAAGCAGGTGCTCTGACTTGTCGCCATCCATGATGACACCACGCTCTGTTTCCAGTTTCCAAGCACCGGCATTAACGTCAAGCACAATGACATTCATACCGAGGTTCATTGCTGCCTTCTGTGTGGACAGGCGTGTGCGCAGTGAGTTATTGAAAAACACCATCAGGAGTGTTTTGTTCTTTCCCAAATGCTGCCAAGCGAAACGGTCGCGCTTCACTTCCATTGCCTCAGCGACGGCAGCGTTCAGATCACCAAGGTCTTTTGCGTAGAAGAATGTATTCATTGCAGGTATTTATATGATTATCTCTTTTCCTAAATATGATTATATCTGTTCCAACCGCAAAGTTACTAAAAAACTTTGACTTATAAAAAACTTTGTATGAGAAAAACTTGCTACAATGATATTTTATTGCTACTTTTGCACTATGGAATTGAAAATAATGGGAATATTGAACTGCACACCTGACTCTTTTTTCGCTGGTAGTCGTGTGCAGACTGAGTCTGACATTGCACGTCGTGCGGAGCAGATTCTTCGTGAGGGAGGTGATATAATTGACATAGGTGCATATAGTACGCGGCCCGGTGCTACAGAGGTGAGTGAGGAGGAAGAGATGCGTCGTCTGCGTATGGCTCTTGGCATTATCCGCCGTAACCATGCTGACGCTGTGCTCAGCGTTGACACTTTCCGTGCTTCGGTGGCTTGCATGGCTGCTGAAGAATATGGTGTTCAGATAATTAACGATGTGTCTGAAGGCGCAGATCCAAAGATGTTTAGCGAGGTGGCGCGCCTTGGGGTGACATACATACTGATGTCCGTGGAGCCAACTATGAAAAAAATGATTGAGCGTTTCAACCATGAGGTGGAAACGCTCAATTCATTGGGTTGTCACGACATAATCCTTGATCCTGGTTTTGGCTTTGGTAAGGATGTGGTACGTGGTAATTACGAGGTTCTCAGACAACTGCCAGAGTTGCACGCAGCATTCCCCAACCTGTCGTTATTGGCAGGAATGAGCCGCAAGCGTATGGCATGGATGCCATTGGGATGCACTCCCGAGAGCGATGCTGCCCTCAATGCCACAACCATTCTCAATACTATGGCTGTGTGTGGTGGTGCTGACATCCTGCGCGTACACGATGTGGCAGTTGCCGATTCGCTGAGACCTATTTTTTCAGCATCTTCATGTAGTCGTTGATTTTATCGCCGAGTCCAAGTGTGCCAGACAGTTGTTTCAGAATTGTCTGCGCTTGGTCAATGGAGATTTCGCCCTTTTGGAACTTAGAAATGATGTCTTGTGGGTTGATGTTGCTGATTGCACCTAATCCCAGATTAGCGATAATGTCTTGCAGTCCACCGCCAGTCTCGTTTGCTCCTGTGGTCTTCTTGCCGCCACCGAGCAACCCTCCTAAAATATTTCCGAAATCCATAGTTTTAATGTTTTAAGTGTTGGTTAAATATTTAATTCATCGCTCTGCAAAGAGCATTTTCCTTTATTCTGATTATTGACCGTTTTTCCAGTCGTTCTGATGGTTGATAGTTTAAACAGTATTCTAATATTGTCTGTTTTACCAGTCGTCTGTTCTGAACGGTACAAGCGGCAGTTCGTTGCCACCAAACACGTTACCCGTAGGGAAGTCCTTAAAGCAGTAACGCACTGCAACGGGGTTGTTGACCTCTGGTGCAGTAAGCGTAACGGTGTTCGTTCGCCAGTTGAATTGTGTTTCTGCCTTATGGAAAACACGGTCGCTTCCTGCTATCTCGAAGCCTTCCAGTCCGTAGTTACTGCATATTCCCATGTTGTTTGTCTTGAATCCGACTGTCACGCTGTTTCCCTCAACCTTAAATGTGGACGGGTCGTAGCGCGGTCCCTCGCAGGCAATGTCGGTCATTCCGTAAGTCTTGTTCAGTGCAAGGAGCGACAGACGGACGCCTACAGTCCTTTTTTCTTTCGGGTGAATGTTGTGACATTCGTTTGGCTCCACCAAGTCATAGGTGCAGACGAAAGCAGAGTTTTCTATCATGTTGCATGACAGTTCCTGCTGTTCACGTAAGCGTGCGGCTGCAGTCTCGTCACCACTTGCTCCATATATATATGGTGCTATCTGAACTTGATAGAATGGCAGGTTGCCCTGTTGCATTTCGCCACGCCACTGGTCTACCATGCGTTTCAGGCGGTATGCGTATTCATTGTTGCCAACATTGCTGCATCCCTGATACCAGATAATGCCTTTGCAGGTATAGTGGCGTATGGGGTGGAACATGGCATTGTAGGTTACGAGCGCTCGCTCCCATGTGGCTTTCGTCTTCTGGAATATGCTGATGCTGTCGGTTGGCACGTCGGGGTATTCGCTGCATGTCTTTGCTGACGACCAACTTTCAACGCGTGAACCGCCATAACTGCAATTGATGATACCGACATATACACCGAGAGCGTTTGACAGTGCTGAAGCAAAATAATATGCCGTAGCAGAGAATTCCATAGCATTGCTGAATGTTGGTTCCATCCAATTGCCACGGCAGTCGTCTTGCGGTGTGTACAGTTGCTTGCGCTCTACATTGAACATTCGCACAAGTGGAGACTCCTGACGTGCGCGCATTGCGTCTAACGCTCCATTCTTTACACAAGCACCGCCAAAACCTTTAAGTGGCATCTCCATGTTGCTCTGGCCTGAAGCAAGCCATACCTCACCAATGTGCACCTTTAGTGTTTTGGTGTCAGTGCTGCCGCTTTCCGATAGAGTCAGCGTATAATCATCAAGGGTGGCCTCAGGAGTATTTACCGTAATTGACCACTGTCCGTCTTTTTGTACTGTGGCAGTAGATGTTTCGCCCCATGAGGTTTTTACACTGACTTGGCTTCCAGTGGTTGACCATCCCCAGAGTTTTGCTTCTGACTGTTGCTGCAACACCATTCCATCGGAGATGATAGATGGAAGTTTGATGTCTGCATGCAACTGCGTTGTCAGTGCCAGCGCAATTGATATAAAGATGTTCCTTGTTGTGCTCATGTTTTCTGTTGCCTTTTCTGTGCTACCTATAATAATAGTTAACTACAATTATCTGCTGTTCTTTACTTCATAATGTTGCCCAGGATGTCACGTGTTATGGTGCGTGTTACAGAGCCAGTGGCATTCTTTGCAATACGACCGGTGATGGAAGTGTTCGACTTCGTTTTCTTACCCGTAATTTTGTCGCTTACGTATGTACCCAGTACTGCGGCCAAAGTACCTGTGATAGCTGTCATAATGCCTTTTAGTATTTTCTTCAGCAATCCGGGCTTCTTGCTTTCCTTTGCCTTCTCCTTTTCTTCTGCCTCAGCCTGCTCAGCAGCCTCTGCCTCTTTGGCGGCAACATCAGCTTCAGCCATCAGTACCTCGAAGGCGCTCTCGCGATCAACAGGGGTGTCATATTTGCCTGCTACGCGGCTCTGCTTGATGATGTCAAGACGCTGCCCTTCTGTCACGGCACCAATTTGCGACAGTGGGAATAGCACCTTTGCACGCTGCACAATGGCAGGAGCACCTGATGCATCAAGGAAGCTGACAAGGGCTTCACCCGTTTCAAGGTTCATTATAGCCTCGTCGGTCTTGAATGCAGGATTTGCACGGAATGTGTCAGCTGCTGTTTTCACAGCCTTCTGGTCTTTTGGCGTGTAGGCCCTCAGGGCGTGCTGAACGCGGTTGCCTAACTGACCGAGTATATTCTCTGGTATATCTGTTGGACTCTGTGTTATGAAATAAATACCCACGCCTTTTGAACGGATGAGGCGGATGACCTGCTCTATCTTGTCGAGCAGTGCCTTTGATGTGCCGTCGAACAACATGTGCGCCTCGTCAAAGAAGAATACGAGTTTCGGTAGTTCCATGTCGCCTACTTCGGGCAATGTGCTGTATAGTTCAGAAAGAAGCCACAGCAGGAAGGTGGAGTATAGTTTCGGCTGCATCATGAGCTTGTCGGCTGCCAAAACGCTCATTACTCCCTTGCCGCCTTCGGTCTGCATAAGGTCGTTTATGTCAAATGATGGTTCACCGAAGAACTTGTCTGCTCCTTGGTTCTCCAACTGCAGCAGGGCACGCTGTATGGCTCCTACCGTTGTGGTGGATATATTGCCATACTTCGTGGTGTAATCCTTCGCATTCTTGGAAACCCAGTCGAGCATCGAACGCAGGTCTTTCATGTCAATGAGCAAGAGACCGCGCTCATCGGCAATGCGGAACACTATGTTCAGTACACCGTCCTGTGTCTCGTTCAGTCCGAGCAGACGTGAGAGCAACTGTGGTCCCATCTGAGAGATAGTGGCACGCATGGGGTGTCCCTGTTCTCCAAATACGTCATAAAATCTCACCGGACAAGCCTGGAACTCAGGGTTTTCAATACCAAACTCTGGCATGCGCTTTTCTATGAATCCGCTCATCTTACCTACCTGCGATATACCGCTGAGGTCGCCCTTCATGTCAGCCATGAAGCATGGCACGCCTGCCTGGCAGAATGTCTCTGCCATAACCTGCAGCGTCACGGTCTTACCAGTACCTGTAGCACCGGCAATTAATCCGTGGCGGTTAGCCATCTTTCCAGTTATCGACAGTGCCCCACATTCTGCGTGAGCTATATAAAGTCCTCTTTCGTTGTCAAGCATTTCTTAATGTTTTATATGATTGATATTTCAAGGACCTGTTCAGCCCTTGGTAAATTCCTTTATCTTGTCCATGATTTCCATTGCAGCCTTGTAGCCCAATCCGTGTGCACGTCGCATTTTTCGCTCGCTGAGTTCTGTGCGCCCGATGCGTAGTGGCTGTTGTGGGTATATCAGCAGTGTATTGCCCTTGCGTTCTTCTTCGGTTATGTATTGCAGTTGCTCGTTATACATTTCATGTCTGCGACTCATTACCTCGGCCACTTTGGGATATTTCTTTGTCATGCGGCGTATCAGCCAGATTAGAACACGCGAGCGTGTTTTGTAGTAGTCGCGCGGCTGCGTCAGTACTACTACGTTGCGTTCATACCCCATTTGCTGGAATGTCTTCAGCGGAATGGCGTCCACCATGCCGCCGTCAAGCAACACGCGTCCATCCACTTCCACAGGTTTTGACACTGCCGGCATTGATGCTGATGCACGCATCCATTCCAACTCATGGTGCGTAAACTCATCCATGCGGTGGTAAACAGGCTCGCCGGTATTTATATCGGTAGCGACAAGCCAGAAGTCCATGGGATTGCGCTTGAATGCCTCGCCGTCAAACGGGTCTATCTCAAACGGCACCACGTGATACGAAAACTCTGCTCCCACGATGTTTCCGGTCTTTACGAATGAACGCCATCCCATATACCGTGGGTCGTTGCGTAGTGCCACGTTGTAGCGTAAAGCACGACCGCGCTGTCCAGATTTCAAGTTACACCCGAACAGCGCGCCCGCCGATACACCTATTAATCCATCGAAAGTGACGTTGGCTTCCATCATTGCGTCTGTCACGCCTGCTGTGAACATGCCACGCAGTCCGCCACCCTCGAGTACCAAACCAGTCTTCACTGTCAAGTTACTTCTTTATCAGTCCCCAAACCCACAGTACGACGGCGGCACCTGCTACAGCGGTGATAAATGGGTCAAGCCACTCATTACCAGTCAGTGAGCCTATGCCGAGCAGACCGAACAACCATCCGCCTACGATACCTCCAATGATACCGAGCAGCAGGTTAATCAGCCATCCGCCACCTCCACGGTTTGTTAACTTGCCAGCCACGAGACCGGCCAGTATGCCTGTGATAATCCAAACAATCAGTGCTATCATTTCTTCAGTTTTGAATATTGTTTAAAAATTCAGAAAATTGTTTTTCGCGTTAGTTCCTCATTACCCTCTGTGCCCTCAGGTAGTCGCCGTCGTCTACGAACAGGGCACATCCACTCAAAGGCGGATAACCGCTCATAATCTCATTCTTAATCAACGACCGGATGCCGTAGCTCTCCAGTTTGTGCTGCAGCAGGTTTGCATCGAAACCGTTACCGCAATTGGTTAGTCTTTGCAACTTCATAATTCTGTTAGGTTTTTGTAGTTAATTAATATATATTGATATTGAATGATCTTATCTTGTGTGCTTTGCTGTGTTCGTCATCTGCTGGTTATCATGTACAGCACGATGTTAGCAAGTACGAACTCTGTTATCATTATTGATGGTATGCCGAGTGTGAACTTCACGTGCTTTGTCTTGTGCCTGAACAGCCATACAGCTGCCAATGCTCCAAAACCACCTCCTGCGACAACCAGCCACAGCAATGTGGCTTCTGATATACGCCATCCCTCGCGTGTGGCCTGCCATTTGTCAACTCCGTATGTGATGAATGTCACGATATTGACTACGGTCAGATAAACGAGGAATAAGGTTATTATATTCATGGTTTTTCAGTTATATGCCACAAAATTACTTTTTTTTTTTCAAACCACCAAATTTTTTCACATATTTTACACCTTAATTATAATATGCTGGTCTGTCAAAGTTACAGACCTTTGCAGGAAACGGAAAATTATCATGGAAAGATTTTGCAGTTTAGTAAACTTTTTGTAATTTTATGCCCGATTTATAAAAAAGCAACATTTCAAACAAATTACAATGAAAAAGATTTCAAACAACATTTTCATGCTTCTGGTAATGATGCTCTTGTCAGTAAGCACAGTGACAGCAAAGTCTATTGACCTTGACGACACAAAAGCCGTGATGAATGCCGTTATTGGCGATTGGGACATTGACCTCAAATATCTTATGGAAGGCTCGTTGCCTGAAGGCATGGAGTCGGCAGACTGTACCTTGTCTTTCCGCAAGGGCGACGCAGTATCCCTTCTCGCCGTTGTCAGTGGTCAGGTTGAGGGCATCGGTCTGAAACTGAAGGTGGCAGCCAATGGCAAGTGGACACTCAAGGGTAAGGTTATTAATGTAGGTGAGATGGATTCGAAGATAGAACTGACCGATATTAAACTTCCTGAGGAATATAAGGCGCAGCTTAAGGCCATGGGTATGACAGAGGATTCCTTGAAGAAAATGTTTGAGTCCAAGATGAGTGAGCAAAATCCATTGGACGACAATGATATGATTGGTGATCTTACTATTGTGTCAATCGATGATGATTCGTTGACCTTAACGGATGAAGAAGGTAAGACTGTAACGTTGAAGCGCAAGAAGTAATTTAATTATTGACCTATAGCTCATTTTGCGATTCACAATAATAAAGAGTTCACGGTTCATAGTCAATACAAACATTGCTTGGCTATGAACCGTGAACTTTTTTTATTGTGTAAAATTTTACGTGAATTACTTCGACAGCATCTCGTGCATGTTCTTGGCAGCGTTGCGGCCGTCGCCCATGGCGAGGATTACCGTAGCACCGCCGCGCACGATGTCGCCGCCGGCATAGATATTCGGACGGTTAGACTGCATGCCTTCGTTCACCACGATGGTGTTCTTGCGGCCCAGTTCCAAGCCCTTGATGCTCTGCGGCACGAGTGGGTTTGGTGATACGCCCACGGCTACTACCACCTGGTCAACGTCGATGGTCACTTTCTCGCCAGTCGGTTCTGGTGAACGGCGACCTGATGTGTCAGGCTCTCCGAGTTTCATCACCTCAAGCACTGCCTTTGATACGGCACCGTTCTCGTCGCCGATGTATTCTGCCGGGTTGTGCAGTGTGAGGAATGTGATGCCCTCTTCCTTTGCATGCTTCACCTCCTCCAGACGTGCAGGCATCTCTGCCTCTGAACGACGGTAAACGAGTGTGACGTTTGCACCCAGACGCTTTGCCGTGCGGCATGAGTCCATGGCAGTGTTGCCGCCACCTACTACCAATACGTTCTTGCCGAGGTTCATCGGTGTGTCAGTCTTAGGATTGGCAGCATCCATGAGGTTCACACGGGTGAGATACTCGTTTGACGACATTATATTAATAAGGTTCTCGCCTGGTATGTTCATGAAGTTTGGCAGACCTGCGCCCGAACCTACGAAGATTCCCTTGAAACCAGCCTTCTCCAAATCGTCAACGGATATTGTCTTGCCCACGATGACGTCAGTCTGGAAGTGAACACCCATCTTGCGGAGGTTCTCTATCTCAACGTCAACGATGGCGTTTGGCAGACGGAACTCAGGAATACCGTACTTCAGCACACCGCCAATTTCATGCAGTGCCTCGAATACGTAAACGTCATATCCGTTCTTCACCATGTCGCCGGCGAATGACAGTCCTGCAGGACCTGAACCCACCACTGCGACCTTAATGCCGTTGGCTGGTGCAACCTCTGGCAGCGACATCTGTCCTGACTGTCTCTCGTAGTCGGCAGCGAAGCGCTCCAGATAGCCTATGGCCACGGCTGGCTCGTTCATCTTCAGGTGTATGCACTTGCTCTCGCACTGCTTTTCCTGCGGACATACGCGGCCGCAGACTGCTGGCAGTGCAGAGGTGTTCTTCAATACCTTGGCAGCGGCAAGGAACTGTCCGCGCTCTATGTTCTTGATGAATGAAGGTATGTTGATGCTGACAGGGCAGCCCTCCATACATGTCGGTTTGCCGCAGTCAAGACAGCGCTTTGCCTCGGTGAGTGCCATCTCTTTTGTAAGGCCTTTGTTCACCTCCTCAGTGCGTGTGGTGGCACGATATACCGGGTCAAGCTCTGGCATTACGACGCGTGGAATGGCGGTGCGCTCCTTCGGTTTCATCGACTTGCGCAGTTCGTCGCGCCATGCAGCGTTGCGGTCTGTCAGCACCTCAATGCTGTCATCTACAGGTGCGGCATCCATCGTCACCTCGGTGCTTTCCTTGGCGCATCCCTCACAGTCGCTATACACATGCTCTGCATAGTGCTCCATCTCCTCAAGTTCTGCCTTCTTGAATGTGCCCATGCGCTTGAACATCTCGTCCCAGTCAACGAGAGCACCGTCGAACTCTGGGCCGTCGATGCAGACGAACTTCGTCTTGCCGCCGATAGACAGACGGCATGCACCGCACATACCGGTACCGTCAACCATGATGGTGTTGAGCGACACGTCGGTAGATATGCCGTATTTCTGTGTTGTGAGGCAAGAGAACTTCATCATTATCGGAGGACCGATGGCGAAAGCCTTGTCGATGTGCTCCTGCTCGGCGAATTTCTCTATACCGATAGTAACCACGCCTTTCTCGCCCTTAGAACCGTCGTCGGTCATGATGATGAGCTCGTCAGACGATGCACGCAGCTCGTCCTCAAGGATTACGAGTTCAGCGGTACGTCCTGCCAGTACTGTCAGCACGCGGTTGCCGGCAGCCTTCAGTCCGCGCACGATAGGCAGCATAGGTGCTGCACCAACGCCACCGCAGGCACAGATAACGGTACCGAACTTCTCAATGTGCGTAGGGTTGCCCAAAGGACCAACAACGTCAGCGATTTCGTCGCCCACATTCTTGTTGCACAGTTTTGTTGATGACAGACCCACCTCCTGTATTACGAGGGTGATGGTGCCGCGCTCCACGTCAGAGTCGGCGATGGTCAGCGGCATACGCTCGCTGTGCTTGTCAACGCGCACGATGACGAAGTTGCCTGGCTTGCGGCTCTTGGCAATCAGCGGAGCCTCAATCTCGAAGAGGAAGACCTTTTCCGAGAATTGCTTCTTGGTTACTATTTTGTACATAATATTTTTGTATATATATATATTGTTTTCTGCGATTATATATTTGCGTTATTTAGAAGCGTGTATAGATGAACGCGTTGTTTGTAGCTCCTACAAGCAGAGCCACGCTGGTTGTGAGCAGCACTACCGACATGACAATGCGCACGGCAAGCGACACGTTGTGCTTCGCTACTGTCTCGCCCGGCATCAGACGGTCGAACATGCGTGTTACGCCGTCGTATACTGGCAGACAGAACACGAGTGCCACCACCCAGAGCCAGAAGTTGTTCATCAGTGCAGTCTCGGCCGTAAAGTCGCTGAGTGTCTTGCCGCCCCCGAAGCAAATGGCGAAGAACTGCTGCATTCGTGTGAAGTCGTCGAAATAAAATATTCCCCAGCCCATGACGAAGAGCAGTATGGTGTATAGGTGCAGGAATGGCCGTGGCACCTTGTCGGCAATGCGCAGCACGGTGTATTTCTCAATCATCACGATGATGCCGAAGTATACGCCCCACAGTATGAAGTTCCAGCTTGCGCCGTGCCACATACCCGTAAGAAACCACACCACGAGGATGTTCAGCGGCTGGTGACGGCGGTTTCCGCCCATGGGTATGTATACATAGTCGCGGAAGAAACTGCCGAGTGAGATGTGCCATCTGCGCCAAAACTCTGTGATGGTCTTGCTAATGTATGGATGGCGGAAGTTTTCGGCAAAGTGAAAGCCAAGGCACCGTCCCAGTCCGATAGCCATGTCGCTGTAGCCAGAGAAGTCGAAGAATATCTGCAACGTGTAGGCGCAGATTCCTACCCATGCGCCGGTGGTGGATACGTTGGCAAGGTTTCCGCCGAGGAACTGCGTGGATATCTCCGACAGTTGGTTTGCCAGTATCACCTTCTTGCCCAGTCCGATGAGGAAACGGTATGAACCCACTACATAGTCATACTGCGTGACGCGTCGGCTGTGTATTTCCATTGCTACGATGTCGTAGCGCACGATAGGGCCGGCAATGAGTTGCGGAAACATTGATATATACAACAGTAGGTCGTGGTAGCGTCGCTGTACGGGTGCTTCGTGGCGGTATACGTCGATGAGGTAGGATATACTCTGGAATGTATAGAAGCTGATACCTATCGGCAGTGAAATCTTCGGGTTTGCCACGGGCAGTCCGATGGCAGTAAGCGTATCGGCAAAGAATCCTGCGTATTTGAAGGTACCGAGCACAAGCAGGTTCAGCACTATGCCTATAGTCAGTGCAGTGCGCCGTTGCTGGTTGTCGTAACGTTCGATGGCAAGACCTGCGCAGTAGTTCATCAGTGAACTGAGCAGCATCAGGAATACGTATACCGGTTCGCCCCAGGCATAGAAAATGAGTGAGAACACCACGAGTACGGCATTGCGCACTGTAGTGTTCATCCTCAGCCCGCGCCCGTCGGGCGAGAAGAACCTCCTGTCCACCCAATATGCCACCATATAGGTTATGAAGAAAGCCGGCAGGAACGCAAATATGAAGAATAAGTCAGAGAATACCAATGAGTGTTAAGAATATTTTGTTATGAACTATGAAAGAGAATCTTATTTCGCTTTGTGTATCAGCGGATCAGTTCAGCCACTTTCTCGCCTACGAGCTTTGCTCCCTCTACGCTGGTGTGAGTGCCGTCGGTGGTATAGTGTCTTTTTACTCTCTCTTCAGAACTCTTGATAGGACACACCTTGTCAAGGCGTATCACCTGTATGCCCATGCGCTCGCCGCATTGTTCTATTACGTCGCCGACCTTCTGTATGCGCTGCTCCGTTCCCTGCACGCTCTGCAGCGGCGTGAGCAATACGATGCGCGCGTCGGGGAAGTGATAGCGCAGTATCTCACAGTTGTAGCGTACTGATTCTGCGAGTGTCGTAACTTGATTTACTTTCTTCATGAGCAAATCCTGCAGCGGGGTCTTGAATATCTTGTCTACGGTCTCAGAGTACATCTGCGGACGCTGGCTCTGAAACCATGCGTCGTTGGTGCCGCAGGCTATGATGATGAGCGATGGCTCTTCCTGTGTTCCGTTCTTGTATGCCTCGTCGAAGCGGTTCACCTGATTGTATATCACGTTGCTGTTGCCAACGCGTGTTATGTTTTCCTTGGTGTCGTGCTTGGTCAGTGCGTTGTTTGTCCATGTGGCACCGCTGCGTGCATAGCTTACGCATGTCTTCGGCTGAATGGCGTCCTTGAACCATTTGCTCCAACTGCTTTCACCTGTGCAGTCGTCGCCTCCTATCTGGAGGTTGGAGTCGCCCAGCAGCACCACGTTGTTGGGCAGGTTGGCAGCCTCTGCCTGGATGCCGAGCATCAGGCATATCGCAATATAAAGAAGTGTCTTTGTTGGTTTCATATTCTTTCTCTTTTGTTTTTGTTATTTCGGATTTGCAATGGTGAGTCGTTGGCCATTATACGTGGCATGGTAGCGAAACAGCTTTTCGCCGCTTCCGCCGCTGGCTATGGCACCGCTGCTCAGCAGACTGTATACACGTTGGCAGTTTGAGCACTTTACGTTGAGTGCGTCAGTGAAGTTCAGTGCATAGTTCATGCGGTGGTATTCATTATAGCAGTTTGGACACTGGCGGTCAAACACGTATAGGTCGCCATTCTGAAACGATGACTTGCCAATGATGAGTCCGTCGTTCAGTCCTAACTGTCTTGTGGGACGCGTCAGATATTCTTCGCTGATGGTTTCTTCGTGTGCTGCCGTGCCGTGCATCCATGCACGCAGCTTGTAGGCACTGCCGCCTGTCGATTCCTCAGAAATCATGCAGAACGTGTTAGTGCCTCCGAGTGCAGCATACAGTGGTGATGCCGTATGTCCAAATGAGAAGTCAATAATGTAGTAGCACTGGTGTGTAGAATACTCGTTGCTTACGTTCAGGAAGTCTTCGCACGATGTCAGCACGCACAGCAGTGCGGCAAACAGTGAAAAGCGCATTGCGGCTTTCATCTTATATAGCCCCTTGCTCATAGTTGTACCACTTATCTTTGATTAATTATCCTTCCCAGTCTCCAGCAGAGCCTTTTCAGCATTGTCGACGCGCTCGAAGTGGAAACCGTCAAGCAGTGACTGCATCAAGGCATTGATACGGTCGTTGCACAGGTTGCCTATGCTGCCCTCGTGGGTGTGGTGTATGTCTTTGTTTGGAGTGAAGTTGCCGGCTTCGATGTCGAGTCCCACCTTCTTGTAGGCATCGCGGAACGGCATGCCCTCGGCAGCCAGACGGTTAACCTCCTCAACAGAGAAGATGGCGTCATACATCGGGTTGTCCAGTATGTCGCGGCGCACCTCCATCTTATTAATAATGTAGGCAGTCATGCGCAGGCAGTCGAGCAGTTCGTCGAAGGCAGGCAGGAACACCTCTTTTATTATCTGCAGGTCGCGGAAGTATCCGCACGGCAGGTTGTTCTGTATCATCGTCACCTGTGTAGGCAGTGACTGCAGTTTGTTGCATTTTGCCCTGATGAGTTCAAATACATCGGGGTTTTTCTTGTGCGGCATGATGCTTGAACCTGTGGTGCACTCCTTCGGCAGTTTCACAAACTGGAAGTTCTGCGAATTGAACATGCAGGCGTCGAAAGCCATCTTTGCCATCGTGCCGGCCAGTCCGGCAATGGAGAACGCCACGTTGCGCTCCATCTTTCCGCGTCCCATCTGCGCATACACCACGTTGTAGTTCATGGTGTCGAAGCCCAGCAGGTCAGTGGTCATCTGTCTGTTCAGCGGGAATGACGAGCCGTAGCCGGCAGCAGAGCCCAGAGGGTTGCGGTTGGTCATGCGGTATGCGGCCTGCAGGTAGAGCATATCGTCGGTCAGTGATTCGGCGTATGCGCCAAACCACAGTCCGAACGACGACGGCATGGCTATCTGCAGATGCGTATATCCCGGCATCAGTACGTCTTTCGTTGCCTCGCTCTGTTGTATGAGTTCGTCGAAGAGAGTCTTTACCTCTGTCACCACCTCGCGCAGACGTGCGCGGGTGAAGAGTTTAAGGTCAACGAGCACTTGGTCGTTGCGTGAGCGTCCGGAGTGTATTTTCTTTCCCATGTCGCCCAGTGCGCGTGTGAGCATCAGCTCCACCTGTGAGTGCACGTCCTCGATGTCGTCTTCGATGACGAACTCGTCTCGCTCGCAGATGTCGTATATCTTGCGCAGTTCCTTGAGCAGCAGTGGCAGCTCGTCGTCAGCAATCAGTCCGATGCTGTTGAGCATGGTGATATGCGCCATGGAGCCCATGACGTCGTACTTAGCCAGATAGAGGTCCATCTCGCGGTCTCTTCCCACTGTGAAGCGCTCTATCTCCTTGTTTATTTCAAAACCTTTTGACCAGAGTTTCATTATTTATAGTTGTTTTTTATGGTTGTCGGAGTAATCAGAGTAATCCGAATATTCCGAGTACTCGGAGAAATCTGATTAATCAAAGTGCAAAGTTAGTAATTATTTCGCAGTCATGCAAATTTTGTCATTGGTTTTGTTTGCTGTTAGGAAAAAAATCAGTAACTTTGTCATTTGAAATCAAATATATAGTATTCACGAATGAAGGAAATCAATATGAACAACAAGATTACGGCATTGCGTATAATAGTGTTTCTCCTGACCCTTGCGTCTACAGTGTGCGCACAGCGTGCGGGCGACATGATTGAGCCTCCTGCGGCAAATGTCGTAGAGCAGTATTTCAGTGTCTCGACACTTACCGACGAAGTCGTCGGACGTATGCTGGGCAAGTCGCTGCCTGCCGACAAGGAACAGTGGGGCAGGGAGACGCTGCGTTACGTGCGGGTGCTGCACGTGGGCACAGACGGCAAGACGCGCATTGGCGAACTTGTGTGCAACAAACTCATAGCCGGAGATTTACGGGATATATTCCTTGCCCTCTACCGTAAGGGCTACAAGATAGAACGCATGGTGCTTGTTGACGAGTACGGCGGCGATGACGACGCTTCGATGCGTGCCAACAATACCAGTTGCTTCAATTACCGTGTGGTGCCTGGCACCAACCGTTTGTCGAATCACGGGCGTGGGCTGGCAATTGACGTGAACCCGTTCTACAATCCTTGGGTGCGCGGGCAGAAGGTTGACCCTGCTGAAGCGCGTCCTTTCGCATATAACCGTGGAACGGCCGCCATGCAGAAGAAATCTCCGGTGCCGATTATCACCACCTCTGATGCCTGTTATAAGGAGTTCGTTCGCCGTGGGTTTACATGGGGTGGCGTATGGCGGTCGAGCAAGGATTACCAGCATTTTGAGAATACATCGAGAAAATGACGCAGGGCAAAAGCATAACTGAGCGTTTCCGCCGCCATCTGCGCTTGCAGAAAGGACTGTCGGCCAATACCCTTGAGGCATATCTGCATGATGTGGGTATGCTGTTCACGTGGTGCAGCGATGAGGGACGTGATGCCGTGACCTTGTCGTTGGAAGACCTGCAGGCGTTTTCCGCATCACTGCACGACCTTGGCATTGCACCGTCGTCGCATGCAAGGGTTCTGTGTGGTGTCAGGGCTTTTTACCATTTCCTCGAACTTGACGGCTATGTGGAGCAAGACCCGTCGGAACTGCTTGAGACGCCCATACAGAGCAAGCACCTGCCAGAGGTGCTATCAACCGCTGAGGTGGACATGCTTGAGGGTGCCGTAGACTTGTCTAAATGGGAGGGACACCGCAACCGTGCCATCATTGAGGTGCTTTTCTCGTGTGGACTGCGCGTGTCGGAACTCGTTACGCTGACCCTTACTAACATTTACGAGGAAGAACAGTTCGTGCGCGTCATGGGCAAGGGGGCAAAGGAACGCCTCGTGCCGATATCCAGCCGTGCGCTGAAGGAACTGCACCTGTGGTATGACGATCGCCGGCGGATGAAGATAAAGCCCGGCGAAGAGGACTATGTGTTCTTGAACCGGCGCGGTGCACACCTTACGCGCACCATGATACTGATAATGATTAAGCAGTATGCAATTGACGCAGGGATAAAGAAAACCATCTCGCCGCACACCTTGCGCCATTCCTTTGCCACAGCACTGCTTGAGGGCGGGGCATCACTGCGTGCCATACAGGCTATGCTCGGACATGAGAGCATCGGCACGACCGAGATATACACCCACATCGACATGACCACTTTGCGTGAAGAGATAGAACAGCATCATCCGCGCAACATGAAATCACGCAGATAACAAAAATGGCGTTTTTGTTTACAATTTGTCATTTTTGTTTTTCTTGTCTGGTCATGCAAAATAGAAACGGCGGCAGTTGTTTTGTGCGCTTATTTCATGCTTTTTCGTTCATTTTTTCATGTCATTGGCGGTATCAAGACTTAATCAGGTAGCGATTACCATGTAATCAGGTGCTGATTACATGGTAATCTGGGCACTTTTACAGTGTAATCGGGTGCTGATTGTAGTGCAATCAGGCCGCTTTTACACATGGCAGAATATGTGTTTTAGTTTAAGTCTTTGTTTTACAGCAATATACTTAAAAGCGCATATTTGCGCTGTAGCAGAACAAAATGACGGTTGGTGATTTCTATTGCAAGGAAACAGAGGTTGCAAAAATCAAAGTGTAAGTAAAATACGCTATATTTGCGCAAAATGTAATATTTGCGGGTGCAATGCAGGAAAATGCGTAAAAAATATGACAAATATTTTTGTAATTCAAAGAAAATTAGTAACTTTGCAGCCAAAAATCAAAAAGTAAAAGAATTGTATTATGGGAAAACTTTCCAGCAGACTTAACAGATTACAGCCTTCAGCTACGCTTGCCATGTCGCAGAAAAGCAGCGAGATGAAGGCTCAAGGCATTGACGTGATTAACCTCAGCGTGGGTGAGCCCGACTTCAATACTCCTGACCACATCAAGACATCGGCCAAGCAGGCCATCGATGATAACTGGTCACGCTATTCTCCAGTACCTGGCTACGCAGACTTGCGTGAGGCCGTGGTGGCAAAGCTGAAGAACGAGAACGGCCTTGACTACAAGACAAGCGAGATTCTCGTCAGCAACGGTGCCAAGCAGGCTGTCTGCAATGCCGTGATGGCTCTCGTGGATGACGGCGACGAGGTGATAATTCCTACTCCTTACTGGGTTTCATATCCACAGATGGTGCTGCTCGCAGGCGGAACTCCAGTGCACATTCCTGCAGGTTTCGACCAGAACTTCAAGATTACACCAGAGCAGCTTGAGGCGGCAATCACTCCTAAGACACGCATGCTGATTCTCTGCTCGCCAAGCAACCCTACAGGTTCCGTATATTCAAAAGTAGAGCTTGAAGGTCTGGCGAACGTCATCCGCAAGTATCCTGACATGTACGTACTCGCTGACGAAATCTACGAGCACATCAATTATGTTGGCAAGCATGAATCTATAGCTCAGTTCCCGGGCATGAAGGAACAGTCTATTATTATAAATGGTGTCAGCAAGGCATACGCCATGACCGGCTGGCGCATCGGCTACATGGCTGCTCCAGAGTGGATTGTCAAGGGCTGCAACAAGTTGCAGGGCCAGTATACCTCAGGTCCATGCTCTGTATCGCAGAAGGCTGCAACGGTTGCCTACACTGCTTCGCAGGAGTGCGTTGAAGATATGCGCAAGGCATTTGAGCGCCGCCGCGACCTTATCGTTTCGCTCGTAAAGGAGGTTCCAGGACTTGAGGTTAACGTACCTGATGGTGCTTTCTATGTCTTCCCGAAGTGCAAGAGCTATCTTGGAAAGACCGACGGTGAGCGTGTAATCAAGGATACCAACGATTTTGCCATGTACCTGCTTGAAGTCGGTCACGTGGCAACCGTAGGCGGCGATGCCTTTGGCGACCCTGAATGCTTCCGCATGAGCTATGCCACAAGCGACGACAACATCCGCGAGGCCATGCGCCGCATAAAGGAGTGCTGCGCCAAGCTGAAATAGAATCGAAAAGATATATAAAAGAATAAAAGGATAAAGAGGCAAAGAAGTGTCAACTTTTGCCTTTTTACCCTTTTTTCGGCTCTGTTTCTTTTCTTTTTTGTCTTTTATTTTGGCGAAAAAAGGAAAACATGCAAGAATAATCGTGCAAAAGTAAATTTTTTTTGTTAAAAGTATTAAAATAATTCTTTATTTCAATGAAAATTGTTACCTTTGTCTTCAGAAAACAAATCTGCCTATAAGTTAACTGCCTTAAACCACCCGTATGTGAAAAACTTTAATTTTAAACAATAATCAATAATTCATTAATTAATAATCACAAAAAACCAAACTAAATTATGGCAACTACAAAATCAGCCGGCGCCAAGAAGTCACAGGGCTTCCAGGGCGTAAGACACGCAATTATCATCATTGCATTTGCATTCGCAGTTGGTATCTGCTTCTATCTGTTCTTCTTGGGTAACCCAAGTAACTTCGCTAACGGCGATGCAGCTAACGGTCATCCTCTGAACATGCTCGGTACAGTGTATAAAGGTGGATGGGTTGTGCCTATCATCCTGGGTCTGCTCTGCACCGTTATCGCAATGTCAGTAGAGCGTCTGATCGCTATCTCTGCTTGCTCTGGCAAGGGTAACGTTACCAAGTTCACTGAGAACGTGAAGAAGGCTCTCAAGAACGGCGACATCGACAAGGCCGAGGAGCTCTGCAACAAGCAGCGCGGTTCTGTGGCTAACGTGGTTCTCGCTGACCTGAAGTCTTATCGCGAGATGGAGAAGGCTCCTATCAAGCTGAAAGAGAAGGTGGCTACCATCCAGAACGCTCATGAGGAGGCAACAGCTCTTGAGATGCCTACCATGACAATGAACCTGCCTATCATCGCTACCATCGTAACACTGGGTACTCTTACCGCTCTGTTCGGAACCGTGCTTGGTATGATACGTTCATTCGCCGCTCTTGCTGCTGGTGGTGGTGCAGACTCTATGGCTCTGTCAACTGGTATCTCTGAGGCCCTCGTTAACACCGCTTCTGGTATCGCAACATCTTGGGTGTCTGTTGTGGCTTACAACTACTTCACCAACAAGATCGACAAGCTTACGTTCGCTATGGACGAGATTGGTTACACCATCGCACACACCTACGAAGACAAGCACCCAGAAGCTTAATCTTTTACTAACCCTTTAAAATTTTATTCAGAATATGGGTAAGTTAAAAGTTAAGAAAAGCGACGTCTGGATTGA
>JAFPVC010000021.1 GCA_017413085.1 Prevotella sp.
CTTCACTCTTCACTCTTCACTTGAAGCGTCCAACGCTTCACGGTATTTTTCACTCTTCACTCTTCACTTACAAAAATTACTTTTTGTAAAGGACAGGATTCGTCGATGGGTCGTTATACATCTTCATCTGGCGATACACCTTCATGTACTTGCGGCCAGATACGATGTCGTCGAGCAACTGGTCGATGGCAAGCGAGAGGTCGCGCTGCTGTTCCAGCAGTACACTGAGTTTGCCGTGACAGAGAGCAATATGCGTAGGGTCGGCATCGGTGCGCTGCGTCTGCTCTTCCATGTGCCATATTTTCAGGGCAAGGATAGACAGGCGGTCGATGGCCCATGCCGGACTCTCAGTGTTGAGCGTAGCATCGGGGAACGGCCTTATGCTCTTGTAGAGGTTGCGGAAGTAAGTGTCGATGTCCTCCACCACGTCGGTGCGGTCCTGATTCGACTTGTCAATCCTCCTCTTTATCTTCAGTGCCTCCACGGGGTCGATGTCCGGGTCGCGTATGATGTCCTCCAGATGCCATTGCACGGTATCGATCCAGCACTTCTGATAGAGCACGTAGTCAATGCTGCCGTGGCGGCAGGTGTTGATTACGGGCTGGTCTACGTTGTCAAACTTGTGGTAGTCGGCTATAGTCCTACGGAATATTTCGTTTGCTTTTTCTGAAAAACTCTGTATCATATTGCAAAGTTAATATATTTTTACTAATTACGGAAACACAGGCTGTTTTATTAATAAAAATTTATTAAAACCTAACATTGTTTAACTGTATTTTTTCTTATTTGAACTACTTGTGCAAACTTATGATGTAATTTTGCAGCGTGAAAACAATAAATGTAATTAATAACTATAGAAAAACAATGAATGCTACTGACAAGGAACTGATGATGCGCAACGAACTGCGCGTGATTTCTGACATGAAGGAACTGCTTATGCACCGTGAGGACGAAGGACTGCTATGGCACGGTACCAAGACCGACCTGGTGGAGATGGTACATATATTATATGAGAGTGAGGAACTGACCGACGACGACGGTCTGCCCATGCCCTTCAAGCATCTTATGGCGCGCTGCTGCAGCGTGGTGCATGAGAGGGTGCCGAGGAATCCTGCCTCTTATCTGTCGCAGGCCAGGCGGTGCAAGGGCATGAAGCGTGCGCCGCTGCTAATGAGATACAAGGGAAGGTTTTATTGACTACATAGCTGACTACATAGAATAATTTGTTTTCAGGATAAAAATGTAGTAATTTTGCATTCAGAAACGAGAAACACAGACCTCAAGTCTGATACTAATGAAAAACACACACATAACCTTTTCAATTAAAATTACGATGGAAAACACTATGGAAAACACACCCAACATGAATCAGGACATTCAGCTAAGCGAGCATTTCCGCCTGTCGGAGTTCACACGCTCAGCCACCGCCATTAAGCATGGCATAGACAACCAGCCGGAGATAGAAGACATAGAGGCGCTGCAGAGCCTCTGCATCAATGTGCTGGAACCACTGAGAAGGCGCTTTGGCGTGATACGCATCACAAGCGGTTACCGCTCACCCAAGCTGAATGAGATGATAGGAGGCTCCCGTACGTCGCAGCACATGCGCGGTGAAGCGGCAGACATCCATGTGGGATCGCTGGAGGTGGCAAAGAAGATGTATGCCTACATTATGGCAAACATTGTGTTCGACCAGATGTTGCTTGAGATGCGCGGCGGCCGCGTGCATTGCCTGCACATCAGCTACACTACCGAGCGCGTGAACCGCAAGATGGCAAGGAGCAACTATCAGGTGTAGTTTTTTTCGTTATTTCGTTATTTCGTTATTTCGATATTTCGATATTTCGAGGTTTAATTTCAATTTTTCAATTTTTCAATTCTTTAATTTTTTAATTCTTAAATTTTATTTACTATGGCAGCAATTCAGTATGTAACTTATCAGAACAATCGTAAGAATGGTAACGGACTTTGGTATGGTCGCGCCGTGCATCCAACCACCGTAGGACTTGAGCAGATAGCCGACCGCGTGCAGCAGAACTGTTCTATGAAGAAGTCGGACGTGATGGCGGTGCTCATCGAGATGGTGGAGACCATGAAGTATGAGCTCCAGAACTCAAACAAGGTGCAGCTCGACGGCTTCGGCACTTTCTACATCGGCATACGCTCCAAGGGTGCGCTCAGCGAGGAGAAGTTTAATGCCAACGAGTATGTGAATGGTTTTCGTGTGGGCTTCCTTGCAGAGGGTAAGAAGCAGAATGGCAAGATTACCCGCACCTTCACCGACGGGCTTCGCGTGATAAAGGCCGTTGGCAGTAAGAAAAATGAGGAGAACGACGGCGAGTAACTTGTAAGTGAAAAGTGAAAAATACAAGTTACTATTATTAACTAAAAATTTTGTAGTATCATGATTCAGGTATCTAACAAATGGAGCGTTATCATCAACGCCATCCTCACTGCTATAACAAGCATTGTCAGTGCGCTGAACTTTTAAGTGAAGAACGAAGAGTGAAGAATTTGAGTTACTATTTGACTGCATCATTTAGCTAATCAATATGCAAGTGTAACTTAAATTCTTCACTCTTCACTCTTCGTTCTTCACTTCATTAAATAAGCCGCCCGGCTTATTTAATGACAATGTTCACAATCTTTCCAGGCACTACGATGACCTTCACCACTTGTTTGCCTTCGGTGTATTTGGCGGTGCGCTCATCGCTGAGTGCCTGCTTCTCTACCTCCTCGCGTGAGGCATCGGCTGGCACCTGCATGGTGAAGCGCGTCTTGCCGCAGAACTGCACCGGCATGGTCTTCTCAGAGTCCTTCATCTTTGACTCATCCCACGCAGGCCACTGGGCGTCGCATACGGTGCCTTCGTTGTCAAGCTGATGCCACAGCTCCTCGGCGATGAACGGTGCGAATGGTGCTATGAGCACTACAAGGTCCTTCAGTATGGCCTTAGAGTGGCACTTCTGCAGTTCGCTGACGGCAATCATGAAGGCAGAGATAGAGGTGTTGTAAGAGAACTGCTCTATGTCCTGCGTAACCTTCTTGATGAGCTTGTGCAGGCTCTTCTCCTGCTCTGCCGTTGGTGCGTCGTCGTTGACGGTCCAGTTGCCCTCACGGTCATAGAAAAGTCCCCAGAACTTCTTCAGGAAGCGATGGCAGCCGTCGATGCCGTTGGTGTCCCAAGGCTTTGACTGCTCCACAGGACCGAGGAACATCTCATAGAGACGCAGCGTGTCGGCACCATACTTCTCTACTATCATGTCAGGGTTGACGACGTTGAACATAGACTTTGACATCTTCTCAACAGCCCAGCCGCACTTGTAAGTGCCGTCGTCAGAGAGTATGAACTCAGCGTTGTTATACTCAGGGCGCCACTGCTTGAATGCCTCTACGTCGAGTACGTCGGCAGAGACGATGTTCACGTCAACGTGGATAGGTGTTACGTCATACTCATCCTTCTTGTCAAGGCTGACGAAGGTGTTGGTGTCCTTTACTCTGTAAACGAAGTTAGAGCGTCCCTGTATCATGCCCTGGTTGATGAGCTTCTGGAACGGCTCGTCCTTGCATGATACGCCGAGGTCATAGAGGAACTTACACCAGAAGCGTGAGTAGATGAGGTGACCTGTAGCGTGCTCAGAACCGCCCACATAGAGGTCAACGTTCTGCCAGTACTGGTCCACCTTCTCATCAACGAGTGCATTGGTGTTCTTTGGGTCCATATAGCGCAGGTAGTATGCTGAAGAACCAGCGAAGCCCGGCATGGTATATAGCTCGAGAGGGAAGACGGTCTTGTTGTCTATCTTTGAGTTCTCTACAATCTTCTTGTTAGCCTCGTCCCACGCCCATACGGTAGCGTTGCCCAGTGGCGGCTCACCGGTCTCGGTAGGCAGGAACTTGTCAACCTGTGGTAGCTCTATAGGCAGGCACTCCTCAGGTATCATCTGAGGTATGCCGTTCTTATGATATACAGGGAATGGCTCGCCCCAGTAGCGCTGACGAGAGAAGATGGCGTCGCGCAGACGGTAGTTGACCTTCACGCGACCGATGTTGTGCTTCTCCACGAACACCTTGGTCTTGGCAATAGCCTCCTTGATGGTGCAGCCGTTGAGCGACAGCGACTCACCGTTGTATTCTACAGCCTTCTTGCCCTGCATAGGTGAGTTCATCACTATGCCCTCCTTGGCGTCGTATGACTCCTCAGAGACATCGGCACCCTCAATGAGAGGTATGATAGGCAGGTTGAAGTGCTTAGCGAAGGCATAGTCGCGGCTGTCATGCGCAGGAACGGCCATGATGGCACCCGTGCCGTAGCCGGCGAGCACATACTCGCTGATGTATATAGGGCACTTATCGCCTGTGATAGGATTGATACCGTAGGCACCAGAGAACACACCCGTTACGGTATGGTCTATCATGCGCTCACGTTCCGTGCGACCTTTGACATACTTAACATACTCGTCAACTGCCGAGCGTTGGTCGGCGGTTGTCACCATATCTACGAGCTCCGACTCTGGTGCGAGCACGAAGAACGTAACGCCGAACATGGTGTCTGCTCTGGTGGTGAAGATGGTGAAGTCGATGTCCTGATCAGCTACCTTTATCTTAACCTCGGTACCCTCAGAACGTCCTATCCAGTTCCTCTGAGTCTCCTTGATAGAGTCGCTCCACTGTATGGTCTCCAGTCCGTCGAGCAGACGCTGTGCGTAAGCGCTGACACGCAGGCACCACTGGCGCATCTTCTTCTGTTCTACAGGGAAGCCGCCGCGTACGCTGACACCATCAACAACCTCGTCGTTGGCAAGCACAGTGCCCAGTCCGGCACACCAGTTCACCATGGTCTCGCCCATGAAGGCAAGGCGGTAGTTCATGAGGATGTCAGACTTCTTCTTCTCATCCCATGAGTTCCACTCCTCGGCTGTGAAGGTGATATTCTCGGAGCAAGCCACGTCAAGACCAGGGTTGCCCTCAGTCTCAAAGTGCTTTATGAGTGTATCGATAGGCAGGGCCTTCTTCTCCTTGTTGCAGTAGAAGGAGTTATACATCTTCTGGAACGCCCACTGAGTCCACTTGTAATATACAGGGTCGCAGGTGCGCACCTCACGGCTCCAGTCGAAAGAGAAACCAATCTTGTCCAACTGCTCACGATAGCGGTTGATGTTATCGTTGGTAGTCTTCTCAGGGTGCTGACCTGTCTGTATGGCATACTGCTCAGCAGGCAGTCCGTAGGCATCATAGCCCATAGGGTTCAAGACGTTGTAGCCCTGCAGACGCTTATAGCGAGCGTATATATCGCTGGCTATGTAGCCCAAGGGGTGACCGACGTGGAGTCCGGCTCCCGACGGATAAGGGAACATATTCAGCACGTAGAATTTCTTCTTGTTCTCATCCTCTGTAACCTTATAGGTCTCATTCTCCTGCCAGTATTGAAACCAGCGTTTCTCAATGTCTCTGAAGTTGTATTCCATTTATATAGTGTTTTTTTGTCTTTGTTCTTTGTTCTTTCTAGTCTTCCTAGTTTTTCTAGTTTTTCTAGTTCTACTAGTCTTCCTAGTTCCCTAGTTTCCCTCACTTCCCTCCTACGAGTTTCTTTATGTCGTTGAGCTTGTTGAGGGCTTCGAGCGGTGTCAGCGAGTTGATGTCGGTGGCGAGAATCTCATCGCGTATCTGTTCGAGCACAGGGTCATCAAGTTGGAAGAACGACAGTTGTGCTCCCCCACCCTGCTCTGTTATGTTGTTGAGAGCATCGCGCGTCTCCTTCTTGCCTGCTGCACCAACAGAAGAAGCCTCCTTCTCAAGGGCTGCAAGCACCTCGTTGGCACGATTCACTATCGTTGGCGGCATACCGGCAAGCTGTGCCACATGAATACCGAAGCTATGCTCAGAGCCACCCTCTACGAGTTTGCGCAGGAAGATAATCTTGCCGTTTATCTCCTTTACAGACACGTTGAAGTTCTTGATGCGCTCATAGTGGTTCTGCATCTCGTTGAGCTCATGGTAGTGCGTGGCAAAGAGAGTGCGGGCGCATGAACCTTCGTGTTCGTGCAGATACTCCACTATCGCCCATGCTATGGATATGCCGTCGTAAGTACTGGTGCCGCGACCGAGTTCGTCGAAGAGTACCAGCGAGCGGTCTGAGACGTTGTTGAGGATGTTCGCTGCCTCAGTCATCTCCACCATGAATGTTGACTCGCCTGTAGAGAGGCTGTCAGAGGCTCCCACACGGGTGAAAATCTTATCTACAAGACCTATGCGAGCCGAGTCGGCAGGAACGTAGCAGCCTATCTGTGCCAGCAGCACTATGAGGGCAGTCTGACGGAGCAATGCCGACTTACCCGCCATGTTAGGACCAGTGATGATGATAATCTGCTGGGAAGATTCATCAGTCTTTTCCGATACTCCGTTGTTTCCGGTCTTTCCCGAAAGATAAACATCATTTGGCACATACTGCTCGCCTATTGGCATGTTTGCCTCGATTACCGGGTGACGGCCCTGCTTGATGTCTATTATCTGCGAATCGTCGATGACAGGGCGCACATAGTGGTGCTCCACGGCAGTCTTGGCAAACGACAGCAGACAGTCTATCTCTGCCACCAGTTGCGCATCTATCTGCAACTGCTGCATGTATTGCTGCACGAAGGTTACGAGTTCTGTATAAAGGCGGTTCTCCAATGCCAGTATCTTGTCCTCAGCACCCAGTATCTTGTCCTCATACTGCTTCAGTTCCTCGGTGATGTAACGCTCCGCCTGCGTCAGCGTCTGCTTGCGAATCCATTCCGGTGGCACCTGGTCTTTATAGGTATTGCGCACCTCAAGATAATAACCGAAGACGTTATTAAAACCAATCTTCAACGATGATATGCCCGTGCGCTGTATCTCGCGCTCCTGTATCTTCAGCAGGTAGTCCTTGCCTGAGTAAGCAATCTGTCGCAGTTCGTCGAGTTCCTGGTTCACGCCCTTGCCTATCACCTGTCCTTTGCCTATCATCGAAGGCGGATCAGGTACGAGCCAGTGGTCTATGTGTTCGCGCAGTTCATCCAATGGGTCGAGGGTCTCCCCTACTCTTTTCAACACTGCCGTATCACTCTGCGTGCATATCACTTTTATAGGTTTGATGGCAGTCAGTGCATGTTTCATTTGCACTACCTCGCGAGGCGTTATCCTGCCCACGGCCACCTTTGCCACGAGGCGTTCCATGTCGCCTATGCGGTGTAGCTCATCCTCTATCACATCGCGTGAGTCAGGCTGGCGGAAGAAATAATCCACCACGTCGAGACGCTCGTTGATGCGATTCTGCTCCCTTAGTGGGAATACGAGCCATCGGCGGAGCAGGCGCGCTCCCATCGGCGATATGGTGTTGTCTATTACGTCAACCAGCGATGTGCCGCCTTCGTGAAGCGGAGAGTTCAGCTCAAGGTTTCTGACTGTGAAGCTGTCAAGACGAACGTAGCGGTCGGCATCAATGCGCTGCAGTTTGGTGATGTGGTCAATGTGAGTCTGCTGCATCATCTCCAGATACTGCAGTACGGCGCCAGAGGCTATCAGTCCGTCTTTCAGGTTCTCAACGCCGAAGCCCTTCATGTTCCTTACCTTGAAATGATGGTGAAGTTTCTGGTTGGCGGTCTGCTCAGAGAACACCCAGTCGTCCATCTCGTAGGTGCAGAGGTTAGACCCGAACATCTGCAGCAGCTGTCCCTTGTGGTTGCGTTCCACCAGCACCTCCTTCGGTTGGAAGTTGGCAAGCATCTTGTCAATGTATTCGTGGTTGCCTTGGTCGCATAGGAACTCACCCGTGGAGATGTCGAGCAGTGATAGTCCGAAGGAGCCTTTGCCGAAGTGTATAGCTGCGAGGAAGTTATTCTCCTTATAATTCAGCACGTTGTCGCGTATAGCAATGCCAGGTGTGACGAGTTCGGTGATGCCTCGCTTTACGAGTTTCTTTGTCAGCTTGGGGTCTTCGAGCTGGTCGCAGATAGCAACGCGGCGTCCGGCTCTTATCAGTTTCGGCAGGTAGGTATCGAGAGCATGGTGTGGAAAGCCGGCCATGGCGTCGCCCTTCGATGCGCCGTTGTTACGCTTGGTCAGGGTGATGCCCAGTATTCGTGAAGCATCTATTGCGTCATCGCAATAGGTCTCATAGAAGTCGCCGCAGCGGAAGAGCAGCAGTGCCTCCGGATGCTTCGACTTGAGGTCGAAAAACTGTTTCATCATCGGCGTCAGTTCGCCGTCTTTCTTTGCCATTGTTTTGTTTTTGATTATTATTTTTTTCTAGTCTTCCTAGTCTATCTAGTTTTCCTAGTCTTACTAGTTTCCCTAGTTTATTTCTTTTTCCTTTTTTATCCCTTTCCAAGTAAAGTATGCTCCCAGCAGGATGAATGGCACTGACAGGAGCTGGCCCATGTCGAAGAGCATGCCTTCTTCAAAGGCTTCCTGCACCTCCTTGGTGTATTCTATGAAGAAGCGGAAGGTGAAGATAAGGAAGATGTCGAGACCGAAGAAGAAGCCTGTGCCTACACGCTCAGGCGATTTCCTCCAGTAATACCACAGTACGAAGAAGAAACAGAAGTATGCTATCGCCTCGTAAAGCTGTCCTGGGTGACGTGGAAGCATGTCCACACGCTCGAAGATGAAAGCCCATGGCACATCCGTTGGACGGCCAATAATCTCTGAGTTCATCAGGTTGCCCAGTCGGATGAAGCATGCAGTGATTGGCACCGAGATGCTTATGGTGTCGAGCACCGTCATAATCTTCATCTTCTTGTTGTGACAGTAGAGCAGCAGTGCAAGTATGATACCTATGGTACCGCCATGCGATGCCAGTCCTTCATAGCCGATGAAATGCCATGAACCATCCAGTCCGTAGCGTATAGGCAGCAGCATCTCTATGATGTGTGTGCCTGACGACAGGAAATATCCTGGCTCGTAGAATATGCAGTGACCCAGACGTGCTCCCACCAGTATGCCGATGAAGCAGTAGAAGAACAGCGGCTCAAACTTCTCGTCGGCTATTCCCTGTTTCTTATACAGATATTTCACCGTCATGTAAGACAGCAGCAATCCCACCAGCCAGCATGTGCTGTACCAGCGTATGGCGACAGGACCTAAACTGAAGATTACCAAGTCAGGGTTCCAATGAATGAAAAGTGGTAGAATGTTCATTAGATGAAGGATGAAGGTTTATATTGCATTATGCATTATGAATTATGCATTAATTATACGTTGAATCTGAAGTGCATGATGTCGCCGTCCTGTACCACGTATTCCTTTCCTTCGATGGCAAGCTTGCCGGCCTCGCGTATGGCGGCTTCCGACTTATACTCCATGTAGTCGTCATACTTTATCACCTCGGCGCGGATGAAACCCTTCTCAAAGTCGGTGTGGATGACGCCGGCACACTGCGGAGCCTTCCATCCCTTCTTGAAGGTCCATGCCTTCACCTCCATCTCACCTGCGGTGATGAACGTCTGCAGGTTCAGGAGTGCGTAGGCCTTCTTGATAAGGCGGTTTACGCCGCTCTCTTCCAGTCCCAGCTCTTCAAGGAACAGCTGCTTGTCTTCGTATGATTCGAAACCGGCGATGTCTTCCTCAGTCTTAGCAGCCACCACCATTGACTCGGCGCCCTCCTCTTTTGCGATGGCGTCGATTTTTTTTGTCCATTCGTTTCCGTCCTTTGCACTTGACTCATCCACGTTGCATACATACAGCACCGGCTTTGATGTCAGCAGGAAGAGGTTCTTCGCAGCCAACTGCTCCTCTTTTGAGTCGAACTCTACGGTGCGGGCGTTCTTACCCTGCTCCAGACACTCCTTGTAGGCTGTCAGTACTGCCAGTTCCACCTTGGCGTCCTTGTTGCCCGTTGATGCCACCTTCTGTGTCTTGGCATAGCGGCTCTCGATGGTCTCGAGGTCCTTCAGCTGCAGTTCGGTGTCTATTATCTCCTTGTCGCGTATCGGGTCGATGGTGCCGTCCACGTGTGTGATGTTCTCATCCTCGAAGCAGCGCAATACGTGTATGATGGCATCGGTCTCACGGATGTTACCCAGGAACTTGTTTCCCAGTCCCTCACCCTTTGATGCGCCTTTTACCAGTCCGGCGATGTCAACTATCTCGCACGTTGCAGGCACAATCCTGCCCGGGTGTACTATCTCAGCGAGCTTTGTCAGTCGCTCGTCGGGCACTGTTATCACGCCCACGTTAGGTTCTATCGTACAGAAAGGGAAATTGGCTGCCTGCGCCTTTGCACTTGACAGGCAGTTGAACAATGTGGACTTGCCTACGTTAGGCAGTCCCACGATACCACATTTTAAAGCCATATTCTTGTTTTATTATCTTTATTCTCGAAAAACTTCAATTTTTCAATTCTTCACTCCTTCCCTTCTCTATTAAACTGCAAAGTTACTGAAATTTAGCGAGACAGCCAAATAATAAACACAAATTTCACAAACTTGTGAAACACAAACTTGTGAAATTTATGATTTATTAAGAGCGATGCGGGGGTTTACTACCCTTGTGTCGCTTTTTTTTTACCTTATCGGCTCATAGTGTCTCAGTCCCGTTGAGGTTTCCTTTGCGGCGGTGGCCATTGGTATCATGGTTTCCGTCTGCGGCAGTGCCGTTGACAGCTGTGCGCCGAAGTTGCTGGTGTAGCTGTAGTTGTACTTTGTGCCGTTGATGGTCTCGTAGGCTATGGTGCCGTCGCTGTTGAGACCATAGTCGAATGTCATATAGGATGAACCGCTGCTTGTGCTGCCATCATCGTCATACTGTACGTTCCATTGATAGTCAATGCGTGATGGCAGTTCTGTCATGCCTTTTCCAAAAAGATTTGCCATTGCTTTGAATATTTCAGTATCCATATTGATATTCCCATCGAAGAACAGTATAGTGGTAAAGCTCAGAGTCGGTTGGGCATAGGTGTTTTTGACGGGTGTAGTGGGATATGAATATGTATTTATCTCTGTTTGCGTGCCATTACTGCCATTCCAAACTTTTATATTAGTGCCTTTCATCGTTGATATGGATTTTACAACGCGTCCACCTTGCCATTCTATCTTTATTACGTAATCCCATTTTTCTTCTGTTTTTAGTTTTTTTTGAGTTCTTTTTATCTCCACCAATCTGTCGTTGCTGTAGGTATATGTGTATTCATTTTCACCTTCTGTATCTTTTCGCTGCATTTTTGTTATATATCCCTGTTTGTTGTAGGTGTAGTAGAATGTAGAGGTGAAGCCGTCTACAAAAACGACTACATCCTTGCTGCCGTTTATTGTAATCTCACATTCATTGTTGTTGAGATATGCCTTCTGTGGCACTCCGTCGGCACCGTATGTACACTGCAGCAGGTTGCCGAAGCCTGCCAGGGCCTTGCCTGTGGTGCCTATCTTGCTTGATGCTGGTGAATAGTTGCTGCCGCCATCACCGCCGCCATCGTCTCCTGAACATGCGGTAATCATTGCGCTACCCAATGCTATCGTGGCGAAGAGTTGGATAAAGGTTGTCTTTTTCATAATTCAATATTGGTTTTTATGGTTATTGATGTACATGTTGCAAATTTAAGGAAAAGTTTTCATACCTCCAAATATTTCCTCTAAAAAAGAATTTCTGTGCAATTACATGAATCTCTCATCCCTTTTATTTCAGTACGTCTGTGTCTATGTGGTATATGATATTGACGGGTGACTGTTTTTCAAGGAATGTCACCATGTATATTGGAAGATAGCAGATTTTGCCGTTAGTTCTGACGTTGTCGTTGCATAGCACTATGGCGTTTGGTATGGCATAATCTGTGTTCTCCATCACATTAGAGAGTGCGTTATGTCGCTGATAGTCTTTGCCTGATTTCACTTCTATGGGCAGTACGTGTGCGTCTTTTTCCACTATGAAATCCAGTTCTCCTTGTTTCTTGTTGTTGAAATAGTACAAGTCAAATCCATGCGCACGCAATTCCTGAGCCACGACATTCTCATATATTGAGCCGAAGTTTATCCCTTTGTCTCCATTGAGCAGCCTTAACTGTATGCCGTCGGCATATTGGCTTGCCAGTAAACCAATATCGTTGGAGAAAAGCTTGAAAAGGTTGCGGCTGCGTGAAAGTTTTAATGGCACGACAGGTTCTTCTGCGTTATATACGGGCAGCGCTACTCCTGCGTCTTTCAGCCATATAAAGCTGTTCTCATAGCGTGAGAATTTTAGGTTTTCATTGAGGTTCTTCAATACAAAGCGTTTGTTCTTTGCATTTAGTTCAGGGGGTATGAGGTCATAGATTTCCTCTATGTATAGTTTTCTTTTTTTGTCGTATTTGCTGATATCGCGTTTATACAGTCTTACGATAGACTGTTGCTCTTCTATTACCTGCTGCAAGTTGTTTGTGTCAATGTATTTCTGTATAACGGCAGGCATACCGCCCACTATCAGATAGAGGCGGAACAGTTCCATGATTTTATTGTGTATAAACGTGTCAACGGGTGTCTTGTTGATGAATGCGTTCCTGAGGTTGTCCGTAATTTGTGTGTTTACTCCCATGGCCCAGAGATATTCCTCAAAATCAAGTGGGAACATTTCTTTTACTTCCATGTATCCTACTGGTTCGGAGCGCAGGTCATTCAGTTTCACTCCTAGCAGTGAGCCACTGAGTACGTATCTGTAACTGCCTTCAGCTACAAGAAACTTTATGGCAGTCACCAGTTCGGGATACTCTTGCACTTCGTCAAAGAATATCAGGGTTTTTCCCTTTACAAGAGGTTTGTTGCTCAACAGCGACAGACGCATAAGTATCTCTTGGCTGTTTTTGGCTTCTGCAAGCACGCTTATGGCTTCGGGTTGTTCAATGAAGTTTATCTCTATGAAACTCTCGAAATGTGTGGTGCCAAAGTTACGGATGGAGAATGATTTCCCCGTCTGTCTTGCACCTGTTATTAGTAAAGCCTTGTTTTGGTTCTTGTAGAATGTTTCTAAATAATTATCAATCTTCCTGTTAAGCATAGTGTTGTCCGCTTTTCTAATGCAAAATTAAGTAATTTTGTCCGTTTTTCCAACATATAGACAACGTATTTTGTCCGTTTTTCCAACAATTTAACATTTTTTCTCTACCGCACCACTCTGCCTACGAGGTGTCTTACTATCAGGGCGTGGAGCAGGGTGAACATGGCGGCGAGGACCAGTGCGGGCAGCCATGCGCTGAGTATGCCCATGGGGGTGAAGGTGGGCACTATGCTGTGCAGCAGGCCTGAGAAGAGTGGATAGAACATGGTGCTGAGCAGTGCGCCCATGAGCCACGTTATGAGGTCGAACGTGGCGGCGAGCAGCTGGTAGGTCAGCGAGATGCGCTGCCTGTCGTAGCCCAGGAGCGAGAGGTTCTCTATCTTCTGGCGGTTCTTCTCCACCACTATCATGATGCTCGTGACGAGCAGCAGGAACGACAGCAGGCTTACCACCAGTCCTATGGCGATGATGGCGGTGCAGATGCCGTAGAGCAGTGTCTGCATACGCAGCTGGTCGGCGGCGTTGCCCTCTATCTCGTAGCCGTCGTGGTGCAGCTGGCTGAGAAGCTGTGGCGAGAGTTTCTTGCTGTCGGTGCATACTATCATGCGCGAGGGCATCTGCGGCTCACTGTTGTATGACAGTCGTTGGTTGGCTTCTTTCAGGAAGGCATCGGGCACCAGTATGGTGTTCAGTCTTTGCGTGTATGCTACTATTCGTGCACGGTAGCGCAACTGTTGGTTGCCACGGCCCGAGAAGATGAAGTGGAGCGGTATCTGCGATATGAGTGAACCGTCAACCTGCGGCATGCCCGTTGAGGTGGCGTAGCCGTAGTTGTAGAGGTTGATGTAGGTCTGCGGCACTATGACTGGTATCTCGCGGTCGGTGAGCCGTGCTTCCCAGCGGCATCCGTCGGGCAGGTCAACGAACCTGTCGGGCACGCTCTCAAGGAACATCTGCGTCTGCATCTGCCTATTGCCTATCTGCAGCATGCCATATACGCTGAACTGTGCCGAGGTGAAGCCTCCCACGCCTGTCACGCCCTGTATGTGCTCCAGGTCTTTTATCTCGTTATCGGTAAAACCCGCCTGTCCGCCTGCCGCCGTTATCACGGTGGTGAGCGAACTGACGGGTTTTGTTATTACCACATAGTTTGTCCCTATGAAACTGTCCTTCATTCCGTAGAGCGTGCGTATGTCGCGCCACGCCTGCAGTCCGGCTATGACAATCATAGCGCCGAGCACACCTGCCACTGTGTAGCACGTCATGAGCCACCAGTTGGTGTTTCTGCTGAGAAGACGGAATAGTAGGGACATCTTTTTTAATTCATAATTCATAATTCATA
>JAFPVC010000022.1 GCA_017413085.1 Prevotella sp.
GATTACGATGCAATCAGGGCTCTTTTACTGTGTAATCAGGGCACTATTAGTAGGTAAAAGGATAGCGATTAGGGTGCAATATGATAGCTTTTACTGTCTGAAGAAAATGCCACTGCTGATTATCAAGAGGTTACAACAAACGAAATTTCGCGCCATACGAAACCGACAGGAAATAATTTCAGAATATCGCAAGGAAACGGCGGTAGCGAAAATCACTTTGTCAGCAAAACCCGCATTTCACTGACAAAGTGTTATTTTACCACTGTCCGCTAAAAAACATTTCTGAAGTAAAAAACGAAGAATAATAATACGTTTTTCATAATCCTGCTCTTAATATGTTGTTTGTCAAACGATAGCATCATCCATGCAGGTGTGTAAATTTCGGAAATTTATACACCTTATTATTGAATTTTACCCTCAATAGATGTATTAGAGTTGGGCTGCATGGCACAGTTGATGGCTGGCAGCATCACCGACGTTGACAGCAACACAGACATCGACCCGGTGGTTGACGGCGGCCATGAGCAGTCCCGCGCCAAGGAGTTTCGCGGCTGGGCAAGCGAATGGGAATAAGAAACATCATTCACCCCCATTCTCACACATAAAAAAAGGCACGACTTACAGCAGATACTGCTACAAGTCGTGCCTTTTTTATGTTATAACCATTAATACCATTAATGGCATTACCCTATGATTATTAATGACATTAATGGTCTATATTAACGTCATTAACGATGAAAAAAAATATTTAGTCGAACTCACGTTGACGTAAGAAACTTACTGCAGGCTGTCGAACGGGAAGATGTCTTTCTTCCTGTATGCCGACCCTGTGACTACGCAGAGCAGGTCGCCGTTCTGGTTGGTGACGCGCGTCTGGCAGAACGGCAGACGGTGGTGGTTGAATGTCTCCTCCGTCTCGGCAATCAGGCGGTCGCCTTTGCGTGCCGACTGCAGATAGGTAATGCTGTTTTGCACTCCAAGGCTCACAGGACCATGTGAGTTGGTCACGGCAGCGAAGGTCAGGTCAGCAAGGGTGAAATACACTCCACCCTGACAAACACCGGCAGCATTGAGGTGGCGTTCCTCCACGACTACCTCAGCGCGGGCAAAACCCTCACGCAGCTCTGTCAACTGTATGCCGTTCTCGCAGGCGAAGTGGTCGCCGTTGTTGAGAATGTCTTTCAGTGTAGCCATTTTTTTGTATTCAATTCCCGCAGGTTTTCAACCTGCTCTTTTTGATGTTGGAGTTAAGAGGAGTTAGGGGGAGTTAGGGGAAGTTAAGGGACAAATGTGTTAGACTGTCGAAAGCTTCACGTAATGTCCTTTAACTCCTTAACGGAGCGCAGCGGAGTGATAACTCCCCTTAACTCCCTTTAACTCCTTTTATTTATAGCAATCAAAGATAGCTGTTACGGTTTCTGATTTCATCTTCGGAGTGAAGAGGCTGACGATGGCAACGACAATGAAGCCGCCCACCATAGCTATGGCACCGCAGTCAATCGGGTTGATTGGGTTGCCGAGTATCATGTTGACCACGGTCAGTCCGACGCCCCACACAAAGCAAGCCCATACAGAGAGGCGTGTAACGCCCTTCCAGTAAAGACCGAGCATGAACGGAGCAAGGAAGGCACCAGCCAGCGCACCCCAAGAGATACCCATGAGCTGTGCGATGAACTGTGGTGGGTTGAGTGCAATCATGAGCGACAATGCTATGAAGAACACGATGAGCACACGCATGATGATGACCTTGCGGCGCTCTATCT
Organism: Prevotella sp.; assembly: GCA_017413085.1. Taxonomy (GTDB): domain Bacteria; phylum Bacteroidota; class Bacteroidia; order Bacteroidales; family Bacteroidaceae; genus Prevotella. The sequence goes on from JAFPVC010000022.1 coordinate 1,764, forward strand.
TCTCTGCCACCATGTCGTCAATCTCGCCGCCCTCTACTTCGCCTACCTGTGATTTCTTATCACGGTAGATGAGGTCGAGCGTCATGGTTGATGATGATGTAAGCACAAGTCCGGCAAGTGTTGACATAGATGCAGAGAGCACAAGGAGTATTACGAGTGCGATAAGCACGTCGGGCAGTGACTCAAGCATTGTAGGTACGATATTGTCGTATATGAACTTTCCTTTTTCTGCATTGAATGCCGTAGGCACGAACAGACGACCGAAACCTCCGAGGAAGTAGCAGCCGCCAGCCACTACGAATGCAAATATTGTAGAGATGATGGTGCCGCGCTTGATGGCTGACTCATCAGTAATGCTGTAGAACTTACCCACCATCTGTGGCAGTCCCCATGTACCGAGCGATGTGAGGACAACGACACCGAGCAGGCTCATTGGATTAGGACCGAACCAAGAAGCGAAGTCGCCTGGCTGGAAGTTAGCGTAGAGTTCCTTGCCACGCTGCGAGAGGTCGTCGGCATTTGGAGCCATTGCCTGCATCTTGTGGAATGCCTCAACCAAACCGCCCTGACTGTTCAGCACAACCGCTATGACAGTGGTGATACCGAAGAGCATGATGATGCCCTGAATGAAGTCGTTGATGGCCGTAGCCTTGTAGCCGCCAAGGATGACATACACTGCGGTGAGCACCGACATGCCGATGGCGCAATACTCATACGGTATGCCGAAACCCATCTCGAAGAGTTTGGAGATACCCATGTAAACACCAGCGGTATAAGGGATAAGGAACACGAACACGATGATTGACGCAATTACGCGCAGCCACTCGTCAGAATAGCGAGTGCCGAAGAAGTCGGGCATGGTGCGCGACTGAATGTGCTGCGTCATCAGTTTTGTGCGGCGTCCGAGGATAATCCATGCCAGCAGCGAACCGATGACGGCGTTGCCGATGCCTATCCAACTTGACGACATACCGTATTTCCAACCGAACTGTCCGGCGTAGCCCACGAAGACCACTGCAGAGAAATACGATGTACCGAAGGCGAAAGCCGTAAGCCAAGGGCCTACAGAACGGCCGCCCAATACGAAACCTTCCACCGTCTTTGCTTGACGGCGTGAATACACTCCCACTGCCACTGTAATGCAGAGGAAGATTACAGTAAGAAGAATTTTAATGAACATTTGTTTCTTTTAGTTAGTATTTTAATGGTTTCAGCCGACAAAATTACAAAAAAAACTTTATTCAGCCAAACATTTGCAATCAAAAATAGTCTGCAACAGTGTTTTTGATGTATTATTTTTGGCGTATCAATATCCTGCCATCTGCATCAGATACACCACAGCGCAGCATATCGCCGCTACAGGAAACAAACCCATGCCACGCCATGCTGCCGCTACACCGACGACGAAAGCTGCCAGACCAGACCACGGCGTCATGGTGGTCTGCATGATGGCAGGGAAAGTCATGACGGTCAGCGTTACGTAAGGCACGTAATAAAGCACGCTGCGCACGAACCTGTTGCGGATTTTTCCTTTTATAAGCGTTATGGGCAGAATGCGTATGAGGTTGGTGGTTATAATGCCCAGCAGTATGTAAATGACAATGCTGTTATTCTCCATCCTCAACATCCTCCACATTTATCGGTTTCAGCCATGCCACACAACATGAAATAATGATTGTCAGCAAGATGGTGCGCGTACCACCAGACCATTCGCTGACTACAGGCATCACACTGCAGAGCGTGCTGGCTGCCATACTTGCGATTACAGCCCATAACACAGCCATGTCCTTCTTCGAGGGCGGTATCACAATGGCAATGAACATTCCGTATAGTGACACGCTGAGTGCTGTCACCACATTGGCCGGCAATATGCTTCCGGCAGCAATGCCGGCGGCACAGCCTGTTGCCCAGAACAGCGTTGATATTAATGCCGCCGCAAACATGTAGGCCGGAGGAGTGTGCCCCTCGTGTGCTATGGATATGCCAAACACCTCGTCGGTTATGCAGCCCGCCATCAGCAACCGCTTTATAAGCGACACGCCAGGAGCAACTTTCTGTGACAGAGCCGCACTCATCAGCAGATAGCGCAGGTTGGTCACAAGACACATAGCTATAACTTCAGCGTATGCTGCATTGGCGGCAACCAGCGTATACACACCGTATTCACCGGCAGAGGCACGCGTAAAGAAACTTGACACAAAGCCCATGCAAGCCGTCAGTCCAGCTTTCCTGGCTATTATGCCAAGCGAGAAAGCGACGGCAAAATAACCCAATGCTATAGGTATGCCGTCGCGTAGTCCGCGTGTTATCTCATTTGAAACAGACTTCAACCCTTCAATTCTTTAACTCTTCAATTCTTCAATCATTTAATTCTTCGATCCTTTAACTCTTCAATCCTTTAACTCTTCAATCCTTCAGTTCTTCAATCCTTACAAAGCTCCCTTGGTTGACGGCAGTTGGTAGTGATAGATGTCACGTTTCACTGCCATGCGTATGGAGCGTGCGAAAGCTTTGAATATGCCTTCAATCTTGTGGTGCTCGTTCTCACCCTCAGCCTTGATATTGAGGTTCATCTTCGATGCATCGCTCACGCTCTTGAAGAAATGGTGGAACATCTCCGTTGGCATCTCGCCAACTTTCTCACGGTGGAACTCTGCATCCCAGATAAGCCACGGGCGGCCACCGAAGTCGAGTGCCACCTGACACAGGCAGTCATCCATCGGCAACGAATATCCGTAGCGCTCTATACCGCGCTTATCGCCCAAAGCCTTCAGTATGCATTCGCCAAGCACTATGCCAGTGTCTTCTATAGAATGATGCTCATCCACGTGCAGGTCGCCGTGGCAGCGCACATACAAATCCATCATGCCGTGGCGGCCTATCTGCTCAAGCATGTGGTCGAAGAATCCCAGCCCTGTCTCTATGTCGCACTTACCAGTACCGTCAAGGTTAAGACGCACGGTGATGTCGGTCTCCTTAGTGGTGCGGGTTATCTCGGCTATGCGTTCACCTGCAAAAAGCAGTTCGGCTATTTTTTCCCATGTCATGCCGTCCTTACCCAGTATCAATGATTTACAACCGAGGTTACGGGCAAGCTGAGCATCTGTCTCGCGGTCGCCAATGACGTATGAGCCAGCGAGGTCATACTCAGGATTGTCAATATACTGCGTCAGCATACCCGTGCCAGGCTTGCGGCATGGATGGTTGTCCTCGGGGAAATGACGGTCAATCAGGATATTGTCAAACTCAATGCCTTCACCCTTCAGGGTCTTGAGTATGAAGTTATGGACAGGCCAGAATGTCTCTTCGGGAAAAGAATCAGTGCCCAGTCCGTCTTGGTTGCTCACCATCACAAACACGAAATCAAGGTTCTTGCGTATGAAACCAAGGTTGCGGAATACTCCTTCTACAAACTCAAGCTTATCGAAGCTGTCTATCTGTTCGTCAGCAGGCTCCTTGATAAGGGTGCCGTCACGGTCTATGAATAATAATCTTTTCATTTTTCAATTCTTCAATCCTTCAATTCTTCAATCTTATAGATGTCACCATACAGGAAAAGCAGAACATTATAATATGGCAGGTATGCCAGTTGTGCAAAGGTCATCATTACTGCGCTTGCGAGTGCAAGCAGACAGAAGCCTCCGAATGGCACGCTGACGTTGTCGCCCATATTCACGCTGTCGGTCAGACTGTGCTGCAGAGCCTGTGACAGAATAAGCTCGGGCAGTTGCAGTATCAGTATTAACACTAACAGTATGAACATTGCAAGTGCCGATACTCCCACTATCTTCCACAGATGCTTGCGTCCGGCCCTGTACGTTTGTTTTATTGTCTTGAGTGCAGGCTTTTCCTTCTGCATCATGTAGTGGTAGAATGAATATGTCAACGGCATCAGCATCAGCGATGCAACCAATATCAAGACTACGCCGATGAACACGGCGATGGCAGCGGTCACGGCAGTCCTGCCTGGTATGGCCTGGTATGCATATATACCCGCTACTCCGATTATACTGCACAACAATACTATTGCAATCGTCATACACAGAATGAAGGGCAGTGAGCGCTTGGCCAGTTGGCATGTGCGCAACAGGTCAAACTTCCACTGTTTCATTTTCTTCATGCCGTCTTCCTGCTCAGCCGACTCAATGCCAGCCACGCGCCTGTAGAGCAGAAACAACCTGCTGAAGGTAAATATGGCGGCAGCAAATATCAGCAGTACTACCAGAAAATACAACAGCGCACTCAGCATTGGCGGCACAGTCTGTAGTAACATTGCACAGCTCAGTATGCTTGACGCAGCGTTTAGCAGTGCTACGATGATGCAGTATGGCAGCATCACCTTGACAAAGGCCTTCAGATTCTTCTGGAAGAACTCAAAGCCTTCCTTGATACATGCGGCGTATGAACGCTCCTTGTATAATTCAATCATAGTCGTTAAAATTTAAATCTTATATCATAGCACTGCCTATGCCGTAGGAATAGGAAATTCTCTGCCCGAACATTAGGGCAGAGAACACCATTTCGCACAATGCGGCAATAAACCTATTCTTCACTCTCTACGCCTTAAGCTTCTCAATTGTCTGTTTCAGCGTGGCAATCTTTTCAAGAGAGTCTGCTTCTTTCTTACGCTCAAGGGCTACGACGGCTTCTGGTGCATTAGCCACAAAACGCTCATTGGAGAGTTTCTTGCGGATTCCCATGAGGAAGCCCTCAAGGTGCTTCAGTTCGGCCTCGGCCTTTGCCAGTTCGGCCTCAGTGTCGATGAGGTCGCCAAGAGGTATGGCATATTCGCGTGTTCCAATAAGGAAGGAACTTGAACCGTCACCCTTCTGGCTAACGTAGTTAATGTCGCTCAGTCCGGCCATCTTGCGTATTATGCTGCCAAGTTCAGGGTCTTTTGTAACGTCGTCGTCAGCAGCGGCTACAACTTCAAGCACAAGCGGCTCGCGCGGACCAATATTCTTCGACTGTCGAACGCCGCGTGCGCCTGTGATAACCTGCTTGGCATCCTCATACTGTGCGAGCAACTGCTTCTCAGCCTCTGTGGGTGCGTCAAGCTTGAATACCGAAACCATCAGCGACTCACCGTCCTTGCGGTCAGCAATGTGCTGCCACAGTTCCTCGGTGATGAACGGCATGAATGGGTGTATCACGTGGAGCAGCTGGTCGAATATCTCGAGCGTGGCAGTGAGCGTCTCACGGTCTATCGGTGCCTGATATGCCGGCTTTATCATCTCAAGATACCAGCCAGAGAACTCATCTGTGAAGAGTTTGAAGGCTGCCATCAGTGCTTCGTTCAGGCGGTAGCGAGAGTAGTCCTCGTTGATTTCCGCATACACGTCCTTCACTTTTGCCTTCATCCAAGCTATAGATTTCTTGTTGGCTGCAGGCTGCTCAATGTCCTTCACTTCCCATCCCTTTACAAGGCGGAAGGCATTCCACATCTTGTTGCAGAAGTTCATGCCCTGGGCACAGAGTGCATCATCATAGAGAATGTCGTTGCCGGCAGGGGCAGCAAGCATCATACCCATACGCACGCCATCGGCACCATATTTCTCTATCAGTTCGAGTGGGTCAGGTGAGTTGCCCAACGACTTAGACATCTTTCTGCCGAGTTTGTCGCGCACGATACCTGTGAAATATACATTGCGGAACGGTATCTGCTTTTGGTATTCGCAGCCCGCCATAATCATGCGTGCCACCCAGAAGAAGATGATATCCGGACCTGTCACAAGGTCGCTCGTTGGGTAGTAGTAGTTTATCTCCTCGTTGCCTGGATTGTTGATGCCGTCAAACAGAGATATAGGCCACAGCCATGAAGAAAACCATGTATCAAGTGCATCCTCGTCACGCTTCAGCTGGTCTGCGGTGATTGACGGGTCAATCTCCTGTGCTTTCTTCAGAGCCTCTTCTTCTGTCAGTGCTACTACGAAACGCTCCTCGCCTTCTGCAGTCTCTGGCAGGAAGTAGGCAGGGATGCGGTGTCCCCACCACAGCTGGCGCGAGATACACCAGTCCTGTATGTTCTCAAGCCAGTTTTTGTATGTTGTAACGTATTTCTGCGGATAGAACTTCAGTTCACCGTTAAGCACTGGCGGCAGTGCAATGTCTGCCATGTGCTGCATGGAGAGGAACCACTGCTTGCAGAGACGCGGCTCAACGGCGGTGTCCTGGTTACGCTCTGAATATCCAACCTTGTTGTCATAGTCCTCAACGTGGTCCATCAGTCCGGCCTGTTCAAGGTCCATGGCAATCTGCTTGCGCACATCCATGCGGTCCATGCCTACATACAGTCCAGCAGCCTCGGAAATTGTGCCGTCAGGGTTGAAGATGTCTATAGTCTCAAGGTTATGGGTTTTGCCGAGCGCATAGTCGTTGACATCGTGTGCAGGTGTTACCTTCAGACAGCCAGTACCGAACTCGATGTCCACATAGCGGTCTTCTATTACTGGAATGACGCGGTTTACGAGTGGCACGATTACCTTGTGGCCTTTCAGCCACTTGTTTTTCACGTCCTTGGGGTTGATACACATGGCTGTGTCGCCCATGATGGTTTCCGGACGTGTGGTAGCAACAACGGCATAGTAACCCTTTTCATCCTTGTGGAACACTTCGCCTTCCTCGCCTGTGAGTACAACAGGGTTCACGTCTGCATCAGCCACGTAGTATTTCAGATGGTAAAGCTTTGACTTCTCCTCTCTGTAAATCACCTCCTCGGTGGAGAGCACCGTCTGCGCCTTAGGATCCCAGTTGACCATGCGCAGTCCACGATAGATATAGCCCTTGTTGTAAAGGTCAACGAAAACCTTCAATACAGACTCTGAACGCTTTTCGTCCATAGTGAACGCTGTGCGGTCCCAGTCGCACGATGCACCAAGTTTGCGCAGTTGCTTCAGTATGATGCCTCCGTGTTCTTCTGTCCAAGCCCATGCGTGTTTCAGAAATTCCTCACGGGTCAGGTCGCGTTTCTTTATACCCTCGCTTGCAAGTTTGTTTACCACCTTGGCCTCTGTGGCGATAGAGGCATGGTCGGTGCCCGGCACCCAACATGCGTTCTTTCCGTCAAGGCGAGCCTTGCGGATGAGGATGTCCTGTATGGTGTTGTTGAGCATGTGTCCCATGTGGAGCACGCCCGTCACGTTTGGCGGCGGGATTACTATGGTGTATGGTTCGCGTCCGTCAGGCTTGCTGGCGAACAGTTTGTGGTCTGTCCAATACTGATACCATTTGCTCTCTACCTCCTTCGGAGAATACTTGCTTGCTAATTCCATCTGTTTTATGTATGTTTTTTCTATGCTTTTTATTCTTGCAACTTAAATCAACGTGCAAAGTTACTCATTTTTTATGAAACATCAAAATAAATTCCCCCTTTTGTATTTACGGCGTCATACTTTCCCTTTTTGAGAGCATTAATTTGGCAGGCAGAGGCAAAATAACACTTTGTCAGCAAAATGTGGATTTTGCTGACAAAGTGATTTTCGCTACCGCCGTTTCCTTGCGATATTCTGAAATTATTTCCTGCTGGTTTCGTATGGCGCAAAATTCCGTCTGTTGTAACCTCCTAATAATCAGCAACGGCATTTTTCTCTGATTGTAAAAGCTATCATATTACGCCCTAATCGCTATCCTTTTACCTCCTAATTGCGCCCTGATTACACAGTAAAAGGGCCCAAATTACATCGTAATCAAGGCTCTTTTACAGTATAACTGCTGACAGAAGTCCTCAAAAGTGCATTTTTGGTGAGTAATTCATGCAAAACCATTCTCTAGTTTTGATTTTCACACGAACTTTTCCAATGTGACACTTTGTAAGGCAAAATACATTTTTAGTGGCATTTGTTCATAACATAAATAGTGATTTGAGGCACGGAAAATTTGGCGGTTTGAATAAAAAGTTGTAAATTTGCAAACAAGAACAGTTGAAGCTATTACCGCATGGTAATTGTGCATTGTGAATTATGCATTGTGAATTGAAAAAGTGTGAATTAAAGAAATGAAACTTCCTATTGGCATACAATCATTTGAGAGCCTTCGCAAGGACGGTTATCTCTACATTGACAAGACAGAACTTGTGTATAGTCTTATCAATCAAGGACGTTATTATTTCCTGTCCCGTCCGCGTCGCTTCGGTAAGTCACTGCTCATCTCTACCATCAAGGCGGTGTTTGAGGGAAAGCGTGAACTGTTTAAGGGGTTAGCCATTGACAGCAAGGAAGATGTTGACTGGATACCACGGCCGATACTGCATCTGGATCTTAATACCAACAAATATGATAAGCCCGAGGTGTTGACGGATAAACTTAACAAATCGCTTGAGGATTGGGAAAAGCTGTATGACTGTGCACGTCCTGACCTGCCGCACGGCATGCGTTTTGAGAATGTGATAAAGGCCGCACGCGAGAAGACAGGCCACCGTGTTGTGATACTCGTTGATGAGTATGACAAGCCAATGCTGCAGGCTATTGGCAATGAGACATTGCAGAAAGAATACCGTGCAACACTCAAAGGGTTCTACGGAGCACTGAAGTCAATGGACGAATGCATTAAGTTTGCCATGCTTACGGGAGTAACAAAGTTTGGTAAGGTTAGCGTATTCAGCGACCTAAACAACTTGATGGATATCTCTATGCTCAGAATGTATCATAACATCTGTGGCATAACAGAAGATGAACTGCTCTGCGTATTTGATAAAGAGATAGACAGCCTTGCGGAGAATAATGGCATGACGCGTGAGGAATGCATTGCCAAACTGAAGCAGATGTATGATGGCTACCACTTCAGTGAATACGCAAAAGAGGGGATATATAACCCTTTCAGCATACTTAACACCTTCAACAGCAAAGAATTCCGCAGTTATTGGTTTGAGACCGGCACGCCGACATATCTCGTAGAACTACTCCAGAGGCATCACTACGACCTTGAGCGTATGGCTCGTGCCGACGTGACATCAGACGTGCTGAACTCAATCGATGCCGAATCAAGCAACCCTATACCCGTAATATACCAAAGCGGATACCTTACCATTAAGGGATATAAGGAACGTTTCAAGAAATATGTACTTGGTTTCCCTAACGAGGAGGTGGAGGAAGGTTTTATAAAGTATCTTGCTCCATTCTACCTTGACAACCAGTCGAAACGCTCGGAATTTGACGTAGAGGCCTTTTCGGAAGATGTAGAGCAAGGTAATCCTGAGCAGTTCTGCATGCGCTTGAAGTCATTGCTCGCAAATGCGCCATACGATATGGAGTTGGACAACGAGGGCAACTACCGCAATGTAGTCTGGGTGATATTCAAGATGATGGGGTTCTACAGTCAGTGCGAATACAAAACCAGTGACGGTCGTATCGACCTACTGATAGAAACGCCCGACTATCGCTATGTAATAGAGTTCAAGCTTGACGGCACGGCCGAGCAAGCCCTGCAGCAGATAAAGGACAAGCAATACCTGCTGCCTTTCACGCTCGACAGTAAGAAAACCTATATGGTCGGTATTAACTTCGCCAAGGAACAACGCACAATAGAGAAATACTTGATAGAGGAAGCATAATTCATAATGCACAATGCATAATTCATAATACACAATTACCATGCGGTAGCACTTTCCATGCGCAGCCAATTGTGAATTGTGCATTGTGAATTATGCATTGTTATTCCCACTCACTTGCCCAGCCACCAAACCCCTTGGCGCAGGGCTGTTCTTACTCTATCACTACAATCTTGTCATTATGTATATACATACCTTTCTTTGAAGGCTTGCCGCTGAGGCGGATGCCGCTGACGGTGTGCCAGTCTGAAAGTGAAGAGTGAGGAGTGAAGAGTGAACACAGATTTTAGAGATAAATGCCGTTAATTACACTCGTTAATACATTAACGCTCAAGATTATTAATGTCATTAATGGATGAAATCAACGGCTTATCTTTGGAAATTATATTCTTTTTCTCTTGATAATTTTGTAGTTTCAGGAAAAATTCGTAACTTTGCAACTTAATGTCCGCAAATCGTGGAATTTACATGAATACAAAAAACAAACAAATATGATACTTAACAGAGAAATGGAGTGCATGGACCGTGAGTCCATGACCAAACTACAGTCTGAGCGACTGGTTGCAACAGTGAAACGTTGCTATGAGAACGTACCGTTCTATCGCAAGAAAATGGACAAGAAAGGCGTGAAGCCTGAAGACATCCACGGCATAGAGGATATTAACAAACTGCCGTTTACCACAAAGCACGACCTGCGCGATGCCTATCCATTCGGACTTAACGCCGTACCTATGGAGGAGATTGTACGCATACACGCTTCGTCAGGCACCACGGGAAAGCCGGTTGTTGGTACTTACACAAAGAAAGACCTTGAGCATTGGGCTGAGGGTGCTGCACGTGTGTTGGCTGCCGGCGGCGTTGACAAGGGTGACGTGGTACAGGTAAGTTACGGCTACGGACTGTTCACCGGCGGACTGGGCGCACATGACGCTGCCGGCTACCTCGGTGCCGTGCAGTTGCCTACATCTGCAGGCAACTCTACCAAACAGATAATGCTGATGAAAGACTTCGGTACTGCGGCTTTGTGCTGCACACCGTCATACGCCCTGCACCTTGCAGAAGTGCTCCAACATTCCGACGAGGTGAATCTGGAAGACCTGAAACTGCGTGTAGGTTTCTTCGGTGCAGAGCCTTGGACAGAAGGCATGCGCAGGGAACTTGAGGACAAGCTGCACATCAAGGCAATAGACATATATGGCCTGACGGAGATGTCTGGTCCCGGTGTTGGCGGTGAGTGTGAGTATCAGGACGGCACACACCTCTGGGAAGACATGTATTTCCCAGAGATTATCAACCCTGACACGCTGGAGCCATGCGCACCGGGTGAGTTCGGTGAATTGGTATTCACCTCGCTCTGCAAGGAGGGTATGCCGATACTGCGTTACCGCACACGCGACCTTACGCGCCTCATCTATGAGCCATGCCGCTGCGGACGTACAGCAGTGCGTATGGACAGAATACTCGGTCGTTCGGACGACATGATGATTATCCGTGGTGTGAACGTGTTCCCAACTCAGATAGAGGCTTGTCTGACGGAGTTCCCAGCATTCAGCCCGCACTACTTCATCACTGTGGACCGCAAGAACAACGAAGATACCTTCGACCTCGACGTAGAGTTGAATACAGAGTACTTCTCGCCAAACCCAGCGAAGCAGATGCCGTTCATCAAACCACTGTACGACCGCATCGTTTCTATGGTAGGCATCAAGCCAAACATCCACATCAAGGATCCTGGCTCTATACAGCGTTCAATCGGCAAGCAAAAGCACGTGAACGACAAGCGTAATTTCAGAAACTGAGAAATTAGGGTTGTTCAATAGATAATTATAAAAACCACAATAAAAAAATGGGGCTGCTGATTTTTCAGCAGCCCCATTTTTTTATCATCTACACATTCTTTTCTCCCCAGCAGGTGTCAGTGCCAGTGTGGCACGTAGGACCATGCGGATGAACCTTTACGAGGAGCGTATCATTGTCGCAGTCTACCTTTATGTCTACCAAGTCAAGGAAATTTCCACTGGTCTCTCCCTTAGTCCACAGGCACTTTCTGCCACGACTCCAGAATGTAACCTTTTTAGTCGCAAGAGTCTTTTCGTAAGCCTCTTCATTCATATAACCCAGCATCAGCACGTTTTTCGTCACGGCATCCTGAATGATGGCAGGAACCAGTCCCCCACCCTTTTCAAAATCAATCTTCATATTATTACTATTATTGTTTCGTAAATATAATCCGCAAAATTATATCTTTTTCTTGAACCTCACAAGTTTTTACGTAATAATTTTGGCTGTTTGAATAAAATACTGTAACTTTGTGCTTATAGAACAAAAAACTCACATGAACATGACACTGAATATTGGCGACAAGGTACGTTTCCTCAACGATGTAGGCGGTGGAACGGTTGCAGGCTTCCAGCGAGGAGGCATAGTATTGGTAGAAGACGCTGACGGCTTTGAGATTCCCGTCAGGGAGCAGGAGGTGGTTCTCGTTAGCTCATCAGAAAGTAAACTGACACGAGAACCCGTGCGCGAGGAGCCGGAAGAACAGGAAGAGCCCGTGTATCGCGTCAAGACAATACTGGCATCGAAGGGAGCAGCTTCCTCTCCGACATACGAACGCACTGCACCAGAACAGAAGCATACCCCTACTCCATCCAACGAGGCCGCACCAGTCTCACTGGAGGAGCGCATAGCAGCACTGGAGCGCAAGGTAAAACACATGCAGCAACGCATTGAGCAACTGGAGGCAGGCAAAACATTGCGCGAACACCTGCAGGACAGCGGTTTCAAGGTAACTGAATCTATCAAACACAAAGTAAAAGAAAAGAAAGACGACCTGCTTGAAATAGACCTGCATGCAGAGGAACTGCTCGAAACAACCGCCGGCATGGATGCCTCAGCCATAAAGGAATATCAACTTGACGTGTTCCGCCGCACCATGCAGGAGAACATGAAAAACAAAGGACAACGCATCGTCTTCATTCACGGCAACGGCGACGGAGTGCTGCGCAGAGCCATACTCAGCGAACTGCAACGCTCTTACAAGCACTGCCAATGGCAGGATGCATCATTTCAGCAATACGGATTCGGTGCCACAATGGTAACAATAAGATAAACAACGAAAAGACAAACAACAACATAATCATTCACACAGATAACAACAATGAAGAAAATCCTACTACTGGCACTTATGACGGTGCTGACACTATCACAAGCCACTGCGGCCAACAAGTCAAAGGCAAGAACTAACACAGACATCTTCCCTGACGGAACAGAGGTGCCGGCATGGTTTCATGACACTACACCTGTAGACTTGCAGAAACTCGGCAAGCAGTATAAACTGACCGACAACGGCATCTTCTCTGACGGTCGGGTTCACACGGCTGAGATACAAGCTCTCATTGACAAGGCTGCCAGCCAGGGCGGCGGAGTGATTGTGGTGCCGCAGGGCATATACCTGAGCGGCGGACTCATTTTCAAGCAAGGCACACATCTTTATATAGAGGACGGCGGAGTGCTGATGGGTTCTGACTTCATCGGCGACTATCCCTTAGGCAAAACACGCATAGAAGGCGAGACATGCACCTACTTCGGTGCCCTGATTAATGCCGATGGCCTTGACGGCTTCACTATTTCTGGCAAGGGAACCATTGACGGCAATGGTCTGAAGTATCACCAGCAGTTCTGGCTGCGCCGCAAATGGAACCGCGCATGCACAAATAAGGACGAACAGCGTCCACGACTCGTGTATGTCAGCAACTGCAAGAACGTGCAGATAGAAGGAGTAAAACTACAGAACTCTGCTTTCTGGACCACACACATCTACAATTCTGAAAACGTGAAGTTGCTCAATCTGCGCATATACTCGCTCGGCAAGCCCGACACATCCAAAGGCCCGTCAACCGATGCCATTGACCTCGACGTAGTGAAGAACGTGCTCGTCAAAAACTGCTACATGTCGGTTAATGACGATGCCGTGGCCATCAAGGGCGGCAAAGGCCCGTATGCTGATGCCTTCAAGAAAAAATATGAGGGCGTACAGATACCTGCAGAGAGCATCGGCAACGGTGCCAACTCAAACATAATCATCGAAGACTGTGAATACGGGTTCTGCCACGGCTGCCTTACTCTTGGCTCAGAGTCTGTGCATAGCCGCAACATCATACTGCGCCGCATCAACATATCATCACAGGCCAACAACCTGCTGTGGCTGAAGATGCGCCCCGACACTCCGCAACTATATGAGTATATCACCGTGGAAGACATCACCGGGCCGGTGAAGAATTTCATCCTTGTAGCTCCATGGACGCAGTTCTATGACCTCAAGGGACGCAAGGACAAACCAATGTCTTACTCCGACCACATCACCATGCGCCGCTGCAACGTGGACTGCAACGTATTCTTCAACGTGAAACAGCAGGAGGAAGTGTATCATTTGTCAAACTTCATCTTTGAAGACCTCACGGTCAGAGCAAAGAATACGGAGTTCAATCCTGAAATAGTAGAAGGCTTTAGTTACAAAAACCTCAACGTGAAGCAATGAATCGTTTCGACAAGCAGGATGAACGTCGTCGTGACGACCTCATCCGTACCATAGAACACAGCGTAGAGAGTCTCCAAACTGCGGAGCTGGAGGCTCTCTACTACGACATGATATCAAAGGGATATATCACAAACTAAAAGAATTGAAGAATTGAAAAATTGAAAGATTAAAGGATTAAAGAATTGAAGGATTAAAGAATTGAAAGATTGAAGGATTAAAGAATTGAAACACTGACAACGAACTATATCAACATATCTGCCTTTCTAAAAGGCATTTCAACAGCATTATTCACTATATAAATCGCAGGAAACTATGAAAAAACTAAAATCTTTATTTATCTTCATTATGTTGTCTGCATTATGCTGTACCTCGGCTGATGCACAAGGAGTCTTCGGACAAATCAAGAAGGGATTAAACGAGGCAAAAAACAAGGGCGTCAGCGGTTCCGTAAAGGGAGTTATCAACTCTGCTGCAGACATGGTAGGAGCCGGCAGCGGAAAAAAGAATGGCTCTGGCAAGGGAAACGGTAACGGCAATGGTAAAGGTAATGGAAATGGAAATGGAAACGGTTCTGGTGGTGGCAACAACGACGGTGGCAAGAAAGACGAAGGCCCCGGCAATCATCCCCAAGGTGCCGGGAAATGGGGCAATATACCTACTGTCGTGTCAACAGCCCAAGACTTCTGCTGGCTTTGCGTCACTCCGTCATACGACGGTGTGTTCGCCATACCCGAGAGCGGCAGCAGCAGCAACAAAAAATGGCGTTTCTATAAGACGGAGGGCGGAGAACCCGTGACGGACAAAATATGGATTACAGCATCAGAGCCGCATTTCAATGGTGGTGTGTGCGCAGTCTGTGACCCTGCTACCAAAAAGTGGTTCGTACTGAAGAAAGACGGCACAACCATTGCGTTGGCACAGAACGTCACCAGCGTAACAAACTTCCTCGACGGCGTGGCAATAGCCTCTACAAGCTATACCGACCACTACTACATTAACGATAAAGGCCAGCGGGCATATCCCAACGCCAAGCCTTACAAGGCTGAGATATATCCGCTCATCGACGGCAAGCGCCGATTGTTCCAAGGCAAGAACAGCATGGGCGTGGGAGCATACGGTTTTCTCGACGGACATGGCAACGTGGTGATTAAGCCACAGTACTCATGGGCACGCAACTTCGGCAGCGACGTGGCGGTGGTCTATGATCGTGAAGCCACGAAGAATAAGTACTGGGTAATCAACAACATGGGCAATAAGGTGGCTGAGGTACCAGAGCAGTATGCAGACTATGGCTGGACACCAGATTGCAACATAACGGAGTTTATCAATTCTGCCACTGTGGTGATGAACAATGAAACCCGCAAATACGACATCATCTCCCCGACCATGCAGGTTAAGGCATCGTATGACTATGCCTCACCCTTCTGCCAGAAGACCATGCCGGGGACGGCCCAGGTATGCGTGGTGAAGAATGACGACTGGAAGCATCCGCGGCTGTGCGATACCACGGGCAAGGTAATTGACGAAAACTACCACACTATCATGCCATATCCGCAGACAGACTACATTGTTCCTGAAATGATATCGTTACGACCCACGCAGCCATGGGCAGAGACGATGAACAATAAAAAGGAGGTTACAGTTCGCACCCCTTATATAGAGGAAAACGATCCAAACACAAATGAGGCGTGGGTGATACCACGCTGGCAATATACCGGTTACTGTCTGATTGGTGGCGGAACCACCGATTACGGCTGGGTTATGGACTACGAGGGATTGGTGCGTATGTATAATGCCAAATATGAACAGCCTGATGCCTACAGTATGGATGGTTATGCCAAGGCCATAAAGAAATCAACGGCAGGCTGGCGGCTGTTAGTCAGTACGTGGGTAGAAGACCTGGAGGAGCACATGGTGTTCGTCGACAAATTTGGCAAACCTGTAGTCGAGGTCATAAGCAATAAGTAAGTATTACAATTCAAACCATATTAACTAACAAAAAAGACATGCACAAGATTTGCGCATGTCTTTTTTGTGTATGTAACTATTGTAGTGATTTTCGGATTAATACTAACCAGTGATTTTCGGATTATCACTAAACGGCGATTTTCGGATACTTTCTGAACCAACCGTCAAGGCGCAGGCGCATCACTCCAAAGAATGCTTCGCCAAATATGCCGCCGCTCATCTTGCTGGTGCCTTCACGACGGTTCACAAAGATAACGGGCACCTCCTTCAACTTGAAGCCTATCTTATAGGCTGTATACTTCATTTCTATCTGGAAGGCATAGCCTTTGAAGCGTATCTTGTCCAGTTCTATTGTCTCAAGCACACGCCGGCGGTAGCATTTGAAACCGGCCGTAGTATCATGGACATTGAAGCCTGTAACAAACCTCACGTATTTTGATGCGAAATACGACATCAGTACACGGCCTATGGGCCAGTTCACCACATTCACCCCACTGACGTAGCGTGAACCTATAGCCACATCATAACCCTCGTCTGCGCAAGCACTATACAGACGCGGCACATCGTTAGGATCGTGGCTGAAGTCGGCATCCATCTCAAACACATATTCATAGTCGTGCTCCAAAGCCCACTTGAATCCCATGATATAAGCAGTGCCGAGACCGAGTTTGCCCTCACGCTCTAGAATGAAGAGCCTGTCGCCAAACTCCTTACTAATCAAGCCATGCACAATCTCAGCCGTTCCGTCTGGTGAGCCATCGTCAATCACCAGAATATGAAAAGCCTTCTCAAGCGAGAATATAGCACGAATGATTTTCTCGATATTCTCTTTCTCGTTGTATGTGGGTATAATAATTATGCTGTCGCTCTGCATTTCTCCATTTATTATGGTTTCATCTCCGGACTATTCCCGAGAAGTTGCTTCATTTCTTTCAGCGTTGCAAAATTACATAAAAAAAATGAAAAAAGCGTCGTTACCTCATAAAAAAGTGAGACAACAACACTTTGTTATATAACATTGTGCCCAGAACGGGACTCGAACCCGTACACCGTGAAGTATTGGTGTTTGAGACCAACGCGTCTACCAATTCCGCCATCTGGGCAAATAAGGTCGCTTTAGCGAATTTGCGAGTGCTTCTTCGTACGAAGCATATAATGAGTGTCTGCGCAGCAGGCTCATGGTCGCTTTAGCGAATTTGCGAGTGCAAAGGTAGTTATTTTTTTTCAAATAACAAAATATTCTATCGCTTTTTTTCTTCTTCTACCACAAAATATCCTCTTGTGTGACATCTTCCGAGAAAATTGGCTTGTCAGTTTTCTGTTCTTTCTCATAGAAATGCACCGCAGAGTCATTCATCTTCGGATGCGATACAGCAAGCATTCGTCTTACCTCTGACGTAGCCCATATCATCGGGCCGTAACCATGAGTGGCCATTCTGTGAACAGGTCTGTAAGCATAGAAGGCAGGATCAAATCCCATACCCGTGCCTACGCACGTTCCCTCTACCTGGCCCTGTTCGTCATGGCAAATGTTCGTGTTTCAGCATTATCAGAACTGAGACATGCGGCATAGAGCACACCTGCCTCATAACTTGTAAGACGGAAACTGCCCTTGGGCAAACGATTATCCTGTGGTTTCCACGGCATAGCCGTATCAAGGTATCTCACTACCCTATTCTCCACTGCTGACAATTCATCAGTCGACGGTACACCATACGGAGTAGAATACTGCGGCTGCATAAGATGCAACGGAGTATTCTGGTCGTTAACCTCCTGTGCACTGAGCGACAGCGTAGCCGCCATGCCTCCAGTTAACAATAGTGATTTGAAGATACCTATGCGCATAACCACATTCCTATTAATTCTCAATTATCAAGCGTCATCAGATATTTCTCCGCATCAAGCGCAGCACGACATCCTGAGCCTGCTGCCACTACAGCCTGACGATATACAGAATCACACACGTCACCAGCGGCAAAAACGCCCGGCAATATCGAACCGTCGGCTGCATACACCTGCTGCGAACGCCCGTCGGTATAAACATACCCTCCTTCTTCGAGCTTCACATCATCCTTTATGAATTCTGTTACAGGCGTATGTCCTATAGCAAGGAACAGTCCATCAATGGCTACGTCATAGTTTGTCTCATCAGCCTCACCCTTGCGCTTCACCACGTGCATACCCTCCACGCCATTCTCTCCAAACAGTCCGGTGACGTTATGCTCAAACAGTATCTCAATATTCTCTGTCTGCTTGACACGCTGCTGCATGATGTCTGACGCACGCAGGTAGTTCTTGCGAACCACGAGATAGACCTTGCTGCAAAGTCCTGCAAGATACAGGGCATCTTCACATGCAGTATCACCACCGCCAACGACAGCCGTCACTTTCTTACGATAGAAGAAGCCATCGCAGGTGGCGCAAGCACTGACACCTTGACCAGCATACTTGCGCTCATCATCCAAGCCAAGGTATTTTGCCTTCGCACCCGTGGCAATGATAATGCTGTCAGCTGTCAGGGCAACCTCACCGTCAATGCTAACCTGATACGGCCGTGCTGAGAAATCAATTCCCGTTACCTCGCCGTCACGCATCTCCGTTCCGAAGCGCTCTGCCTGTTCACGCAGTTCCATCATCATCTGGTTAGCATCCACGCCCTGCGGATAGCCTGGAAAATTCTCCACCTCAGTGGTCTGCGTCAGCTGACCGCCCATCTGCAATCCTGCATACAGCACAGGAGCGAGGTTAGCCCTGCCGGCATATATGGCAGCCGTATAACCAGCCGGGCCACTGCCTATTATCAAACATTTAGTGTGTGTCATTACAACATTTCCTTTATTTTCTCCTCAATCTCACTTATTGGGGTCTTGGCATCATAACGCGCCACCACCTTGCCAATCTTGTTTACGAGGAACTTGGTAAAGTCTTCTGTCACGTCACCCGGGAATTTCTCAGTCAGATACTTATACAATGGGTCAGCATCAGCACCGCTGACCTTTATCTTCTTGAAGCGCGGAAACTCCGTGTTATAAGTATCCTTACAGAACTGGTGCACCATTTCATCAGTACCCGGACACGACTTCGTGGGCTGGTTGCTCGGGAAGTCGAGCACTGCGAATCCCTGCGGATGATATTTCTCATATAAAGCCTCAAGGTCAGCATACTGTGGTGTATGCTCGCTCTTTATGGCAGTGTTTACAATAAGTACTACCTCGTTGGCATAGCCGCTCAGCGGCACGTTGTTTCCCTTACGGTCCTTAACCGTGATTTCGTTTATTGAGTTCATTTTTTATTATAATGGTATATTGCCATGTTTCTTCGGTGGATTGCTCTGATTCTTGTTGCGCGACATCTCAAGAGCCTGAATGATGCGTATGCGGGTGTCGCATGGCGAGATAATCTCGTCGATATAACCCAGACGCGCTGCCGGCAACGGATTGGCGAATTTCTCGCGATACTCCTTGGTGCGCTCTGCACGCTCCTCTGGTGTAGCCTTGCGATACAGTATATTGCATGCACCCTCTGCGCCCATCACGGCAATCTCCGCCGTAGGATAAGCCAGATTAACATCGGCACCGATACACTTTGAGTTCATAACGATATACGCACCGCCGTAGGCCTTGCGCGTAATAAGCGTAATCTTCGGTACAGTAGCCTCGGCAAACGCATATACGATTTTTGCACCGTGACGTATGATGCCGTTGTGTTCCTGCTGCACGCCCGGCATATATCCCGGCACGTCCTCAATTGCCACGATAGGAATATTGAAGCAGTCGCAGAAGCGAATAAAGCGCGCCGCCTTGTCTGAAGCGTCAATGTCGAGTGCACCGGCAAGGAAGTTTGGCTGGTTAGCCACAAAGCCCACCGTGCGGCCAGCCATGCGGCCGAAACCTACAACCATGTTCTTTGCCCATTCCGACTGTACCTCAAAGAAATACTGCTGGTCGCAGATTGGCTCTATAATATCGTGAATATCGTATGGCAGGTTAGGATCCTCTGGCACTACGTTGTCAAGTTCATGGCATACGCGTGTAACCTCGTCGGTCACGGGAAGTACTGGTGCATCCTCCATGTTATTAGAAGGAATAAAGCCTATCAGCTCACGTATTGTCATGAGCGTCTCCTCATCATCCTCACAGATGAAGTGGCTGACGCCGCTGACAGAGTTGTGTGTCACGGCACCGCCGAGTGTTTCCTTATCCACATCCTCGTTAGTCACAGCCTTCACCACGTTCGGGCCTGTAACGAACATCTGGCTCTGCTCCTTCACCATCAAGATGAAGTCTGTGAGTGCTGGTGAATAGCACGAACCGCCGGCGCAGGGTCCCATGATGGCACTTATCTGAGGTATTACTCCGCTGGCCATTACGTTGCGGCGGAAGATGTGTGCGAAACCTGTCAGTGACTCCACACCCTCCTGTATGCGTGCACCGCCCGAGTCATTAAGACCGATAATCGGCGCACCATTCTTCAGTGCAAGATCCTGCACCTTTGCTATTTTCTGTGCGTTGGCGGCACTGAGCGAACCTCCCAGTATGCCGAAATCGAAAGCATAAACGAACACTATGCGGCCGTCTATCTTGCCATATCCTGAAATGACGCCGTCGCCCTCATACTGCTTCTTCTCCATGCCGAAGTCGGTGCAACGGTGTACTACGTGCTTATCCATCTCGACGAACGTACCAGCGTCGAGCAGTTTCTCTATTCTTTCTTTTGCTGTCAGTTTATTTGCCATAATTGCCTATTATCCTAATTTAAGTTTTACAAGCACCTGCTCTGCACTCACTGTGTCGCCATCGTGCGCAAGTACCTCTGCCACCTCACATGCAGCACTCACCTTATAGTTTGACTGCATTTTCATGGCTTCCATCGTAAAGAGCGTGTCGCCCTCCTCAAACTTGTCACCCGGCTTGCAATACATCTTCACTATCTTGCATGGCATAGGAGCAGTGATGATGTCAGCCTGAACTCCCACGCTCTTATGCTTGCGCATCTTCATGTACTTGGCCTGCGAATCAAGCATGTCAATCTGATAGTTTGAATAGTTCAGGTTGACATTATAATGCTTGCCACCCTCGCCCTTCACATACTCGGCATTGTATGAGTTGCCGTTGTACAGCAGCGAGCACGTGCCGTTTTGCAGCATAGCCACGTCAAGGTCGTACACCTGACCGTCAATATCTATGCTCACCTTGTTGCCATTCTTGTTCAACAGGGTTACGTCAAATGTCTTATTTCCTAATTGTATATCCATCGTTTGAAAATTTAAGAATTAAAGGATTGAAGAGTTGAAGTTTTTACCGCATGGTAACTTCAATTTTTCAATTTTTCCATCCTTCAATTTTTCCATCCTACTACACTCTCAGCACACCCTTCTGCAATCCGAAGGCACGCCAGCGGCTCAGTGCTCCGTTAGGCTTCTGGTCGGCCTTAGGCTGTGCTCCGGCATTCTCCTCTATATTCATCAGATAGTCCATGTAGGCTGCAATGACGGCCATCATCTCAGAGTCGTTCTTGAATCCCGAACGCGGGCGCAGACGCTCCTCGTTGCGCTCTATGAAATAGGTGTTGTAGTCACCATTCTTGAAGTCAGGCACGTCGATGATGCGGCGCAGGTAACGGATATTGGTAGTCAAGCCTGTTATCTTGTACTCATACAACACGCGGCGCATGCGCTCTATGGCATACTCGCGCGTGGTGGCCCACACGATGAGTTTGCCTATCATCGGGTCGTAATGCACAGGTATCTCATAGCCCTCGTATACGTAAGAATCGATGCGCGTGCCTATTCCGTGTGGTTCCTGCAACTGCTGTATCATTCCAGGCGACGGCATGAAGTTGTGCTCCGTGTCTTCTGCACATATACGGCACTCTATTGCATGGCCATACTGCGAGAGGTCTTCCTGCTTGTAGCGCAGCGGTTCGCCTGCCGCAATGCGTATCTGCTCCTTCACGAGGTCTACGCCCACAACCTCCTCTGTAATTGGATGCTCCACCTGCAAACGGGTGTTCATCTCAAGGAAGTAGAAGTTGTGGTATTTGTCCACGAGGAACTCAATGGTTCCAGCGCCCACGTAACCCACGGCCTTGGCTGCTGCCACGGCCTTGGCTCCCATCTCATGGCGCAGTTCATCGCCAATGAATGGCGACGGCGTCTCCTCTACGATTTTCTGGTGGCGGCGCTGCACGCTGCACTCACGGTCATACAGGTGAACTACGTCGCCGTAGGTGTCGCCCAGTATTTGGAACTCAATATGGTGTGGTTCCTCTACGAATTTCTCTATATACACGGTGTCGTCGCCGAAGCCTGACATGGCCTCGCTCTTGGCAGCCTCATACATCTCTACGACGTCTTCCTCGCGGGTAATGAGACGCATGCCCTTGCCTCCGCCGCCCATTGATGCCTTCAGCATCACCGGGAATCCTATTTCCTTGGCCACGCGCACTGCCTCATCAGCCGACTTAAGCGGTTCCTCCGTGCCAGGCACAACCGGCACTCCAGCCTCTATCATTTTCTTTCTCGCACTGATTTTGTCGCCCATTGCATCCATCGTCTCTGGACGGGGGCCGATGAAGATGAACCCTTCAGCCTCACAACGGCGGGCGAACCCTGAATTCTCAGAGAGGAAGCCGTAACCGGGGTGTATTGCATCCACATTGTGTTTGTGGGCTGCTTCGATAATATGGTCAATGTTAAGATAACTGTCTATGCTTGCCGCAGGACCTATGCACTCTGCCTCATCGGCAAACAGTACGTGGCGTGAGAGACGGTCGGCCTCGCTGTAAACTGCCACTGAACGGATACCCATCTCGTAGCAACTGCGCATCACGCGGATGGCAATCTCGCCACGGTTGGCCACCAGAATTTTTCGTATCATTCTAACGTGTTTATTTTCTTTTTCCATTTGATGTGCAAAGTTACAACATTTTTCTGAATTGACAAAATCTTTATAAAAATAAAATAAGGAGTAGAAATTCTGTTTCTCGGCTTTTTACTCCTTATTATATTAGCATGAGTTCGATGAAACTTAACTATTTGAAAAATTTGGCAGTCAGCAGATTTATTAGTAATTTTGCATCCGTTTTGCCGAAACTTTATAATTAATTTCAAAGGTTTATACTATAATAAATGAAGAGTAAAAGATTATTAAATATCGCTGTATTATCCTTGTGCTCTATACTTACATCGTGTGGAGTCTTCTATATTGATTTAGGCAACAAATATGCATGGTTGGAGGATAGAGTAATTTATAAAATAAGTAAAGAAACAGAAAATTGCCTTTATGGTAATGTAATAATCCGTCCACAGGTTTTAAATTATGACTATGACGACCAATATATCATTGTTTATCAAGTTTACGACGGTAGTGATTATTATGATATCTCAGCCAAACAAGACAAGGCAGAACTACTCTATCTTGGAGGAGACTATCTAACTTATAAGAATACAGGTATGGACATAAGGGACCACCTTAACCTAAGATATTCATATAAATGGTAAGATTATGAGATTTCTTGACTATATGTTCTATCGTTTGTATATTTTTGCGAAGAAGAACAAGGAGGCTCCTGTTGCAACGGCGGCATTAGGCATAGCTGGATTTTTAATAGCTGCGCTTCCTATTGTTTGGATTGAAATACCTTATTTGTTATTCGGTTGGATGCCAGAAAACACTAAAGCAGACAGAAAGATTGCCGCTGCAATAGTAACTGCTATTATTTTTTTCTGCGTTTATTTTCGGTATAAGCCGAGAGAAAAAGAAATTGTAAAAAGATATGAGCACTCCAAATACAACGAAAAAATACCATTTTTTGTTTTTCCACTGGCGACATTTGTTGTTTTTTTAATTGGAATATTAGAGATTATCCTTTGTGATAAGATTGAAGAATATGGACTATACAAAGTAATACGCAATTGGTTCTTAGGACTATTTCAATAAATAAACAATATCCAGCCCCACAGCCATTAAAATACTGTGGGGCTGGTTTGTTTTTATTGTTTCTGTAAATACTATTTCCTTGACAACAACGTTTTTAATAATGGAAAAACTTTTGCAATACATATTATTTCAAGACAAAATTAAAATATGAAAATGAGAAGAGTCCTTTTAACATTGATAGCGGCAAGTGCTATGGTGAGGATGTCTGCCGAGAGTCTGCCGGCGATACAGAACGTGGGGGCATACGAGAGTTTGTCGCTGAACGGAGAGTGGAACTATATTGTCGACGTGCAGGAAGAAGGGTACTACGACTACCGCATGAATCCCACGCGCTGGGGCTTTTTCGTAAATGCGAAGCCACAAAAGCCGGAAGACCTCATAGAGTATGACTTCGACAAGTCGCCCACCATGCAGATTCCATCTGACTGGAACACGAAGGATGAGAGGCTGTTTTTCTATGAAGGGACTGTATGGTTTAAGAAGAGTTTTCAGACAGTGCCAATGACAGACTACCGCACGCTGCTTTATTTCGGTGCGGTAAACTACGACTGCCGCGTCTGGGTGAACGGCAAGGAGGCCGGCCACCATGTCGGCGGATTCACGCCGTTCAACTATGACATCAGCGACATGCTTCGTGAAGGCGAGAACGTGGTTATAGTAAAGGTGGACAACAAGCGACACGCTGATGCAGTGCCCACACAGATATTCGACTGGTGGAACTATGGTGGAATCACGCGCGACGTATGCTTGGTGAAGGTGCCGAAGGTATATATGGAGGACTACAGTCTGCAATTGGCCAACACAGAGGGCAGGCAGATTTCATTCAACGTGAAACTGAACAAACCGGAGTCTAATCACGACGTAACGCTAAGCATACCTGAACTGAAAATCAAGAAGACAATAAAGACCACTGCCGAAGGCACAGCCGCAGTAAACATTAAGGCGAAACCGCAGTTGTGGACTCCTGACAACCCCAAACGCTATCATGTGGAAATTTCATTAGACAATCACGCTGTCGTTGACTCTATCGGATTCCGCACGATAACGACCCGCGGCAAACAGATTCTGCTCAACGGCCAGCCGATATTCCTCAAAGGCATAAGCATGCATGAGGAGAAACCCAACGGCGGCGGCAGGGCAAACAGCGCAGCCGACGCCCACACTCTGCTGACGTGGGCTAAGGAGCTGGGCTGCAACTTCGTAAGGCTGGCGCACTATCCGCATAACGAGTATATGGTACGCGAGGCGGAACGCATGGGCATTATGGTATGGTCGGAGATACCCTGCTACTGGACCATAGCATGGACTAACCCTGCAACCTACGAGAATGCCAAGCAGCAACTGACCGACATGATACGTCGCGACCACAACCGTGCCAACGTGATAATATGGAGCATAGCCAATGAGACGCCTCATTCGGCTGAACGCGACGATTTCCTCAGCCGCCTTGCAATGCATGCGCGCAGCCTTGACAACACACGACTCATATCCATGGCCATGGAGGTGACGGGTGCTTCTAACTATGTGAACCGTCTAAATGACAACATGAACAAATATGTCGACGTGGTGAGCTTCAATCAATATATAGGATGGTACCGCGACGTGAACGATGCACCGAAGATGCGCTGGGAGATTCCATACGACAAACCCGTGATTGTAAGCGAATTTGGCGGTGGAGCGAAATATGGCCTGCACGGAGAGAAGAACCAGCGCTGGACGGAGGAGTTTCAGGAAAACCTGTATCGTGAGAACACAGCCATGCTGGACAAGATAGACGGGTTGGCAGGAACCACACCTTGGATTCTGAAGGACTTCCGCTCGCCACGCCGAGTACTGTCCGGTGTGCAGGATTTCTACAACATGAAAGGTCTCGTAAGTGACAGAGGAGAAAAGAAAAAAGCCTTCTACGTAATGAAACACTGGTATGAAGGCAAGTAAAGCTCACATTTACACTTTGACACTTTTATGGCACTTTTGCTTACACTATGACTTTTTGAGACAGTCGTCCGCACCGTGCAATCTGGAGATTTCAGCACAGCGAAAACACGATTGAAACATGAAAAAAACGAAAAACCGCAGCAAGTTTTGTGGACTTGCTGCGGTTTTTCGTTGTAATCAGTATGCTTTTACACTGCAATCAGCACTCGATTAGACTGTAATTAGGTTGCGATTACATGGTAATTAGGCCTCGATTACAGTGTAATTAGGCCTCAATTACAGTGCCTAAAAACACTCCAAATTCTAACTATCTATCAAACAACACGTTAGCAAAATCGCCATATTTCCACTGTACGAAACTGTGGGAAAGTTTTTTTCAAATACGCGAGTATTTCGGCGGTTGAAAAAATCACGGTGTCACAATAACTGCCGTTTCAGTGACATTGTGTCGCAGTAAGCATACATCTGAATTTACCACTTATCACTTTTTACCCATATAATATACAATGGTCTGCACAACACCGCGCATAAAGAGGTAAGCATTGAAAGCAAGCCACAGGGCATGGTTGGACATAACATCATAAAGCGAGAAATAAATAAGGAAAAATGCCACGGCACCACCAAACGTGCCCCACATCATGCCGACGGTCATGGTAAGGCCAACGAAAACGCCGTCCCATACGAAGGCTGCTACGCCACAAACAGGAATGGCAACAGCCCAAGGCAGGTATTCAACAGCGGCACTGCGCACGGCGGTATCATCAGTGAGGAGAGCAAGGAACGACTGTCCACCCACGGCATACACCAGCGTATATGCGGCAGTGAGCAGAAGAGACCATATCCACACGCCACGCAAGGCAAGCGAAAAGCCACGGCTGTCGGCAGCACCATGATAACGTCCGCACAACGCCTCAGCAGCAAAGGCAAAACCGTCCATGACGTATGTGTAAAGAATGAACATCTGCATCAGCACCGAGTTGACGGCAAGAATCACGGCACCGCCACGCGCACCAGCCTGAACGAAATACATATTTACGGCTATGAGGAACAGCGTGCGTATGAACAGCGTTACATTCACCCTGCTGCCATGCATGGAACGGCGCAGTTGTCTCAACATTCCGTTGTCCCACACCACACTGCGCGTATACGCCTTGCACTTATGCACCGCCAGGGCAAAGGCTGCCAAGGCACCTGCCCACTGTGCACAGAGCGTACCGAGTGCCACGCCCTCAATCTTCATCTTCAGCACATAGACAAAGAAGCATGACAGGAGTATGTTGACGATATTCTGACCGACGGAGACAAGCATTGGCACACGCGTGTCCTGCATACCCACGAACCACCCCGTCAGCACATAAAGCGACAGAGCAGCCGGCGTGCCCCATATACATATATTATAATAGGTGTGGATGGTGTCAACAAGGTTGGCATCGGGCTGAATGAACCACATTGCGAGACCAAACAGCGGTATCTGCAACACTGTAATAAGCATTGCAATGCCAAAAGCCGTAAGCAGCGAACGACACAGTATGTATGCCGCAAGCGGACGACACTTCTCGTCACCGTCAGCCATGCCGCAGGCCTGCGCCGTCATGCCGCCCGTGCCGAAGCGCAGGAAAGAGAACAGCCAGTAAATCAGATTAAAAAGCATGGAGCCTACCGCTATGGCAGCCATATAGCGCGTCTCGCCCATGTGGCCGGTTATGGCCACATCGACAAGTCCGAGCAGCGGCACGGTAATATTGCTGATAATCGATGGAACAGCTAAGCGGAGTATTTGTCGGTTCATATTATGCGAAAGTAATTTTGAAGTCGCAAAATTACTGCAAAATACTGAGCCTTGCAAACTTTTATAGCAAATAATTTGCAAGTATCAAAACTTTTTCATACTTTTGCAATCGAAATGCGCTTTATTCGATTAAGCGCAACATACATAAACATACATATTTGTGAACATCGAATCATTAAACTTAAAACAATGATGGACTCTCAAGACATGACGCTGAAAAACGAAGACGTGAATGAAAACGTAAACGAAAACGTAAACGAAAACGTAAACGAGAACGTGAATGAAAACACGCAGGAAAAGCGTCTTTATGCCTCAAAGGAGGAAGTGCTGGAGCGAGCCAAAGAGCTTGCCGGAGGCAATGAAGAAATCAACAAGCCTGAATTGGATCATCTGAAAACTGCTTTCTATCACCTGCTGAACGCTGAGCGCGAGGCTGCGCAGAAGGCTTACATCGAGGCTGGCGGCGACCCAGACAAGTATGCCGTACTGCCTGACGAGGCAGAAGAAGCCTTCAAGGCATGTATGAACACGATAAAAGAGCACAGGCAGGAGGCTTTCTTGAAAGCAGAAGCAGAGAAGCAGGCCAACCTGAAGCGCAAGAAAGAAATAATAGACAGAATCAAGGAACTGACCACCACGCCAGAGGAAGCCGCAGCCGGTTTCCAAGAGGTAAAGGCACTGCAGGCTGAATGGCGCGAGATTAAAGCTGTACCAGCTGAGGAAGCTTCATCATTGTGGAACAGCTACAAGCTCTGCCAGGAGCAGTTCTATGACCTGCTGAAGATGAACTTCGAGGCACGCGACTATGACTTCAAGAAGAATCTTGAGATGAAGACCGCATTGTGTGAGGCCGCAGAGAAACTGGCCGATGAAGAAGACGTGGTGAGTGCTTTCCACCAACTGCAGGAACTGCATAACCAGTATCGCGAAATCGGTCCGGTGGCCAAGGAACTGCGAGCAGACCTCTGGGCTCGTTTCAAGCAGGCAAGCACAGTGGTGAACAAGCGTCATGCCGACCACTTCGATGCAATAAGGAAGCGCGAAGAGGAAAACCTGGAGAAGAAGGCGGAACTGTGTGACAAGGTTGAAAGCATCATCAGCACTGACGACTGCAAGAACAGTGCCGACTGGGAAAAGAAGACCAAGGAGGTATTGGAACTGCAGGCTATTTGGAAGACATTGGGCTTCGCTCCAAAAGCCATGAACGTAAAGATATTCGAACGTTTCCGCACGGCATGCGACCAGTTCTTCACTGCAAAGAATGAATACTTCTCACAGTTGAAGGAGCGCTTTGCTGAGAACATCGCAAAGAAAGAAGAGCTTATAAAGAAAGCGCAAGAGCTGCAGGACAGCACGGAATGGCGCGCAACAACCGACAAGCTCATAGCCCTGCAGAAGGAATGGAAGACCATAGGCATGGTACCGCGCAAGGTGGGCGACCAATTGTGGAACGACTTCCTGACTGCATGCAACAAATTCTTTGAGGCACGCAATGCCGCCAATGCCGACGAGCGCAACGAGCAGCAGGAGAACCTCGTGAAGAAGCAGTCTGTGGTGGAACGTCTAAAGGCTCTCGTGGAGGAGACAGTAGAAGACCTGCACGACAAGGTGCAGGCTCTGACTGACGAATATAACACCATCGGCCACGTACCATTCAAGGATAAGGACAGCCTGTTCCGCGAATATCACGACACGCTTGACATCCTCTACAAGAAGATGAACAAGAACCGCGCCAACCGTCGTCTGAATGCTTTCAAAGACAATCTGAAGGAAGTGGCTAAACGCGGCGAGAACGCAGTGGAGACAGAAAGGCAGAAGATGCAGCGACGCTTCAATGAGATGAAACAGGAGCTTGAGACATACGAGAACAACCTCAACTTCCTGACGGCAAGCAGCAAGAAAGGCAGCTCGCTCATTGACGACATGAACAAGAAAGTGGACAAACTGCGTGATGAGCTTGAACTGATGAAACAAAAAATAAAAGCTATAGAAAACAATAATGGCTAAAGTAAAGACCATAATTACATCTATCGTCACCGCCGGCATATTAGCTGCCGGCGGTGCATACGTTAATAACAGTGTGGTCAACAAAGAAGACGCCTCGACGGAACTGCTGACCAAGAAGAAAAAAAACAAGAAGCACAACAAAGACTACTACCAGCAAAAAAACGACAACTGGCGCACTGGCTCCAACAACAGCCATAACTCTGGCAAAACGCAGTATGACCGGGAGAAGACCTACGAATACGGCAGTACAAAATATGGTGAGAACATCGGTCTGCCTGCCATCAGGCATGGTCAGCAGATACTGCGCCGCAAGGCATACACGTCGCTCTACGACAACAACATGCGCATACCGCGCTGGGTGGCATGGCACTTGACACGGCAGCACGCCTATGGCAAACTGAGCCGCAAGAGTGCACAATTTGCAGAAGACGAAAGCCTGGCTCGCCCACGCGCCACAAACTTTGACTACATGAGCAGCGGCTATGACCGTGGCCACATGTGCCCGGCAGGCGACAACAAATGGGACAATCAGGCCTTGCAGGAGACTTTCCTGTTCTCCAACTGTTGTCCGCAGCGTCACGGACTGAACTCCGGTGCATGGAACGACCTTGAGATACAATGCCGCGAGTGGGCATATAAATACGGTGATATATATATTGTGTGCGGCCCTGTGTTGCGTGGCAACCAACACAAGACAATAGGCAAGAACCGCGTGGTTGTGCCTGAGGCTTTCTTTAAAGTCGTAATGTGTATGAACGGTACTCCTAAAGCCATTGGTTTCATATATGAACACCAAGGCAGCTCACGCAGCATGGAAGCACATGTTTGCAGCGTAGACAAAGTGGAGCAGATAACCGGCTATGACTTCTTTGCCGCCCTGCCCGACCACATAGAGAACCGCATAGAAGCCACTGCAAACTTCTACAATTGGAAATAAAGATAGTCAGTCAACACTTCAACTTGACAAGTCTTTCTGCTCCTCAGGCCAATTCACCAAATATAATGTCTCCGTAGCACGCGTGAAGGCAGTATACAGCCAGTGCACATAGTCTGGCGTAAGCATGTCGTCGGTCATATAGCCTTGGTCTACATATACATGGCTCCACTGACCGCCCTGTGCCTTGTGGCATGTCACGGCGTAAGCAAACTTTATCTGCAAGGCATTATAATACTTATCCTCTTTCACGGCCTTGAGTCTGTCTGACTTGCGTGTGAGATGCGCATAATCCTCCATCACGCTTTCAAACAATGCAGTGCGCTGTTCTGCAGTCAGTGCAGGTGCGTCAGACTGCAGTACATCAAGCATTGCAGTCAACTGCATTTCGTAATCATCATAATCAGGAAAACACAGCGTTACGTCAGCAAAGTGAAAGCCATACAGTTCCCTGACATTCCTTACTCTACGTACTACTGCCATATCACCGTTGGCTATGAAATTAAACGGACGCTCGTTTGTAGAACTACCTACCGGCGACGTTGATACCTCATCATCAAAATAATAGTTCTTAACCACCATCACTCTGTCGCCGCCGCACAGTTCACCTTCGTGGTCAACCACTCTAACCCTTATACCATTATTATATATATTGGCCCGCTTGTTACTGCGCGTAATTACAATAGTGTCATCCTCTCCCTTCTGATAGTAGCTCTGCTCCAAGGCTTCTATCAGTTCATTGCCTCTAATTGTCTTTATATCCGCAAAACCATTGAACCTAACCTTCGGCAGCTCCGTAGGCATGTCGTGGGTAATCAGACGGCGTATCATGGTGGCATTCCACAGTATACCTGATTGCCGTTGCTGGCGCACTACCTCAGACAAATCGCAGCTAAACACACGAATGCCATAACACTCTATTATGCCGTTCATCAAGGCAGGTGCCTCCTCCTCTCCCACTGGTGGCAGCTGCGCAGTATCGCCAATCAGCATCATGCGGCAGTTACGGCCAGAATACACATAAGTAACAAGATCGTCAATAAGGCTTCCGTTCTCCGAACCAAACACAGGTATACCATCGTTGACAACCTGCGGCAGAGTACTTATCATTGAGGCCTCGTCAACAACAAACAATGCATCCGTATACAAGTTCACATCAAGGTTAAAACTGTCAGACGCCGACTTCTGACGGTATATCCTGCGATGGATTGTGCTGGCCGGCAGCCCACAGTTCTGTGACAAAACCTTGGCAGCCCTGCCCGTAGGAGCAAGCAGCACCACCTTCTGATGCAGACCGACAAGCGTTTTCACCATTGCAGCCACAATAGAGGTTTTACCTGTTCCGGCAGAGCCACGCAGTATCATGGCTGGCTGGTGAATAGCACCATCGCCACCTCTGTAAGCCAGAAACGAAGCAAACACATCGAGCGCTTGCTGCTGATCAGAAGTTGGAGGGAATCCAAAACGCTCAAGAATAAGATTTTTGAATACTGCAGTTGTCATAACAACACAAAATTAACCTTTTTTTCTTGATTCACCAAACTTTTCCTCCATTTTGTTTGTAAAGTTGAAAAAATATCCTTACCTTTGCCTTGCTTATTGACTCAGCAAAAACAAACATGCACAACATATTCAAAATATTAATCACTTTATTTTTAATAACAATAAACATAGACAACACTTCGGCACAGGCAAACACTCTGATAGGCAAAATAGAACAGTTTACGCAACTTCTACCATTGGAGAAAGTTTATCTTCACTTTGACAACACTTCCTACTTCAGAAACGAGAAAATATGGTTCTACGCAACAGTAATAAGGGCTGACAACAGCCAACAGTCGAATATCAGCGGCGTACTGTATGTAGACCTTGTAGCACCCGGAGGTTATATCATACATTCACAGAAATTAAAAATAGTCAACGGAACGGCCGACGGATGTATTAACCTGAATACGACAACAATGACATCAGGTTTCTACGAAGTCAGAGCCTATACAAGATACATGCTCAACTGGGGTGAAGACGCAATGTTCTCACGAGTGTTTCCTGTATTTGAAGTTCCCGATAAAGACGGCGATTACAATACTCCAAGAATAGAAACGCAACAGGCACCGGCAGTAAAACGCAACATCACGTTCTATCCTGAGGGCGGACATCTCATAGAAGGATTATCCAACAATGTAGCATTCAAGTTGACAGACCAAAACGGATTGCCTTTATATGCAAACGGCACCCTTGAATGCGACGGAGAAACAATTTGCAACGTCACGACATTGCATGACGGGATGGGGGTTTTTACCATAACACCACAAAAAGGTAAGAACTACACGCTGCAACTGAAAGCAAAAAGAGAAGACAAAGAAGATACTTACAAAGAGAAACTGCCTGATGCTGAAATTCAAGGTGTGACACTATCTGTAACACACAACAAACAAAGGGTGAAGGCTATCTTGCAGGCCACCCAAGAAGCACAGCATGACTCATTGACACTGTTGGTAACACATAATGGCAAACTGCAAGCGCATCAAACGATAAAAGCAAGCAGCCAGCCACTGATAATAAACATGTCTGCCGATATACTGCATGACGGTGTGAACAGGCTCACAGTCATAAACAGCCAAGGAGGAATACTGGCAGACAGGCTGCTGTTCGCTTTTCCACGCGACACAACAGCACAACGTATAACAACGCAGATGACAGGGCTGCATCCTTATGGACGTACCGGTTTGCACCTACAGACACAGCCAAACACACGCATATCAGTGTCAGTACGTGACGCTGGCAGCAGTGCAAAGGGTTCTGGTGGCGACATTCGTTCATGGCTACTGCTTACAAGTGACTTGAAAGGCTACGTAAGCCATCCTGATTACTATCTGGAATGCGATGATGCCACACATCACCGTGCAACCGATTTGCTGATGATGGTGCAAGGGTGGAAATGCTATGATTTAAACCAGATGATGGGCAAGAAGCAATTTGTATTCAAGCAACCCATAGAAACCCAGCTGAGCATCAGAGGCAGACTGAAGTCTTCCTACTCAGACAACATAGACAAGGCATACCGCACGAACGGCAACAAAAGCATTAACGACGTAGATATGCACTTCAAACTGTATAACAAGGCAGGTGAAAGTCTTAGCGGCGACTGCAAAACCGACAATGAAGGTTTCTACACCATGATGGTGCCCGACTGTACAGGAGACTGGACAATGTATATACAGACATCAAAAAACGAGACTGCGCGCAAGCTACTTGTGGGAATAGACAGAAACTTCGCACCCGAAGCACGGAAAATAACGCGCTTGGAAATGCTGCCAGAGAACTATTACGGCATCACTGCTGGAAACAGTGATGAATACGAAGAATTAAACGAAGAAGAGGAAAGTACGTCAAAATATAAAAAAGGCGATATAACAAAAAAAGTACATAGGCTGAAGGAAGTCGTAGTGAAAAAACATTTCTGGGACAGCAACATCCCATGGGACAACCAGAAACTCGCACGGAAATCTTCATCACTATACTTCAACATTGACAAAGTAAGCGACACGTATGCCGACCGAGGTGAAGTATCACCATACGTTCTTGACTGGATGGAAAAGAACATCGAGGGAATTAGCGGCGGCAGTTACGAGGAGCTTTATGATGAGCCAATAGACTACGATGGCAACAGCAACGTAAAAGTGGTCTACGATAGTGACTTCGGTTACAAAAACATGCCAACACTATGGGTCGTCGACAATTACCTATATAAAGTGACGAACACTCATGGCAAATCATTTGAACTGGTAGAAAACTCACATCGCTCCATAACATCAGTACCTCATCAACTTGAAGATGTCAAAGCGATATACATCTGCGAGGACGACTTGGTTTCAAAACGCTTCCTGCTGCAGCATGACCTGCCAGAATGTGCAACGGTATTCATATACACACACCACACTGCACCATATAAAGTCAAAGGACTCAGGCGCACACATTTCGAAGGGTATGCCACTCCACAGACGTTTGAACACATCGACTACGCCATACTGCCGAAAGAAAACGACCACCGCCGCACACTCTACTGGAATCCTTCTGTAATGACAAACGAACAGGGACTGGCAAAAATATCCTTCTACAACAACAGCAGTTGCAAAGAAGTAATAATATCAGCCGAGGGGTTAACCGCAAACGGCATTCCCTTGGCAAACAAATAAAGAAAGAAAGTACAAAAAACATTAACTCTACAAAAAACGTAATGACGATGAAAAACAAGAAATCACTTACATTTATCATCACGCTTATGCTGTCTGTGTTCTGCGCTACAGCAGTTGATGCACAGACTTTGTACGACTCAAATAATAAGCTCATTGCCACAGTGAATACCGATGGCACGATACGCAGCCAATACGGTCAGCTGCTCGGCTCTATTGACGAGTCAGGCGTGATATGGGATGGCTATCACCAGAAGATGGGACGCTTCGACGGTCCGAACACCATACGCGACCAGTATGAGCGCACCATCGGTGTAATAGACAACGACGGTTCTATTACGAATGGCCCAAGGCGCCCAGTAGGCAAGATAACGAAGAAGGGCAAAGTGATTGGTGCCGGTGGCTTTGTTGTCGGCTACGCCAAGGACGTAGACCGCCGCATCACTGCTGTATTCTTCTTTACAGACTTCTTCCAGCACCGCTGATAGAAGAGGCATTATAAACGCAAAAGCAGCCTGACCGTTTGCGGTCAGGCTGCTTTTGTTATTTATCTAACAGCACGCCACCTAAAGGAAACAGTGGCGTGAAAACATTAAATCTGTGTACTGTTACTCCTGTGCAAGCTTTGCACGGATGGCCTTGGTCTCCTCTTCGTAGCCTGGCTTCTCAAGAAGGGCGAACATATTCTTCTTGTATGCCTCTACACCTGGCTGATTAAAGGCGTTAACACCAAGGATGTTGCCACTGATGCCACAACCAAGCTCAAAGAAGTATATCAGCTGGCCATAGTTGTAAGCATCCAGTTTCTCTATGGATATGAGAATGTTTGGTACACCGCCGTCAACGTGAGCCAGACGAGTGCCGAGTTCTGCATTCTTATTCACCTCGTCAATACGCTTGCCAGCGAGGAAGTTCAGGCCGTCAAGGTTTTCCTTGTCCTCAGGGAACAGCAGTTTGTTGTCTGGATTCTCAACAGAGATGCAAGTCTCGAAGATGGTACGCTCGCCGTCCTGAATCCACTGCCCCATAGAGTGAAGGTCGGTGGTGAAATCGCATGATGCAGGGAAGATGCCCTTGCCGTCCTTACCCTCAGACTCACCATAGAGCTGCTTCCACCACTCTGCATAGTAGTGCAGCTTTGGCTGGTAGTTGATGAGTATCTCTATCTTCTTGCCATTCTGGTAGAGAGCATTACGTGTGGCAGCATATATGGCTGCAGGGTTCTGTTCGAAAGGAACGTCAACGGCACACTCCTTTTCCATAGCCTGTGCACCTGCAACGAGAGCGTCAATGTCGATGCCTGCACATGCGATAGGCAACAGACCTACAGGGGTCAGTACAGAGAAACGGCCGCCTACGTTGTCAGGGATGATGAATGAGCGATAGCCTTCCTTGTCGGCACATGTGCGTGCAGCGCCTTTCTTCGCGTCAGTAACAGCCACGATGAGGTCTTTGGCAGCAGCCTTGCCTACCTGTGCCTCAAGCTGTGTCTTGAGCAGACGGAAAGTAAGGGCAGTCTCGGTTGTCGTGCCCGACTTTGATATGTTGATGATGGCGAATGTCTTGTCCTTGAGGTAAGAGGTGAGTTCGTAGAGGTAATCCTCACCGATGTTGTTGCCTGCGAATACTACGGCAGGAGTCTTATCATCCTTTACAAGCCACTGAAAACTGTTTGACAGTCCTTCGATGACACACTTTGCGCCGAGGTATGAACCACCAATGCCGGCAACAACGATTACCTGTGCCTTTGCACGGAGGTCGGCAGCCACAGCCTTTACCTCTGCAAGAAACTCAGGTGTGATAGATGACGGCAGGTGTAGCCAGCCGAGGAAGTCGTTGCCAGGCACGGTGCCGTCTTCCAGTCCCTTACGGGCAGCCATTGCCTTGTCTTTAAGAGCCATTACCGCACCAGCAGGAAGAAACTGCTGTGCCTTTGTGATGTCAAGTGAAATACTTTTCATTTTAGCCTTGTGTTTATTTAATTAGTATATTATTGTCTTATCTTCTTTTTCCTAAAAGGTCTTGTATGCCGTCGATGTCAAAGTTCAGAGAGAAGCGCAGCGTCTGATCGAGCGGATTGCTACTTGCGGTAGAAATGACGTAACCAGCGTCAAGCGAGAACACGTTCATCTTGAATCCCGCACCCACGGTGAAGTACTTACGGTTACCCTTGTTCTGCGCCTCATCGTGATAACCTGCACGCAGCGAGAACTTATCGTTGTATACATACTCCGCACCTATGCTCCACTGTATCTCTTCCAGTTCCTCCTTGAAACCGCCGGGGGCATCGCCGAAACTCTTGAACATACCTGCTATCGAACCAACATCATAGTAGTCTTTCTGCACGCGGTCCTGATACTCGTTTGTTGACTCTCCGTCGTTCTGCTTAGGATATGTTGGCACGAGCAGTTTGTTGGCATCTGCAGCAATAGTAAAGCGGTTGTATTCGTTGATTGGTATCATCAGCGACGCACCAAGGCGCATGTTGGTAGGTATGAACTCTGAACGGTCACTGCCACCGAACGTAATCTTTGAGCCAATGTTGCTGATGTTGAGACCCAGACCGAGCTGACACTCACGCTGTCCTATGTTCACATAGTTCTGGTAATAGCAAGCCAAGTCGGCAGCAAATGCGCCCGAAGCAGAAACCTCCTCCGTTGTACTGTAAGACATATCTGAGAACAAGTAGCGCACGGCTGCACCGATAGAGAACGTCTCTGACAGCATCAGCGAATAACCCACGTCAACCGACATCTCGTATGGCTTGATTGTCATGTCATAGCTGTCGCCACCGTCTGACGACATAAAGACCTCGCCGAGCGAGAAGTAATGCAATGACGCCGATACCGCTGAGTAATCGCCAATGCGGTAGTAGCCTGACAAATACGCTATGTTCATGTCATTGACAAGCTGACGCAGCCACGGTGTATAGTTTATTCCCACGCCTGCACGCGATATGCAGAATGGGTATTTGGCAGGGTTCCAGAATTGTGAAGCCACGTCGGGGTCAGTGGCTGCACCAACGTCACCCATACCGCCGGCACGCGCATCCGGTGCTATGGTTTGCGACACGAGAGCCGTGTGCACAGGGTTAAACATAGAACGCTTGTCTTCTGCCTTTGCAGCCACACAGGCACACAGCAGCAACGATATTGTCAGTATTTTTTTCATCTCTGATATTATAATGTTTTCAAATTCAATTCTTCAATTCTTCAATCCTTCAACTCTTCAATCCTTCAATCCTCCCGTCTCCCTCAGTTTGCTATGATGAGTTTCTTGGTCTTCGACACATATTCGCTGCCGTCAGCCGACAAGCGCACCCGGTACAGATAGAGTCCCGGCGACACACCCGACGGTGTCCATTTGTATGCCGACACGACTGAAGTCTCCGAGAAGGTGTCATCCCAGTGCAGTGTCTCCACCACCCTGCCCGACATGTCTATTATGTCGATGTAGACAGTGGCTGAACTGCCGCGCATGTCGTGCTGCACATAGAACGTTGCAGTGCCCCTGATTGGATTCGGACTTACCATCACATCGTCTATTGTCGGGCGCATTCCCTTTACCACACGGAAGTCAAGCGTCACCGTGCTGCTGTTGTTTAGCAAATCCCATGCACGGAACGTCAACTTATGCGTACCTACAGACAGCGTAGGCAGAATGTAATAGGTCTGACCACTTACGTAACTGTCTTCATCAAACACGAAATTGTCGTTCAGGTTGTATGTCATGTCCGCATCGCCGTCTACGACGAGTTCCATGTTATGTCCTATGCCTGAGCCAGTCACATTCACGCCGTCACGGTCGCTCACCTCGGCTATGAAGTATGGAGTGTAACCCACCTCGCCGCCGTTGGTAAACATAGGCGAGTTAAGGTATGCGCATATCGACGGGCCTACGTTGTCGTTCACCACGTCAGTCCATCCCTCGCATACGAAGTTAGTGGTCTCGCCATTGGCTGCCACTCGGCGCTTGGTGTCCTTCGCATATACGGTAATCTTTCCGCATTCGCCATCGTTGTATATGTCGCGCGGCATACGGAACGTAAGCGTAAACTCACCGTCTATTACACTGCACGTGCCTACGAAAAGGTTTGAGTCATAGTCCTTGTATGTGAACGGAGTGTTTGCCCCTGACTGATTACGGCAGGTTATGGTCTGGCGGCTGTCCTTGACAGTTATGTTAGCCACGCCGTTAAAGAACGACGCATCCGAACCGTCGCGCCCTTCTATGTGTCCCTTCACCGTCACCACGCTGCTGCCCATTACATGGGGCATCTCATATTCCTCATCCTCGGTATCATCCGGTGCAGCGGGAGTATCGTTGATATAATCCACCACAGCCCTGTATGCCGGTATGGCAAGCCTCATGGCCGGGTCACCTAACAGGTGATAGTGGTGCTTGTTGATAGTGCGGTCGCTGCCTATGCTCAGGTCGTCGCCGCGCGTCAGACTGTTTTTTGCCATGCGCAGCGCCTCGCCCACAGTCACGGGCATTCCGCCTTCATCATACGACAGAACGTATTTCATGAAATACTTGTCAAGCCTTGAGTTTGGCTCCTCAAGCACCGTGCCCACCGTGCCCACGAATGCCACGGCTCCTCCATCCGGATTCAGCACCGAGGCCTCGCCAATGGTGTTATCAGTCATGGCGAAAGGCACTGTCTCACAAGCCGCCGTAAACCAGAGCGAATAGTTGGTTCCGCGCATTTTCTCGAAGTCAGCCAACTGCAGTATCTTCTCGTGTCCAAGCAGCACCCACGTGCCGTGACCGCCATAATTCATCACCAGCGCGCCGTTGTTCTGCTGTTTCTTCACTATCTCCTCCACGTCGGGATAACGCTCACCCGTAGATGTAGACAATTTCTCATACGCATCAAACATCACTTTCTTTATGGTGTAGCCCGGCGAGCGAGCGGCTATGGCATCGGCATTGACATTGAGGTTCTTCATGTGACTGTTGTTGTCGCCGTCATCGCCAATGAACATCAATTCGTTCTGCCATGCACCGTCTGCACCAGAGTTCATGTAGTAGGCCACCTTGTCGACCAGCACTTTTGCCTGCTTGCTGTTCGACACGGGGAAACGCCCCGTGGCCACATCCACCTCCATCGAGCGGTCAAATTCGCCGTCAGCGTGTATCGTCATGTTATCCTGCAGCACACCAATGAAGTCGTCGCTCACGATTGAGTTTATTAGATTGTATGAGTTCTCCGTCTGGTAGCCCAGCAGATAGTTGTCTGGATTATACGTCGACTTCGGCAATGTCAGCATACGGTTGTCCCACACGCAGTCGCCGAAGAGCAGACAGGTTCTTATCGTCTTCTCCCTGTCCTCCGTATCATCCTTGTCATAATACATCTTCAGGTAGCGTCGGTAGGCCGACACATCTGGAGTGCCGCTCGAAAATTCATTATACAGTTCGTCGGCAGGCACTATCCTAACCGTCATGCCGTCAAGCGTGCGGTGCAGTTCGGCCAGTGTCTCAGCCTCGGCAAGCGTATTCTGCGACGTCGGTATTATTATCAGCATGTCGACAGGGTCGTCGGCATGGTGGTTCTGGTTTGTTATATTATACACATATTCCGCAGCGGGATACGTGCTGCCAAGCGCGGCTGGCTCGACAGAGGTTGAGAAACTTGCTGCTATGTAGTCTATTCTCAGCGGACCGCCCGACTGACAGGTCACCGTTACCGGCACCACATAGTTACCATCCTCATCGGTAGCGGCGGCGGCAAGCGAGGCTCCGTCTATAGAACCCAAGACGGTGCGGAACACCGCCTTGTCATAGTCAGATGTAGGCTTCATCGTTACCGTTGACTCTACGCTGCTCCCTGCTGTCACCAGACATTCTGCCTGCATCAGTGTAGTCACCACAACGCGCAGCTCGGCACTGGTGTTTCCCTTTGGCACCACCACGTTATACGAGCGTGAACCGCCGACTGTGATTGCCGTGCCGTCTACGAGGTTGCGCCCTATCTGTTCCCAAGCATACTGGTCTTTTTCATACAGGAAATGGTGTGCGGCATTACATTCACGCTGCTGCGCCAGCAGGTCTTCCGCACTGATGGACAGCGGCTCGCCGTCGCTCTGCGTGATGAAGTAGCAACCGTAGTCATAGTAGGGGTTACGCGTGCGCTGCGTAGTCGTAAGGTTGCTCCACGACACGCTGCCCTGACCGAAGAAGTATTTCACGCCGCCCTCCAGGCATGTGGGTATCTCCTTCAGATCGTCATGCTCACGAAGATAATCCTGCGTCAGTTTCTCAGGCACAAGGGCTCCGCCATAACCGTATATTTTAACCTTGCTGATATCTGTGAAGCCGGCCTGGCGCACAACGTCAGCCGTCAGGCGATTGATGCCCGTCTCCGACACTTGAATCTTAGCCCAGCGTCCGGATCTCAACACAGAATTATCGGCATAGACAGGCGTTGCCTCACCGTCTGCCCATGCCGTCATGGTCAACAACGTAAGAAGTGTTATCAGTAATGTTTTCTTCATATATAATGTATAGTCCGCCGCATAGCGGATTCTTTGTCTCATCTGCACCAGAAGTCAAGTACCTTGCGTTCCTCAAGATAGCCCTCAAGGTGGTCGTCTATGTTTACGGGGCCAACGCCAACGGGGGTGCCGGTATAGAGCAGGTCGCCCGTCTTCAGCGTGAAGAACTGCGATATGTAGGCTATCAGGCGGTCGATGGTACACAGCATGTCCGACGTGCAACCTTCCTGCCGCTTTTCTCCGTTTATGTCGAGCGAGAAGTGCAGCGTCTGCGCTTCGGGCAGTTTTTCTTTCTCCACCCACTCGCCTATCACCGCCGCACCGTCAAATCCTTTGGCTATCTCCCACGGCTGTCCTTCCTTGCGCAGCCGTTTCTGCAGGTCGCGCGCCGTAAAGTCGATGCCTACGGTAAAGGCATCATAATAACGGTGGGCAAACTGCTCTGGTATGCTCTTGCCAAGTCTGCAGATGCGCACCACCACCTCCGTTTCATAGTCTATGCGCCCAAGATGGTCGGGCACGAAGAAAGGTTTTCCGTCCTTCAGCAGCGACGAATCTGCCTTGGTGAATATCACGGGGTCACGCTGGCGATCGTCAGCCGAACGCCCTACCCCCTTTTGTAATAACGCACCCGTTATCTCTTTATTGTGCAGGGCATAGTTCATGCCCACTGCGAATATTTTCATACAGTCAGTCGTTTTGTTTCTGCAAAATTACTATTTTTTCTTCATTCTGCCAAACATAAAAAGCAGAACGTTACAGTTTTCGTCATTTTGCAGGCAAAATGTCAAAACAAAATTCTCTGCTTTACAATTCAAAATAGGAATATCCACACACTGTTATTTGCTTTTTATTGCACACGTTTTTACGTTTTTCAGCACACTTCAGCGCAATCGCATACTGATTACGATGCAATTTACACCTAATTACAGTGCAATTTGCACCTGATTACAGTGCAATCAGCACCCAATTACGATGCAATCAGCACTTGATTACACACGGATTACTGCATCAAAAATGCGCCACCACTGATTACCAAGGAGTTACAAGAGAGCAAAATTTCGCGATATTTTCATCAATATTTTTGTTGAATGAAAATATCGCAAGGAAATCGAGGTTTCAAAAATCACTGTGTCA
Organism: Prevotella sp.; assembly: GCA_017413085.1. Classification (GTDB taxonomy): domain Bacteria; phylum Bacteroidota; class Bacteroidia; order Bacteroidales; family Bacteroidaceae; genus Prevotella. The sequence continues at coordinate 44,254 of JAFPVC010000022.1, forward strand.
GCAAAACAATGTTTTTTGTGACACTGTGATTCTTGCACTATGTCCGATTGATATAGTTACGCTTCTCCAGCCATATCTGAAAGATTTGTTACACCTGCAAAGTTAATACATTTTTTCAATTATCAAAATTATGATTATCAAAAGTTTGATAATCATAATTCTGATAATTTATATTTGCCTTCTGTTGCTGTCTGTCACTATTCACTTTCCCCCTTTCCGACGGTTGCACTCACGGCAGAGCATCTGGCAGTTGTCCTCTGTGGTGCGTCCTCCGTCACACCACGGGGTGATGTGGTCACCTTCCATGAATTCGATGTCAAACTCCTCGCCACAAACCGCACACTTGTGGCCTTGACGCTCCCACGCCGCAATCTTGATGTTGTCGGGGAAGGCTCTCAGGTCAAGGTAATGCTCGTCACCGGTAAGGACGTAAGGGATAATGCCCGACTGGCGCTGTATCTCGCCGTCTTGCATTAGTGCAGATATGCGTTGCGCCAATTCGGTGGTGTTCAGTGTTTCTGTGCCATACTTGTCATAGAGCCATGCCCAGTCAAGGCCTTTCATGATTTTACGGAAGCGCTTCATGTCAAAATTGGTTATTGCCCAGTTGATCACCGTTTGGAAATACGACCAGAGGTTGTTGGCGTTCGGATCGTGTTGATGACGCGCCATGTAGTCTACTGCGCTGGTGTTTTTGCCTTCGCGTGTTTCATGCTCTGCCATCCATTCAAGGGCTTTCTTGAAGAAATCCTGACGTATGGGCGTGCCGTTTACTAAGTCTTTGGCAAGGCGGTAGGCGGCGCAGTTTGATTTTGAGAAATGTCGCTTGGCATCGGTTACGAACGGACCGGCATAGATGGCATTGTTGATTTCCTGCTCGTTGAGCGCCTTGCCTGCTATGTTGATGGTCTTAAACCACGATAGTTTCTCTGATGGTGCGCCCTCGCATACATAGACGGTTAGTTTGTAGTTCAGAATCTTCTGCTGTATGTCTTCAGGCTGGTTGAAGAAATTCTTGAAGTCGTATGAGAATTTCCCGTCAACATATTCGCATATAGACAATGTGCGTTGTTGTCCGTCCATCACCTCGTAAGGACATTCAGCGTCATCAGAGCGCTTCACCCAATACATCACGTTCAGCGGATAGCCGTTGAGGATGGTGGTTATCACGGCCATCTGCTCTTTCTCATTATATATAAACTCACGTTGGTAAGGCGGACGTATGTCGAGTTGTCCGCCATAACCACGTACTCCCTGTTCGTCGTTGTTTATGTAACCGCGAGTTATCTCGCCAACGGTAACTTCTATCTGCTTAATTGTCATCATAATGTTCTTGGGTGTTTGTTACGGATTAGGATTCTGCTGTAGGGCTTCTGCGGAAAGCCGTTCTTCATATAGAATAATTGGCCATCACGCAAACTCTTGTTCAGTTTTTTTAATTCTCTGTCAAAAGGTCTTAGTCCAAGTTCTTTGCCCAAATCTCCTTCGGCAAGTCCTATTATCTCAAATTGTTCTGGATTGTATTTGTCAAGAAAGGTTGTAGGCACACCCATCGCTCCGGTATAATCGAAAGGAATATCTGATGTCTTGCTTACTTCTATAGCATCATAATTCTCATATGTTGGATATTCTTCAGGAGAGTAACGACAAATTAAATCAAGATATTCATGTCGTTTGGGTATTTCGAGGTTGGTGAACCAACCTGTGTTCCCCATTTTCTGTATATCTCCGTTAGGTTTATTATATGTTTTCGCACCGTTATTTACACCGAGCCAAATTTTATTGTCCTTTATAAATGGGAATACTTCTTTATAATGGAGGGCATTCATATTGCCAATTATTAAAAAAGACTTATCATACTTTAGTAGTTGTCCTATGTATTCCCTAAACAAAGAGAATGGAGGATTTGTAACAACAATGTCGGCTTGTTTCAATAGCTCGATACATTCTTTGGAGCGGAAATCACCATTGCCTTGCAAAGCGGAAAGCACGTTCTTGTCGTTCCTTATCAGATACTCTACATCTGACAGGTCAACAGCACCATCACCGTTCATGTCTTTTACTTCTGTGATGACTACCTTGTAGGCTGTTTTCTTTTCGCATCCGTCAGAATCTAAAGAGAATAAAGATAATTGTGTGCCTGACATGGGCGAACCGTCATAGCATGTGCATATCAGTTTCTTCAGCCCGAGTTGGTTGAACCGCAGGGCGAAATACTTGAAGAAATTGCTTTCGTAAGGATCGTCGCAGTTGCACAGCACCACCTTGTCACGAAAATGAGGCCAGTAATGTTGCAGTTCCCTTTCTATGTCTGTCAGTTGCGTATAAAATTCGTCTTTCTTCGCTTTCTTTGCGTCATTCAGGTTTTTGTTTGCCATAAGAAGATTGATAGTAATGTATGACGCACCCAACTATCAATCACGCTGCCATACGCAGACAAAAATAGCGTGATGCCATTCTTATTGCGCATAGCAAGAGGCGAGCCTAGGAATTGGTACCTCTGTCTACCATAAGATGCACCACGCTTATTGCGTGTTACATCGCTATATGGTAGAGCAGATATACCAATACGGCTTACCTGTCACATATTATTTCTGTGCTTGTTATACCAAATAGTTTCCTAGGCTCTTGGCTATGCGCGAAATAATAGCGAATGCTTAAATTATCAAAATAAAAAAACGTGCAGACTCTTTCTTTATTTACAAAAGAAAGCCTTGCACGTGCAAAGTTACGAAATTTCCATTAAACCGCCAAAATATTTCTAAAAGAAATTTGGAGCAGAAGTTTTATACAGATGAAGAATAGCGTGGCGATAGACTGCGATATATGTCATAACCACTCATGTTGCTCGGATAGATGATTGTGTCAATGAAGAAGAAGCCGTTGTTCCCGCAAGTGCCTCAATCTCGTCAAGGACTCCTCGCGCGACTGCGGATGCTCTCTCCAATAGATTACCTTCGCCTTCATTTCGGCGTTCATCCTCTTGTGATATTCGTTCAATGTTATTTCCATCCATTTTATTTTTTTAAACCATGCATAATACTGTACACGTGCAAAGTTACGAAATTTCCATTAAACCGCCAAAATAAAACAAAGAAAAAAGGCGCTGAGGTTTTATTCTCAACGCCTTTTATTGTTATTTCTATCCGTTTAAGTGAAAACGGAAAATCGGACTTAATTAGTCAGCCTGCAGTGAAAAACGCTTGAAAGCAACCACTGTCAAGTCCTTGTCAGCAGCCTTCAGGTAATCCTTAACGGCCATCTTGCTGTCCTGGATGAACTCCTGGTTGAGCAGGCAAGACTCCTTGTAGAACTTGTTTACACGACCGTTTACGATACCAGCGAGCATCTGCTCAGGAATCTCAACTGTTGTGCTTGCGATGATCTCCTTAGCCTTGGCAACGTCCTCTGCGGTGATCCAACCCTTAGCCTGGTTTGACTCCATGTGATCCTCAGAGTCAACGTGTGCTGGGTTGATGCCAGCCTTCTTCAGCTTGTTGTCGATAGCCTTCTGGAGCTGCTCCTGCTTTGTCTTCTCAGCAGCAACCTTCTTCTCCTCCTCGATGATAGCTGGATCAACGTCCTTCTCACTCAGAGCTACTGGCTTCATGGCTGCTACCTGCATAGCGATAGCGTGTGCCTGCTCCTCTGCTGGCTTGTTGGTCTGTACCATTGTGCAGAGAGTGTTCTTACCCATGTGGTTATAGATAGAAACATTGTCGCCCTCAAGGAAGAGGTAACCGTCAAGCTCCATCTTCTCGCCTGTAACACCAGAACGCTCTGTTACGGCAGCAGCTACTGTCTGACCGTCAGCAAGTGTCAGTGCGTTAACCTCGTCGATAGTCTTAGCCTTAGCTGCTACGGCAGCGTCAAGGATATCCTGTGTTAACTTAACGTAGTCAGCGTTGTTGGCAACGAAGTCAGTCTCACACTTCAGTGCAATCATTGCAGAGAAACCGTTCTCGCTCTTAACGAGTACACAACCATTTGATGTCTCACGGTCGCTGCGCTTAGCTGCGATAGCCTGTCCACGCTCGCGGAGTATCTCCTTGGCACGATCCATATCGCCGTCAGCCTCTGTCAGTGCCTTCTTCACGTCAGCAAGACCTGCGCCAGTCATGGCACGCAGAGTCTTGATGCTTTCCATTGTTATAGCCATTGTGTTTTTATTGTTTTAAAAGTTAAAAAGCAAAGAGTTAAGGATTAAGAATTAAGATTGAATTGCAGAATTACTTTGTATGTTTTGCCAAATCTTAATTCTTAATTCTTAACTCTTAACTCAGTGATTTGTCTTATTACTCAGCAGACTCAGCCTCAGCCTTAGCCTTTGGCTTGTCCTCCTGCTGTGAAGCAGCCTTCTCGTCAGCCTTCTCTACCTTGCGCTCCTGCAGGCCCTCGTTGATGGCCTCGCAGCATGCGTTGAGGATTACCTCTACTGAATCCTTAGCGTCGTCGTTTGCTGGGATAGCGAAATCAACAGTGTTAGGATTAGCGTTGGTGTCAACGATAGCGAATACAGGTATGCCCAGACGATGAGCCTCGCTGATAGCGATGTGCTCCTTCTCTACGTCAACGACGAAGAGGGCAGAAGGAAGACGTGTCAGATCAGAGATAGAGCCCAGGTTCTTCTCGAGCTTAGCACGCTGGCGAGAAATCTGCAGCAGCTCACGCTTAGAGAGGTTGCTGTATGTTCCGTCAGCCATGAGCTTGTCGATGTTCGTCATTTTCTTGATAGCCTTACGGATAGTCTGGAAGTTGGTGAGCATACCACCAGCCCAGCGCTCGTTGATGTAAGGCATGTTTACGCTCTGTGCCTTCTCGGCAATCACGTCCTTAGCCTGTTTTTTAGTAGCGACGAACAGAATCTTCTTGCCCTGCTTTGCAATATTCTTGAGAGCCTCTGCTGCCTCGTCAACCTTAGCTACGGTCTTGTTGAGATCGATGATGTGGATGCCGTTGCGCTCCATGAAGATGTAAGGAGCCATTGCTGGGTTCCACTTACGCTTGAGGTGTCCGAAGTGACAGCCTGCCTGAAGTAACTGATCAAAATTTGTTCTTGACATTGTCTTTTTCTTTCTTTTTAATGTTGTTTACTTTCTTTTTATGATTTTGTTAGAATCACAACCGTCAGGTAGCCATCGCAAAGGATGAGTCCCAATGGTTTAGATACTAAACAGTAGTTCCCTATATTAACGCTTAGAGAACTGGAAGCGACGACGTGCCTTTGGACGACCTGGCTTCTTACGCTCTACCTCACGTGCATCGCGAGTGAGGAAGCCCTGAGTCTTCAGTGTCTTTTTATCCTCGGCATTAACCTTAACGAGTGCGCGTGCGATAGCAAGACGCAGAGCCTGGCTCTGGCCAGTGAAGCCACCACCGTTAAGATTAACCTTAATGTCATATTTCTCTGCAGCCTCAAGAAGGTTGAGGGGCTGCTTAACCACATACTGCAGGATTGCAGATGGGAAATACTGTGTGAGATCTACCTTGTTGATTGTTATCTTGCCGGTACCCTCTGTGAGGTATACACGAGCTACAGAGCTCTTACGGCGACCGATTGCGTTAATTACTTCCATTTTTTATGTATACCTTTTTTTATTTATACTGATTAATATCGATAGCCTTTGGCTTCTGTGCCTCGTGCTTGTGCTCTGTGCCCTCATAGATGTAGAGGTTGTTCTGCAGAGAGCGACCGAGGATTCCCTTCGGCAGCATGCCCTTAACGGCATGACGGAGCATACGCTCAACGCCGTCATTCTTCTTGCGAAGCTCGGCAGGAGTGTTGAAGCGCTGACCACCTGGATAACCAGTGTAACGTGTGTAAAGCTTGTCGGTCTCTTTCTTACCGGTGAATACAACCTTAGCGGCATTGATGATGATTACGTTGTCACCACAATCTACGTGAGGTGTGAAGTTTGGCTTGTACTTGCCGCGAAGCAACTTTGCCACTTTAGAAGCGAGACGACCTACAACCTGATCTGTTGCGTCGATTACGACCCACTCCTTCTTTGCTGTCTCCTTGTTGGCGGAGATAGTCTTGTAACTTAAAGTGTCCATTCTTGACTTTTAGAAAATTTTTATTACTACTAAAAAACATTTGTTTCGGCTGCGGATTCACTAACCACCGGCGCGGCCAAACGCACGGCTATTAACACCACATCCAAATTGGGCTCTAAGTGTACCCAAAAAAATAATCGGTGCGCAAAATTACTAATTTTTCCTGACATACACACTATAATATATGCGCAAGGCATAAAGTTTATGTTTTTTTAACTAAAAGCATAATGTTTTGTTTGTTGCTTTTTGGTGCATTTGAAGAAAAACTGTAAATTTGCTGATGATATGGAATTGATAACAAGTTTACAGAATCCGAAGATAAAGCACTTGCTGCTGTTACAACAGAAATCCTCGCTGCGACGCGAGGAAGGACTGTTTGTCGTTGAGGGTCGCCGTGAACTCATGCACTGTCTTGATGCAGGCTATGAGGTTGACAGCGTGTTTACCGTCAGTGAGGAGCAGGGCATTGAAGTGCTTTGCAAGCAGAGCATACAGACAGGCAACATACCTATTATATATAATGTATCATCCAAGGTATATGAGAAGATTGCATACCGCGGCAGCACTGAGGGCATCGTCGCCGTTGTCAAGGTCCGGCACCGCTCGCTTGAATCACTTAAAGAGTTGCATGAAGGAAGATCTCCTCTCTATGTGGTTCTCGAAAGTGTGGAGAAGCCTGGCAACCTCGGTGCAGTGCTGCGCAGTGCCGATGCTGCAGGTGTCAGTGCCGTCATCGTCTGCGACCCGTTGACAGACCTGTATAATCCCAACCTCATACGCAGCAGCATAGGCGCAGTATTCACCGTGCCTACGGTGGTATGCACGTCGGATGACTGCATCTCTTTCTTCAAGGAGAACGGCGTGCAGATACTCACCGCACAACTACAAGATTCCAGTCTCTACTATGACCAAGACATGGTGCGTCCTACGGCCATCGTCATGGGAACGGAAGCCACAGGCCTCACAGACGTGTGGCGCAAGGCTGCCGATGCACACATCCGCATCCCCATGCTGGGACAGTTGGACTCACTTAACGTATCTGTCAGTGCAGCCATACTGATGTATGAGGCCGTCAGACAGAGAAGCCTTACTTCAAACTGATACTCTTGATTACCGTGGCAGAGGCTCCAGTACTGCCAGTATGCTGCAAATGGAATCCACGGAAACCGTTAGGATGAGTCATCTGCGCCGTGAGGCACTGGCTCTTGCCACCCTGACAGACCTCTGCCATGATAGAACCATCGTTTTCACTTAGTTTCACCACACAGCCGCGCTTAAACAAGTCACAACGTTCTGACTGTGAAATGTGCGTAATATCACCATGCTGGTACTCTACGAGACAGACCTCAACGGCATGGTCGTAATCTGGCGTGCGTATAAAGCGCACTCCATAGCCTGTTAGTGTAAACGTATCAAAACAGATACAGATGTCAAGATACTGCCCTGTGGCAGAACCGAACCCCTGACCCGGTGCCTTACACGGGTCAAGTACGACGGTTGCCTCACGTGTCCCCCACCCGTCTTTAGCCGTATACATCAATCGTGCGCCTTTCTGCAACTGCACCAAGCCCCATGAACCTTCCGCACCGTCCACTCCCTCAGCATAGCCCCATGCTGCTTTAGTGACATCTGGCTGCCAAGGGTATTCGGCAGTGTCTTTGGGCTTGTGGCAGTCTATTGTCCACCTGCCCGTCACGATGTCTGGCTGCGGTTGCAAAGGAAGTGCAGGCAGAAGCACCGGCAACGGTTCCGTTGGCGTAGGCACGTCAAGTGGTTGTCCGTTAAGCATACAGTCGGTCATCTTACACATGTGACGTGGTTCTGGACGCTTACTCCACTCTATCTTTAGCATGGGGTCGTCACTGGTCCATCTACACCGCTCCATCGTCACGGGTCCACTCTGCTTGGTGAGATACTGCGTGCCGTGGGTCAGCGTGTGTATGTCGCAGTCATAGAACTTTGCGCCAACCTGTTCGTCGGTTGTGTAAAACGGTTTGCTTGAAAAGAGCGTAAAGCGGCAGCGGTTATATATGCCTGTACCGCAGAGTGCATCGTCTGTACACTCGAAATAGCAGTCATTAAATTCCGTATACATTGCGCCCACGAACGGACACAGATTCAGACGCGATATAAAACGGCAGCGACTGAAACGAAAGTCATCACCCTGACAGATGGCTATCTGTGCCTGCACTATGGCATCTTTGCGCCTTGCACGGTTTCTGCGCGAATCACGCGGGTATACAAGGTCTACATTGCAGTAGTTGCCAAAGGTCACGTTCTCTGCCTTGACACGCGAGCCCACCCAGTGAAACATGGTATAGTTGCCGTCGGCTCCCTGCGTCTGTCCACGGTTTACGGCAAGCACTACGTCTTCTGGATTGTCAGACAAGCCAATAAGCGCAACGTCAGACAAGTGTACCTCCATTGCGAATGGCACAGTACCGCTCACAGGCCGCCTGACCGAAGGATCATCCGGATTATCGAGCCAGTAGACTGACGGTTCTATATATATGCAGACGGTCTGGCCGTTGCGTTCCTGATGTTCTGCGAAACGCAATGCTTCATTGACATGACGGAATGTAAAACGCCGTTTGTCTGTCTTCATTCTGTCGTTTACATACAGTGCCCCAGGGCCTGACTGTAATTGTTCACCTTTGTACTTGAAGCGTGTCTGTGCCGTTGCAGCCAATGCAACAAGCATCATAAGGAATGGTAGTGTTTTGCGTAACATATCGTTTAAGTTTAACGTCAGTTCGATGAAATCATATTAATGACATTTGTCCACTGTAAGACACGACGGTCATTTTTTCTTTTTACCTTAATGCCGTCAATTTCATTCGTTAACACCATTAATACTTTACCCTATGGTTATTAATGACATTAAAGGTCTATATTAATTAACGACATTAACGATAATAAATATTCATTTCGTCGAGTTCACATTATTTAGATGCAAAGTTACACAAATTTTCTAAAACTGCCAAATCTATTCTGCAAATCATATTATGGAAACGAATTACCCTATTTTATCATGATTTAGTCCACAAATTTACACCTTTCGATGTGGTAGAGCAAATGCCCCAGTTCCCTGGAGGTCAGGCAGCCTTGATGGAGTATCTTACCAAGAATGTGAAATATCCCGAGGAAGCTCACAAGAAGGGTGTTCAAGGACGCGTCATTTCGTCGTTCGTTGTTGAAGAGGATGGAAGCATTACGAATGCCAATATTGCCAAGAGCGTTGACCCATTGCTCGATGCAGAAGCTCTGCGAGTCGTCAATGCTATGCCAAACTGGACACCAGGTATGCAGAGGGGTAAAGCCGTTCGCGTGAAATACGCCCTCCCCTTCACGTTTAAACTTGATGGAAAGAAAACGGTCAAAGCGAGAACATACGTCTTAGAGGTCGATGGAAAGATTGTCGACAACTCTGAACTGGACAACATCCCCCCAGAAAATATCGAAAGGATATATATCTTAAAAGACGTGGAAGGGCAACCCGACAAAATCCGCGTTACCACAAAGAAAAAGGAATAAGCACACTTGGTATCAAAGGGATAGGTTTTTGATGCCTGAGTGCATAAATTACTAGGAATTCCCCCAACGTTTATGGGGGAACTCCTTTCTGAATTAAATATAATCATGATGTATCGATTTCTGCTCCTATTATTATATAGGCGTAAAATTTGTTTTGTTTATTAAAGAAAAATTTGTACCTTTGTCTCCAAATACTATCTATTACGACTTATGATGCACTACCAAAACATTATTGACCTCTTCTATCCACAGGGAGAGAATGACGAACTGCGACACATACTGCTCACCCACAGCCGCAGCGTGGCAGAACTGGCCATAAAGATATGTAAGGCACACCCGGAACTGCACGCCGACGAGGATTTCGTTTATGCCGCAGCCATGCTTCACGACATCGGTATCGTGCGATGCGATGCACCGGGCATACACTGTCACGGTACGGAGCACTACCTGCGCCACGGTGTTGTGGGAGCGCAGATGCTACTGGAATACTCGCCAGACCTTGGCGACTATGCCCGTGTGTGCGCCCGCCATACCGGTACCGGATTGACAGAGAAGTCCATTCGCGAACAGAACCTGCCTTTGCCACCGCAGGACTTGAGGCCAGAGACTATTGAGGAACAAATAATATGCTATGCAGACAAGTTCTTTTCAAAGACCCACCTCGACCGTCAGAAGACATACGAGCAGGCGCTGCGCTCGCTCGAAAGGTTTGGCAAGGACGGACTGATGGTGTTCAAGCAGTGGCATGAACTGTTTGCATAAAACTATTTTCTTAGATTCTTCACGTTCTCAAAATGGAACATGGGACGTTCATCGGGAAGAACAGTTTCCAGACGAACATCTTCCAAGCTAACATTTTCCGCATTACTGATGATAAAGCCCCAGGCCGGCTGTATGCCGTGAGCTGAGGGTTCGGGATAACCGCCTGTACCTTCGTAACGGTTGATGACTGCCTGCCCTTTGTTGCCGAAGAAGAAGGGGTTGCTACCACGCTGCTCCTTCACATCGTCGAGCGTCAGACCGCCACGAAACTGGACGTACAGATTCTTGATATGCACATTGCGTATCGGATTATTTTTTATCCCTGCTATCAGACAACCATAACGGCTGTCTGCATCTGTGACATGGACATTACTGATGCTGATATTCTTCACCTTTGAAGGATGGAAGCCCTTTGGGGCACGCATGCGGTCGCCCAAGCGTATATAGATAGGTGAATTACAGATATCGTGCATGGTAAGGTCGCTCACACGTATGTCTTTCATCTCGGCACCGTCAACAGTCTCAAGGGCGAGTCCGCGACAATGGGTGAACCTGCAGCGACGTATGGTGACATGACGGAAGCCGCCATTTGACTCAGTACCGAGTTTTATGCGTCCCGTAGGGCCATCACCGTCGGGAGCCTTCTCCTTAAAAGTGGTGCGCGTGCCGTCATACAGAGTGCCTATATCATATCCACTAACCTCACAATCCTCTATAAGTACGTGTTCGGTAGGCTTGGGCCATCCCAAGGCATAGGAGCATTTAAGGACAATGGCATCGTCGTTGAAAGTGTTTACGCGACAGTTTCTGACGACGACATGTTCGCAGCAATCGATATCAAAGCCGTCGCGGTTGGTATCGCACAACACATTTTCTATAAGCAGATGGTCAACACCCGTCAGCAGCAGGGCGAAATGGCCACAGCGCAGAAAACTGACGCCGCGTATGACCACGTTTTTGCAATCGCGTAGAGCCACGGCCTTGTTGGCAACCACAGGCTTTATGTTCTTTCGTTTCGAGCCACTCCTCGTGAGCACGTCAGTGCCGTCAATCAATCCCTCGCCCTCGATGGTGACATCATGAAGGTTCTCTCCCCATATAAGTGAGTTATGCCAATGGCTGTGACCATAGTCCTGATACTCATTATCGTTTGGCTCAGCCTCATCATAGCCATCACCGTCAGTCACGGGGGCAGCCTTAATGACCGCACCCCTCTCTAACCGCAGCGTTATATTACTCTGCAGATGGATGGAGTAGCAAAGGTACGTACCCTCTGTAAGCACTACGATACCACTGCCATCCTTGGCCGCCTGTTCTATTGCAGCATTGATGGCAGGAGAGTCGATATGCTTTCCATCACCTTTAGCGCCAAAAGACCTCACGTCAAGTGCAAAGCCTCTGAACACCATGAAGCACAGTATTAATAATGTAAAAACTCTCTTCACGAATTTCCTTTTACCTTATTCTTATATTTCTTATCCTTTTTTTACTTATTGTTGTATCTGTCAATCAAATTCTGTGGCAGACGCACTATACAGATATTCATGGAGCGGCCGTCGTCGCTGAGCATTGCCGACTGAATCTCAATCTCCGTGCCATCAGGCTTGAACGTAGGATGCACGTGGTCGCGAGCGGTAGTCTTATGGCCTGCAGTCAGCAAGATGCGCTCATTGGTATGACGGTCAATAAGCCACAGTTCGCGGGCGAAGTCATCGCCAGCAACCCAGTGTCCATCCTGTGAGCCTGCCACATGCCAGAAGTTGTCACCTTCAACCTGGCCCACCATCGTGAGTTCACGCGTACGCATGTTAACGACGGCGATACCCGTAGGATACTCCTTAGTGCCAGCAGGTCCCCAATCATTTGAGAAAGCGAAAGACTCAAGGCCCTCAGCCTCGCCACCCTCTTTGCTGACAGGCCGGTGACCAAGAAGGGCAATGACAAGTTCATCGGCAGTTATCACGGCCTCGTGAGTAACCCAGTCATGCTCCGTCTCACGGTAGATAGGACGCAAGCCGCTGCCGTCAGCATTGACAATCCATGTGCGCTGTGGTGCCTTACCACCCGTCTCCCAACAGAATATCACTTCACCCGGATGCCACGGATTACCCTGTATATGTCCTACCTTAAAGTGGACAGCCACGACAGGCTCCGCCTTGCCAGTAGCCAGGTCCATCTTGCCTATGCCACCAGGTCCTGCACCCATATTACGCGGACCAAAGTTCGGGGCAACAGGCTCCTTTATCGGCATGGTAGCAGCATACTCTTTGTCAAGTCGGAAATAGACAAACTCCTCGCTGCCATCAAGCGCCATGTCGCCCTCGCTACACATATCAGCAGGTATGGTGCCGCAGATGCGTTCATAGGCCTTCTTCTTCTTCAGCTTGCCAGCCTCACTGTCTGCTAAAAGACGCCCGAGATTTACCTCTACCACCTGCATGCCAGTCAGTTTGCCGGCTTTATCCTTTACGGAACGCATGTGGTAGAGGTTCATAGACTTTCGGGCCACGCAGAGCATACCGGTGAAACCGCCTTCGGTCACTTGCACAATGTCGCCCGTCTCCTCGTTTACTGCCATCGCCTCGCCCTTGACACGGTCGCTGCGGAATATCACCCACTTGCCGTCAGACGTCCACTGGTTATGCGTCTGATATATCTTAGAATCGCCCGTGCCGCTCTTGGAGGTCAGAAACACCAACTCAACACCGGTTTTCGGGTCCTTCATTACTTTGCGCTCAGAAGGAAAACGCTTTCCCATCTGAGCCATCAGCGATGTTGTGAGCATCACCGCAAGACAAATGATTAATACTCTCTTCATGTTTGTGTTATTGTTAATATCGGATCTTACCGTCGTAATTGAATATCGGCTGATCTGTCTGCACCTCCTCGTCATAGAAATGGACAGCAGAATCGTTGGACTTCGGATGCTGTTGCTTCAACAATTTCAGAATCTCCGCCCCTGCCCATATAGCAGGACCATAGCCATGTGCCGCCATGACATGAACGGGACGGTAAGCATAGAAAGCCGCATCAAATCCCATTCCCGTACCTACACAGACGTTCTCAACCTGTCCTTTATCATTCACTGACGACTGAACGGCATGCCATCCCAACAGAGCCACAGGACCGAAGGCCTTGGCATCCAGCCATCCCTTGTTGACGGCATGAGCCAGACAGTATGTATATATGGCAGTGGCAGAACTCTCAAGATATGTATCGTTGCGGTCGAGCAACTGATGCCAGAAGCCATCCTGATGCTGTCTCCTGGCAAGACCAGTGGCATGTTTAGTCAGCAACTCAAGGATAGCCTGGCGCTGCGGATGATTCTCAGGCAAGACGTCAAGAACCTCGCACATCGTCAATATCGCCCATCCATTAGCACGTCCCCAGAAGAAGGCGGGATGCGGATTCATACTCTCCACCCATCCGTGGCGGAACAAGCCCTCTTCCTCAACCCACATACGGCTGGCAAACTGCAGCACCTGACGGGCAGCCTCATCATAATACTGCTGCTGACCAGTAAGCTTACCCATGTAAGCCACGGCAGGAACGCCCATAAACATGTCATCAAGCCATATAGTATTCTTTTGTGGACGCAGGCGGGCAAACGTACCGTCAGAAAGACGGTATTCTTTATTTATAATATAGTCAGCATAGTTATCAATAAGCGGGCGCAACGCACCTTTGTCCCCCACCCCGCTCAATTCAGCCTTAATCATAGAACAACACACAGCACCTGCATCATCTAACGCATGAGGGTCAATGACACGACGTACATTAGTATCAACAGACTTATTCTTGGTGTATATCTTATTGAAACGAGGTGCCATGTCGGCCAACAAACGATGACGCTTTGTAACATAATCCCTATAAGCCACATCACCAGTAGCCTCGTATGCAGCCAGTACGCCAGAATAAGTAACGCCCCACTCATAGCTTGTCAGTCTGAAACCGCCCTGTTTCAATTGCGTATCAGCAGTGATATCCTTTACCTGAACCACTTTGCCCGTATTCTTGTCAACAAGCGCCGCTGGCGTCTCAGAATCAATATAACGAAGCACACGGTCAATGGTCTGCTTGACACTCTCAGCCGTTGGCACGCCATATCCCACACGATATGCCGGCTGCATCAAATGTAATGGAGTATTGTTGTCGTTAACTACCTGTTGAGCCGATGCCTCCTGTAGCACCAATGCGAAGCAAAACGCCATCGCAAAAAAACATTTTCTATTCATAGTACTATAAATTTATCAGTTAGTAAAACCGGCTATCCCAAAACATCCTCAATGTTTTACGATCGCCATCATCATCCTGGATGCAAAGATACGAATTATTTCTAAAATAATGATACAATCTTCATAATATTTCATATTCTGACAGAAAACTGTATGCTGTTTGACGCTTTTCCATCCGTGACAACCCCTAATCCCACTCACATTATATCATTTTTTTAATAAAAATTTTAGTTTATGAAGAAAAAATATTACCTTTGCACTTGTAACACATAGAAACTATGAAAACAACTACCTACAATATCATTACGAGAGGAATAACAGCATTGGTGCTGTGCTTTCTTTGCACACTGTCATGCTACTGCAACGATACTATACCACGCCTTGAGGTGAAGCAGCGCAAAGGGAATATGCTGGTGAAACTGCACAACTATACCGACACCACGTCTCTTGTCTGTGTCATTCAGGGCAGCGGCAACAATCTGGAAGCTGACTATGACCCTGAGAAGGTTCTCAGGATAAGCGGCACCTTGCTTAGCAGAGGAGCCGCAACGATATCTATCCGCACGAAAGAAACCGACGAGGTCATTGCACGGTGCGACACCACCATCAAGTTGGATAATGCCTCGCTTGACCTGCCGGAGGTCACGGTAAAGGGTACAAAGCGTCCTATCAAATCCGACATATCCCACACCATGGGACTGCCCTCGTTTATGTTTACGGAGGACCATCCTAAACTAAAGATTTTTCTCGACTTTGACATGCTGTTGCGCAACATTGGTGTGAAGCGCCACATAGGCGCGTATGGACAACAGCATTTCTTTATGGTTCTCGTAGTAATTGACAGAAATGGAAAAGAACTTCCTATCCCACCTGTCTCCATATCACCCAGCGACATCAAGCAACTTGATTTCTACCGGACGCAGAGAACCGATCCTGACGTTGTCGTCATACAGCTGAAATAAATTTGGATTTAGTCAATAATATAGAATCCTGCTTCTGAGGGATGGTCGAGCACCATGCTTTTCGGGTTTTCCTTTGTCAGCAACCACGTTATCCATATATCGCCAGCGGCAGCGCCAATGAAGCTAATGCCCCACACGAGCAACAGGAAATCTCCTGTGCACATGGCTGCAATCGCCGGCAGTATGCCTAAGATGATGCACGGCATCATGGATCCCAGCATATAGGCACGGACACCCATCGGCTCACTGCAATGACAATAGGGCGTGAGCATTTTCCAGATGACACCGAAACTGATGCTGCGCCAACCGCTCTTTGCATAGCAGGCCCATGTGATGCCGTGAATCAGTTCATGCAGCACGATGCCTGCAAGCATCCCGATGAAGTAATACAGCAACAGCCAGGGGTTATGTATAAAGCCTATCGAATGGACTGCCAAGCCCCAAATCATAAAAAACGGCACCGCCAGTACTACGGTTACTACACCCATGACTACAAAGCCAAAGTTATTTGCCTTCTTCAAGTCGATGGTGACCTTCCTTCCTCTTTCTTCTATTTCAATATTTTCTTCCATCTTTATTAATTTACCTTTACTTAATTATTCTCTATCAACGACAATATTCCTCCAGCATCTTCTGCACCAGCGGCACATACC
Source organism: Prevotella sp. (assembly GCA_017413085.1). GTDB lineage: Bacteria > Bacteroidota > Bacteroidia > Bacteroidales > Bacteroidaceae > Prevotella. The sequence goes on from JAFPVC010000022.1 coordinate 60,457, forward strand.
ATGCCCGCACCTCTTCTGCTGTCGGAGTGTGACCGCCTGGGAAATGGTATGACCGGCTGTAATGCTCCAAGAAGAGCGGTTCAAAGTGCGCCAGCGTGTCTTGTTCACCAAACAATCCCCAGATACAGTCTTTACCGTCTGGACAGCTTCTGTCAAACTGTATCTTCTCCAGTTCTGCAAACTCCCCTATCAGTGTTTCGTCAATGACAAAATGCTGCTTGCCATCCTTGCGCGGCGACTTATACTGATGCTCGCCGATGCGCTGACTCAGAAACTCCGTCATCTTGAAATATGGATTGCCGAGCAAGGCAGGAAGTCCCACGGCGGGAGCAATCATCTGCGCATAGAATGCTCCGCAACTGTTGCCTATCAGCATGTCGGGCCTTTCGCACTCTATCATTTCTCTGATTAAGGCCACTGCCTCATGAGGATGTATCGGCAGGTCGGGCGCAAGCAGTTCTGCCTGCCCCTCGAAAGCCTCGCGCAGTGCCAATGCCGGCACGCATTGCCCACTGGCAAAGAATCCATGCAGGAATATGATTTTCTTCATAAAATCAGGATTAATAATAGATATTCATAACGTAGCGGATATAAATAAAAGACCCGCCCTGGTTCGCTGTTCTATGGGAAGCGTGGCGGATTCTGTCGGTGCAAAGGTAAGTATTATTTCTGGAACTTACAAGAAAAACACTAAGTTTTTATTAGTTTTTCTCTAAATATACTCCTTTTTGAGGGTTTTATAGAAGAAAAACAAGTAAAACTTACTCATTACCGAAATCTTTTTGTATTTTTGTATTTTTGCAAATGCAATCCGTATGGAGAGCAAAACAAATTGGTTATATGAATTAGCGTTCGCTATCTCTTCTTGTCTCCGAAACATTGAAAATTTCAACAGACAAGTTACATCAACACCCCAAAAGAAAGATGAACCTATATGGATGGTACATAGAAAATACTGACAAAGAAACAAATTGTATACAACAGTATTGAATAATTTTATTATGTATTCTGTCATTCTATAAAACAATTAAAGAAATAAAGACTATGCTCAAGAAAATCATCCTAATTATAATCGTAATAGCAGCGGTATCAGCTGGGGGGTATTATGCATACCTCAATGTATTCAACAACCAATATATTTTGAAATACGAGAAGAAGATTAATCCCGAGTATGACCCTAGGGAACGCACATACAAGTTCGTTGCCAAAAACGATTCTGTTGCTGCCGAGAAAGCTGTGGAATGGCTGAAGTATCAATTTATATTCGACAATCCTGAACTTGAAAAGAGTGAATATCGTTATCAATATGATAATCTTAGACTAAATAATGTGACTAAAAACAATTTAGTTCGCGTGCCTGCAGCTCTTATCAGGAAGACATTCTTAGAAGGAATCTCCAGCGAGTATAGCAAATTTGACATGCGTGATGTTGACTGGCTGATGTTTGCCGACAAAATGCCTTTTTATACTTACGACATGGCTATCTGGCTTAACAATCCCTATGAAGATAAGCATTTGATAATCGTTGCTGACAACGATTATGACGCAGCGAATAAAGCGATTGATACCTTGGCATATTTTATAGGCAAAAGATGGTACTATGAGAACAGACCTATTGATGACGTATTGGTTGCCAACAATCTCACTTTGGAGTTTGTACGCTCTAATGCGCGGTTAGTTTGGAATCGTTTAAAAAGTCATCCTTATTGCAATGGTATCAACTTCAACAGATACTCTGTTAGGATAAGAGGTATGATGGAAGAATGATTGTAATATCTTTAAAGGTTAGAAATACTCATTATGGTATAATCAAAGAGCATTCCCCACGTTACTACAATGTTATGTGTTTTTTCGGACTTGCGGATAAAAAATCCGATTTCTTGTTAAATAATTATAATTTTTTGTACACAGTCAAGTAATCTCCAACGCGAGCGCGAAATAACGCAAGGCTACGCGCACACGCGAGGCGATTTTGTTGTTTCCTTTTTTTTCTTTATATTTGCACCGCAACTGTTGCAAAAGTCAGCTGTAGTGGTACGTTTGTCGTCATGTTTCTACGTTTCGGCTGTGAACAAGTTTTGCATGTACATTAACAATATTTAAAAACTTTAGTAATATGGATAAAACAATAACAATTGAAGATTTGAAACAAACTGTCGATGAGTTTTCTAAAATTATGTTTGACATTTATGTTGAATGGTATGCCAGCCTAAGAAGCCCATTGACAGAGAGCGAACGAACGGCAATAAATATGTATCGCATGATGATTTTTAAGGCAAAGTCTATTGGACTAATGAGTCAAGGTATTGTCATAACCCCAACGCAAAAGGGTATCATACCAGATCCGTCGACCATATATCCTGTACTAAGAAGCATGTATGAACTTCTTTTTCTATTCAGGTGTATATTTGTATCTTCAAGAAATGACCTGGAGCGGGAACTGCTGTTTAACCTATGGAAAATAAGAGGATATAACAATCTGATTCGAATACCAAATAAAGAACTGAACAAGAAATATCAAGATGAGAAGGAATTTGCTAAAGTTGAAAACAAAACTCTAAGAATTAAAATTCGAGAACTATTTGATAAACTTGCTTTATCACCATCTATTATTGATACTATAGAGAATAGCATGAATAACAATACTCCTGCATTGAAAGGCTTTATGTTTGAGCATTGCAAACACTGTGACAACATTACCGCATTTCGATCTTTAGATTTTAGCGATAGCGCTATGGGGATAGAACTATCTGGCTCTAGCTATATATATTCATATTATTCTGCCCATTCTCATCCAAGTTTCATTGGTGTAAAACACTTTGAAGAAATGTATTATGACAGAGATGGATACCTATTCATGAAGGAAATCCTAGAAGGTACATGTATATATCTTGGCCGTTTCATGACAGATTTCTGTAAATATAAAGATTCATACCACTCATTCTATAATCAAGAAGAGAGCCACATTAATAATATTTTAAACCGAATTATACAGACTAAACAGGACAACAACCTTTAATAGTTATGCGACAGAACCCTACTATTTGGAATTACGAACGTAGCTTCAGTGAAGCAAAGAAATATGTCAGTCGTTCTAATTTTAAGAACGACTAGTCCTCTACCTATAGTGCCGTTAGAACGACTGGCTGGCTGGATTCTACTTGTACTCACATGGAACTAAACCACAAACAGATGTCCTAAACATCAAAAAATAAGATAGAACACATGAAATACAAAAAGCATTTACCAATTATCAAATATGACGACTATATGAAAGAGTGGAATTATGAGAAAAACAAAGACTATAATCCAAGCACTCTAACTGCAGGAAGTTCTTATAAAGTATGGTGGAAGTGTTCTGTGTGCGGACATAGTTGGCAAGCATCTCCTCATGCCAGAATACTTCAAGGGTCTAAATGCCCAATTTGTAATTTAAAGAACGTGAACGCTAATAGAATTAAAGAGAAAGGAAGTTTTGCAGATAATTTTCCAGAAAGAGCAAAAAATTGGGATTACGAAAAGAATGGTGAGCTTTTGCCTACTCAAGTTACTGCGGGATCAAATATTGAGGTATATTGGAAATGTCATGTTTGCGGTTATGAGTGGAAAAGCATGGTCGTTTCGCACTCAAAAGCCAAGTTTAGTTGTAAAAAATGCTCATACAGAGAGAAGTCATTAATGAGATTTGGTGACAAACCACTTGTTGAGACTCACCCTCAATTAGCAGATGAATGGGATTATGAGGAAAATGGAGAATTGACTCCATATAATGTAACAGCGCACCTTCATAAACGAGTTAATTGGGTTTGTCACAAAGGTCATCATTGGCCTGCATATGTTAGTGTTCGTGCAAGACTAAATATTGGCTGTCCATATTGTAAAAAGGAATGGGGGACTTCGTTTCCTGAGCAAGCAATATATTTTTATCTGAGGAAAGTGACAAAAGCACAAAATAGGTATATATTCAAAGGGGAGGAGATAGACATATTTTTAGACGACAAAGAATGGAATACTGCTATAGAGTATGATGGTGCCTATTACCATTCTACAGTGAAGTCTCAAAATAGAGAAAATAAGAAGAACCAGCTTTTAGCAGATAATGGTATAAGGCTGATAAGGATAAAAGAAGGTGATTACGACAAAGTATCTAATGGTGTTATTTATGTAAAATATCAGAGTGACCACACTTACCTAAAATGGGTTATATATGAGATACTTAAAATATGTGGCAAAGAAGAATACATTAATCAATTAGACATTGATATTGAAAGAGATAGAAATCAAATATATGCGCTTTACATACAATCAGAAAAAGAAAATAGCATAGTAGCCCGAATCCCCGAAGTGGCCAAACAGTGGGATTATGAAAAGAATGGTGACATTAAGCCAGAATATATACCTTGTACAAGTCAAAAGAAGTTTTACTGGAAATGTGAAAAAGGACATTCGTGGAAGGCACAAGTTAACACTCGCTTAATGGGGCATGGTTGCCCATATTGTGCAGGGATTATTTTATCCCCTGGAGAGAATGACTTGCTATCTCAAAATCCAGAACTTGTAAAAGAATGGGATTATGATAGAAATGGAGACCTCACGCCTGATAGAATAACTGTTAATAACGGCAAAAGAGTATGGTGGGTATGCAGTACATGTGGTCACCATTGGAAAGTTGGAGTAGGTCATCGTAATAAAGGGGAAGGATGTCCCAAATGTGCAGATAAGCAAAGAACTCTTTCCAAACACAAAAGAATCGTAGCATTTAAGGGATCATTCGCAGATAATTATCCACATTTGTTGAAAGAATGGGATTATGTTAGAAATAGAGGGTTAGACCCCCAAACGCTTCCCCCACATTGTGGTAAAAAAGTATGGTGGATATGCAGAACTTGTGGCCATTCTTGGCAGGCAACAATGGATGCAAGAGCAAAGGGTCATGGTTGCAACCAATGTGCAGATAAACAAAGAATTCTTTCTCAACGTAAAAGAATCATAGAATTAAAGGGGGCTTTTGCAGATACTCACCCCCATTTGATTAAGGACTGGGATTATTCAAAAAACGAGGGTACGCCCAATGACTATTCTGCTGGATCTCATTATCGTGCAAATTGGAAATGTCATCATTGCGGATATGAATGGGAAGTTTCTATATCTAAGAGAACAGGAGGACATAGATGCCCAAAATGTCACAAATAATTGCGTCAAACAAAAATAACAACATAGATGTAAATCCATTGCAAGACCTCTTTGTGCCCGATGAAGAGTCATAAAACGGTTAGTGGCTCAGCGTTTGGTGTTCTTTGATGCAGTTTGGTGAAGAATGTGGAAATTCAGCACTAAAGACACTGCAAAACACTATATATGCCACAAAATGCGAGTAATATTTTGTCGGATGAAAAAAACTTTGTACCTTTGTATTTTGAAAATATAAACAACAAAAAAATATAAGTACAATGATTTTATTCTTCAAGACACCTTCAGAGAATATAATTGCTACTGCCATTGATCACCAGCCCAATGAGCAGGAGACGAAAGAGTTATGCTGGCTTTACGGCAATGCCGCACTCGTGGATGCGCAGGGCATGGACGGATATTACGTGGGCCCACGCCGCGAGATGATTACTCCTTGGAGTACCAACGCCGTGGAGATAACTCAGAATATGGCCATCAAGGGCATCAGCCGCATAGAGGAATACTTCCCAGTTGATGCTGCTAGTCTGAAAACCAACGACGCTCCTACCATCGACGATGTGGAGGGAGCAGACCCAATGCTGCAGCGCCTCTATGACGGACTTGACCAGAACATCTTTACCGTTGACATCAAGCCTGAGGCTATAAAGCACATAGAGAACCTCGAGGAGTACAACGAGCAGGAAGGTCTTGCACTGTCTGCGGAGGAGATAGAATACCTGCACAAGGTGGAGAAACAGCTCGGTCGTCCGCTTACTGATTCTGAGGTGTTCGGTTTTGCACAGATTAACTCAGAACACTGTCGTCACAAGATATTCGGTGGTACATTCATCATCGACGGTGAGGAAAAAGAGTCGTCTCTCTTCCAGATGATTAAGAAGACCACACAGGAGAATCCAAACAAGATACTGTCTGCATACAAGGATAACGTGGCATTCTCTGCTGGTCCAGAGATTGAGCAGTTCTCACCTGCTGACCATGCAAATCCTGATTTATACAAAATCAAGAAGGTGAAGTCTGTCATCTCACTGAAGGCAGAGACTCACAACTTCCCTACTACCGTAGAGCCATTCAACGGTGCTGCTACTGGTACAGGTGGTGAGATTCGCGACCGTATGGGCGGTGGTGTAGGTTCATGGCCTATTGCCGGCACAGCCGTTTATATGACATCATATCCTCGCAAGGAGAGCACCAGCCATGGCTGGGAGAAGATAATGCCAGTACGCAAGTGGTTGTATCAGACTCCTGAGCAGATTCTTATCAAGGCTTCTAACGGTGCCAGCGACTTCGGAAACAAGTTCGGTCAGCCACTTATCTGCGGTTCTGTGCTTACCTTCGAGCATCAGGAGAAGGAAGAGCAGTATGCTTACGACAAGGTTATCATGCTTGCCGGTGGCGTAGGCTACGGCTTGGAGCGCGACTGTCTGAAGGGTGAGCCTCAGGCAGGTAACAAGGTCGTAGTGATGGGTGGTGAGAACTATCGCATCGGACTGGGCGGCGGTTCTGTGTCATCCGTAGAGACAGGACGCTACTCAAGTGGCATCGAGCTCAACGCTGTTCAGCGTGCCAACCCTGAGATGCAGAAGCGTGCATACAACGTAATACGTGCCCTCGGCGAAGAGGACAACAACCCAATAGTATCTATACACGACCACGGCAGCGCAGGTCACGTAAACTGTTTGTCAGAGTTGGTTGAGGAGTGTGGCGGTCTTATCCACATGGACAAACTGCCTATCGGCGACAAGACTCTGTCTGCAAAGGAGATAATAGCTAACGAGTCACAGGAGCGCATGGGACTGCTCATCGATGAGAGTGCCATAGAGCATGTGCAGAAGATTGCCGACCGTGAGCGTGCTCCTATGTACACCGTTGGTGAGACCACCGGCGACCATCGCTTTGCTTTTGAGCAGGCTGACGGCGTACGTCCGTTCGACCTCGCTGTTGAGCAGATGTTCGGTTCATCACCTAAGACAGTGATGGAAGACCAGACCGTAGAGCGCAAGTATGAAGTTGTCAGCTACAATCAGTCAGGCATCAGCGAGGGTTCTACTCTTAATGCTCAGCTGACAGATTACCTGAAGAACGTGCTTCAGCTTGAGGCAGTGGCATGTAAGGACTGGCTCACTAATAAGGTTGACCGTTCCGTAACAGGCCGTGTGGCACGTCAGCAGTGTCAGGGCGAACTGCAGTTGCCACTCTCTGACTGTGGTGCCGTAGCTCTTGACTACACAGGAACAAAGGGTATCGCTACATCTATAGGCCACGCACCACAGGCTGCATTGGCAAACCCTGAGGCTGGTTCTGTGCTTTCTGTAGCTGAGGCACTGACAAACCTCGTTTGGGCTCCTATGGCTGACGGTATGGACTCTATATCACTCTCAGCAAACTGGATGTGGCCTTGCCGCGCACAGAAGGGTGAGGACGCTCGTCTGTATAAGGCAGTGAAGGCACTGTCAGACTTCTGCTGTGAGTTGCAGATCAACGTACCAACGGGTAAGGACTCACTCAGTATGACGCAGAAATATCCTGACGGCAAGAAGATTATCGCACCGGGCACCGTCATCGTCAGCGCAGGCGGTGAGGTTAGCGACATCAAGAAGGTTGTGTCACCTGTATTAAAAGATGTGAAGGCCTCACGCCTCTACTATATCGACTTCTCATTCGACCAGCTGCAGCTTGGCGGTTCAGCCTTCGCTCAGTCTATGGGCAAGGTCGGTTCTGACGTTCCTACAGTCAAGAACGCAGAATATTTCCGCGATGCCTTCATGGCTATACAGCAGCTCGTCAACGAAGGACTCGTGCTCGCAGGTCACGACATCTCTGCCGGCGGTATGATAACAGCCCTGCTTGAGATGTGCTTCGCTAACACCAAGGGCGGCATGACGCTGAACCTTGACAAGATACAGGATGGCGACATCGTTAAGGTGCTCTTTGCTGAGAACCCAGGTGTCATCATACAGGTTAGCGAGGCTGACGCAAGCCGCGTGAAGAAGATTCTGGAGGATGCCGGCGTTGGTTACGCCAAGATAGGCAACCCAGACTTCAGCATGACAGACCGCAAGGTTGTAATCACGAAGACCATCAGCAATGCCTCTGTGCCTAACGGTAAGCTCGCTGACCGTGAGATGACATTCGAGTTTGACATCAACGAACTCCGTGATGTATGGTACAGTACTTCTTACCTGCTTGACCGTCGTCAGAGCTTCAACGGCAAGGCAGCAGAGCGCTTCGTGAACTACAAGAACATCCCTGTAGAGTGGTCTGTGAAGGGTGAAGCCCTGAAGGCAACACCACGTCCGGAAGGCAAGCGCCCGGTAGCTGCTATCATCCGTGAGAAGGGTACTAACTCTGAGCGCGAGATGGCATACTCATTCTATATGGCAGGCTTTGACGTGAAGGACGTTACCATGACTGACCTTATCACTGGCCGCGAGACATTGGAGGAGGTTAACCTCGTAGCATTCTGTGGTGGCTTCTCTAACTCTGACGTGCTCGGTTCTGCTAAGGGATGGGCAGGTGCATTCCTCTACAACCCTAAGGCAAAGGAGGCACTTGATAAGTTCTATGCTCGTAAGGACACCCTTTCACTTGGTGTCTGCAACGGCTGCCAGCTCATGGTAGAGCTTGGATTGCTTAACAATGACCACGCCGTAAGCGATGCCCGTGACTACGCTCAGATGCTTCACAACGACTCACATAAGTTCGAGTCAACCTTCGTAACCCTGCAGATACCTCAGAATGACTCTGTAATGTTCGGTTCTCTCTCAGGCGAGAAGATTGGTTGCTGGGTGGCACATGGAGAAGGTAAGTTTAACCTGCCACTGGCAGAGGGTGAATACAACGTGGTTGCCAAATACAATCACTCTGAATATCCTGCCAACCCTAACGGCTCTGCATACAACGTGGCAGCACTGGCAAGCAAGGACGGTCGTCACCTCGCCATCATGCCACACCCGGAACGTACACAGTTCCCATGGCAGTGCGGTTACTATCCAGAGGAGCGTCGTCTGACCGATCAGGTTACTCCATGGCACGAAGCATTCGTAAATGCTCGCAAGTGGATTGAGAAGGTATGGAACTCTTAAAAATACGATAAAGATATATTTCATTATTCCTTGTGATGTTTTCTTCTCAAATGCAGAGGATGAAAACATCACAAGGATTTTTTATTTAGGAGCCTTGTTCGCAATAATGAAATCCTCTGTCATCAACAAGACATACCCTATTGCCACATCGACAACAACTTGCTCCACTTCTTGTTTGAAGCAGAGAAAGCTTCTTTGCGTGCCTTCAACAATGTTTTGTGTCCCTCACGGTTGCGGGTGTATATGATGTCGCATTTGCCGATGTATTTTTCCCATAGGAATTTGAAAGTGTTGATACTGCTCTTGTTTGCAGACAACACTGTAGGTATGGAGAAGTAGTCTTTTTGCCTGACCCTTTCCATGAATACATCGTGTTTTACGAGAATGTATCTTGGATTCTCTATTGGGTCCAAGAATTCCTGCAGACATCGTATAAACAGGTTGTTCTCCTCAGAAGACAAATTGGAACAACTGACAAATAGTGTCCCGCTGTCATTGTTTACTGTAATCCCGACATTCTTGAGAGATGACTTTATCTCTCCCTGTTGAGACAAACTCTCCAGTATTACAATGGATATCTGTTTCAAGATACCTGCCACAGTGCCGGTTTTGAGAAACTTAATGACTATCGTTGCATACAAAGCAAGAATAGCAGCTAAGCAGAACCAGCCCAACTTAGTCGTAAACATAAGATAGATTATGGCAGGATGATAGGTTATGGCTATCAGTAATAACATTGACAATATAAATAAATAATACTTGTAGCTGGTGTATTGCAATGATTTTATTGTCATTGAACCTGTCTGCACGCCGCTTTTGAGTCCTATCTGCTTACTGTTGCCATACCCAAGGTGTAGGGCTTCGTTCCACCATTGTCTGGTTCGTGCCCTGTTCCTTGCCAAAGAAAGCGTAGTCCTCTGATGAGTCGATATCATGTTCTGCAGCATGTTGGTTTCACGTATCAGAGGTAACACCTTGTATATATTGGTTATTCTTTCTATTCCAGAAACAATTTCATGCCTATTTCTATATGCAGGAGCCTCAAAACCGTCGAATCTCGTCACCAGTTGCTCTATGTCATACATACATGACCTTTGATTTGCGTAAGCATCCTCAGAGGTGGGTGTAAGTTCTGTTGTTTTAGGAATGTCTATCGTTGCAAGATGCCAGATGTTTGACACTTTCTCCGGGTCATTCGCGTTAATGCGTATGGCGCGTCCTCTCATTTGGTTTGAGAGCATATAAGAACTCACTGTACTTGAGAGTATCAGGGAATTGATAGTCGGGGCATCCCATCCCTCGCCCAGCAGAGCCTGAGTACCTATAAGTATGGTTACCTCACCTGCGTTGAACATGTCAGTAATGATACTTACAATCTGATTTCTGACATTCTCTTTAGGAGTTACCATTATATAGTCCTCAAAATCCAGAAATGGATTTATTGCTATGCCGTCTGTGTCAATGCCGTTGTTGCTTAACAGTTCATACAGCTTGCCAATCGTACTCTTGGGTATGATAATGAGTGAACCGCACAAGATGCCCATGGGAATCGTTGTGCCGAAATTGTCATTCAACTTCTTCCATATAGGTATCACGCCGATACCTGTGCATTCCATGTCATCGCGCCTGATGCGGTCTGTCAGTATTACCATACGCAGCTTCTGCTGCAACTGCTCACTCTCGAGTTTTACTATCTCAACGATAGAGTCCAGTTTGCTCAGACTTCCTGCTATCTGTCTTCTGATTTTTATGCTGTCGTTAAGTGCTATTTTCTTATTTGCAACCAATCCGAGTCTTTTGGCAGTATTAAAATAATGCTCCTTGTACGATGTCAGTGCATCAAAAGACTCATGCTTCGTCTGCAGCAATCCGTCAAAGAATTGCGATGCCATATTGACGTCGAATTTTGGCAAGTCTTTCTGGCGCATGTTGAATAACTCAAGAAAAGGTTGAGGAATGTCATACCCTCGTGAATTTAGTAGTGAAGCTATTGAGATATAAAATTCGGGGGTGTCATATATAAGTTCGATGTCTGAATCGCCGGCATTGAAGAAATCCATTCCTGACAGCAGGTCTAACAGTTTGGCATCATTCTGTAATTCTTCTATCAGTGAGCGCACATTCTCGTTATGCTGCACTATCAGATTACGTTCTTCCTTCTTGAGACATGACAGGAAAATGAAATCCTGATGTGGGCACAGGTCACCATTCTTTACAAGTTCAGGAATTGATATCTCCTCGTCTATCTCGCCGCATAGGTCCTGGTATCTCTTCCATTCATTATAATCCACATCATACGGTGGTGTGGCAGTCAATGCAATGGTCTGCTTAGGTTTTAGGTGCTCGTTGAGATACGTCAGCGCTCTCCACCATTCTTTACGCAGGTGGTGTGCTTCGTCGAAACAAAGCAAGGAAATATCAGCCTGTCTCAGCAGGTCTATGATTTCGTTCGCTTTTGCATTCACGAAGCGTGACGATGACGTTATGGAGTCTTCATCTTCATCATAATGTTCACTGTCATTGTCGTCTGTTTCTCCACAGAAAGCAGCCAACAGAGCCTGATAGGTTATAATGGTTATGTATTTAGGCTCTCGTATGTTCGTTGATACAATCCCATAGTCTTTCTCTTCAAGAAATGACGAGAGGATGCGTTCTTTCCACTGTGTCTTGATAGTGTTGGTAGGGCATAGTATGAGACTCGGCTGGCTTATGCGCGAGATAACTTCTATGCCAAGCGTGGTCTTGCCTGCTCCCGGAGCAGCTACTACATGGAGTTTCTTGTCGCAAAGATGAGCCTCCAGGTTATCTAAAATCCTTTTTTGATAGCTTCTCCATTTTCCATTGAAGCGAAGCGGGCTGTTCTGTATCATATATATTAGAGATAATGTCTGTCGTATTGTTAGTCAAATTTTCTATTCGGGTGTATGCAAAGTTACAAAAACTTATTGAAACATAAGATGATTTTTAGATATTTCTTTTGTTTTAGCAGCATCTTCTTATCGCGTAATGCTATTTTTTTGAAATAGATCTTGTTTTATTGAGATATTTATTTTAATTTTGCAGTGAAATAGACATTTGTATAAAGATATCCAATGGAATATTTACCAAAAGACCCGGCAATACTTGTATCGAGCGTGAATATGCTGCTGCGCGATGAAGAGTTTGACTCGCTCGAGTCACTATGCTACGCCTTCAACCGTGAACCACAGGAGATAAAAGACTATCTCCATGGCCATGGCTTCGTATGGAGTGACAATCAAAAACAGTTCCGACCAATAGGCTACGACGCATGATAACACGTGACAGCATAGAGACAGCATACAGTTTCCTGCATCAGAAGCGAAACGTGTATATACATTCCTCGCTCGACTGGCAGAGGGATGACATTGAGTATGCCATAGCAAACTACGTGGACGACATGAGTCCCGAATTGCTCAATACCATATCAGGCGGCAGGGCAGACTTCCTAAAGGACCACCAGCGTTTTGCCGAGGACATCACCAATGCCGTGGAACTATTAGAAAATATGTTATAGAACGCTCCGTGACAGGATGAACTATCCTATGAGCGCCATACTCAGTTGCAACGACGGTTCCCGACCGTTCAGCTTTTACATTGAGGTTCTAGAATAGAATAAGGGAATTCACTTTTTTAGTGAACCCCCTTTTCTTTATTTAAGCACCTTTATGCTCTTGAGTATCGCCTTCACATTCTAAACCACGCAAGCCCTGCCTGCATTTTAGCCAAACAGTAAACCGACTCACTTCCTCTGTCTGCGGAACAGGCTTATGACGTTCCCACTGGCACTGTATTCTTTGTCGGACACATAGATTTGGTTCAGCACCACAAGCAGCGAATCATTCTTATATACATGTAACTTCTCTATATGGTTCTTCATCTCCGGAGTATGATTCGCTATGCTGTCAATAGGATAGGTCAACACTATCTTTTTGTTCATCGTGACCGTCAACGTGCCATCAGTGAAATCGCTGGAGTATGCATATGCTGGTATCATAATGTTATATTCGCCTAAAGCAACAGGTTTGTCAAGTATATGCCCTTCGTCGGCTACCACGTCTGCCTCCTTATTATAGACGAACTGATAATCATTATAATCCCACACTCCATATTGCTGTGTAAACTTATCTTCACCCATGTCTTCCCTCACATAATCTATGACGCTGCACACATCCTGATAACGATTACACTGCAGGCTGTCCTTCAGTATAGTAGGTACGTCAACATAAGCCACCAACTTCCCTGTCTTTTTGTCTATCAGCTTCAGGTCTTGCATCAAGCGTTCCAAACGTGCTGTCTGACAGCGCAGTCCTATGCTCTTTGCTGATATGCCGGGGATGTAAGTAAACAGTATGATGGCTGCGCCGAAGATGAGCGCCATCAACTGGAAACGGCGTGAGCGGCGCCATACCAGCATCATTACGAATAGTGTCATCAGCAAGCCTGCCACCATCAGGTAGAAGCGGCTCTCGGTAAAGCTGTATAGGCGTATGCGATAGATAGAGCCTACCCAATAGAGTATCAGCGGTGCCACGGCTATCAGCGGGAAGCGGCGGTAGAACCAGTCATAGTATCGCTGACTGAGCACATACTGCATCAACCTGCCTATGAGCGCCACGGTGATAAAGCCCATCACCATCCATGCCACGCCACCCTTCGGCAAGTCCCACTCCAGTGCTATCTTTATGAAATATACATAAAGGATTACTGTGTAGATGATGACAGCCGGAGAGAGTATGAAGTTCAGTATAATGCTCAGCACGCGTGACGGCTCCTTCACCTTGACCTCATCATGGGAGATAAGAGAGCAGCACACCTGCGGAGCTATGGCAAACCATATAAACTCAAGGATATACTCATACAAGTGGACAGGCTGCGTGATGTCAAAGACATAGACAAACGATGCCACTATGGCCATGACAGCCAAGGTCAGCAGTCCACTGATGACCACGCCGAAGAACAGCATCGTCACCACATGCAAGGCGTGGGCGGCAAAGCTGCGGTTGTCCATCCTCCACGTGCCCGCAACAAGCAGTATGGCTGCCAGCACGTAGGTAAACCAGAAGCCGCATGTTAATACAAACGGTTTCAAGTCTATCGCCATCAGCGGTATGAAGAGCAAGCCTGACAGTATGTATGCCCAGCGGTTCACCCTGTGCAGACGGAACGTCAGCACTATCAGCGGCACAAAAAGCATCAATACATCATCTTGCAAATAGTCTGATACCTTTACCGCCCACTGGCTGGACGAAGTGTGAAGTGCAGCTATCAAAAAGAACACCACGCCCATGGCGGCCTCAACGGGGAAGTCCCTCGGACTGCGCAGCAACTGCTGTGCTATTGTCTTTACCTTTAATTTCAAATCCATACTGCAAAAGTAACTATTTTCCGTGAAACACACAAACTTTTCTTCATTATTTTCAGATGTGGGGGCTTTAAACAATGTAAAGATACTACTATTTCCTTGATGACGAAAATTATTAACAACAAGAATTCCAAGGATTGGGACCAACATATTCTACACCCTCAACGCTATGACATGCTTGTTAATATATAGTGATTTGTGAAAAATATCCTGAATTTATTTGGCGGTTTGCAAGATAATTCCTATTTTTGCAAACAGATTACATATAAGGTGAGTTCTATCAGACATGATTAGAAGCCATGCTGTAATTATGAATTATGAATTTTAAATTATGAATAAACTATGAGTTTCCTCGATTTAGTAAAACAGAGATACAGCTGCAGAAGCTATCAGGCAAAAAGTGTAGAGCAAGCTAAGGTGGATTATGTGATGGAGTGCGTCCGTTTTGCTCCGTCGGCGGTAAACAAACAGCCTTGGCGCTTTCAGGTCATCACGAATGACGATGACAGGAAGAAACTGCAGCAATGCTACAACCGCGAGTGGTTCACCACTGCCCCCATGTATGTCATCGCCTCTGTGCTTCACGACGAGGAATGGGTGCGCAGTGACGGCAAGCAGCATGGCGACATCGACATTGCCATCGCCGTGGAGCACCTGTGCCTGGCAGCAACGGAGCAGGGCCTCGCCACCTGCTGGGTATGCAACTTTGATGCAGAGCAATGCCGTCAACAGTTCTCCCTTGCCGCCAACGAAGAACCCGCAGTCCTCATCCCCATCGGCTACGCCGCAGACGAAGCAAAGGAAAAGGCCCGCAAGACAGCAGAAGAGATTATTGTCAGGAAATAACCGTTTTTCCTGACACTTTGATTTCCGCAACCTCGATTTCCTTGCGATATTTGAAAATATTTTCCGTCTGGTTTCGTACAGCCGAAAATAGTGATTTTTGCAAACCACTGATGATTAGCGCTTTAATTTTTGAGGCTATTTTTTCACTCTCTCAAAGCACCCAAATTACGGTGCAATCAGGCCCAAATCACACTGTAATCAGGTGCTAATTACGAGGTAAAAGCTACCTAATCACGATGTAATTGGGGCCTGATTACTTTTCAACAGCCATTTACGCCCCGAAACACGCATAAAAAAGTGCCGTCAGAACCTCTATTTTGAGTTTCCCGACGGCACTTTTCGTTTTGACAGTTTGCAAACCAAAACAAGTCAAAACCTATCAAAGTGTCAAAACGCCAGATACAGGGAAGTGCTATAAAACGAACACCGATTACGCATTAACCCTTATAATCTGCGTGAAACCAACAACGAATTTAACGAATTTAACGAATTACTCGCCAAGAAACAATCTGTGTTATCTGCGGAATCTGTGGGAAAGAATGTCATATATTATGCGATGTTGACCGCTGATTCTTCTGGAATATGTTATTCCGTTACCACCGGTACGTATGTCATAGTGCTTCGAGAAAGGCCTCCAGTTCTTCTTTTGTTTTACATTCTGTATATCTTCCCTCAGCATAGTCTTTTCGCGCCTTCTCTATTTTTCTTGCGAGAGAAGGTGTTATCACATTATCTTGCTTTACCGGCAGTGTTCTGACACTGGCAATACCTTTAATCATCTTTATTGCTTTCTTGATGTCTGCAACCATTGCATTATCTTCAAGCGTTATATCAAGATGTAACGGCATTGGCTTTACCGTATATGCCACAACAGGTTCATCTGCCATCTGTGGTTTTGTCTCAGGAATGTCATATTTCTTGCCCATAGAATATTTGTTGATTGAGATTATTCGCTTGCAAAAATACTATTTTATTTCCATACTTGCAAGAAAAGGGAGCATAAATTGTGGATATCCGTGTTCAATCCCCCTGTGCGCAGTCATCCGTTTAATCTGTGCTATCCGTAGTCGTGAAAAGAAATCGAACATGAGTCTACCTAATCTATCGAATCACAGCATGATGAAGTAATTATTCGTGCTATTCGTGCCATTTGTGTTCAAAAAATAATCGTTGATGATGTAGATAACATGCGAACCGTAATTTGTATTTTTCACTCTTCACTTTTCACTTTTCACTCTGAGCGTAGCGAAGCCATAATTCCCGTGTAATGCCCATATAATTAGCCCCTCCCTTCCCTCAATAGTCTTTTCACCCCCTCCAGACTCCCCCGTTTCGCGGGGGAGAGCAACCCCGTGGGGGAGGGTATTTTCTTAATCACCTCAGGCAAGTGGGAGCAGTTAGTTTGGTGTTCGTTTGCAATTCAGTCAAATTGTAATTTTATTCCCTCCCCCCACGGGGGAGGTA
>JAFPVC010000023.1 GCA_017413085.1 Prevotella sp.
CTGCACATTCTGCACCCGATTTCCTCAAAATATCCGACCATTTTTGCCACTTCGACTACTTTTCGATATTTTAATTGTTAAACACTATTGTTAGAACACAGATTGCATTACGACTTTTCAGCACGTTCTGCAAATTTTGCTTGCAAAATTAATAATTTCTCATGACATTACGATATTATGGGGCTATACAGTGATATTTTGTGTCGGATAAATAGAGAAACGGGCTTTTGCTTACAAATTGTAAATAAAAGCCCGTTTTTCGTAATTCTGTTACAAGTTTCTCTTTTCGTCAATGAGCTGCATTGTTTCTTCTTTGAAATCTGACAGACCAGTTTCATTAAGTATCTGCTCAAATGCATTGAAGATGTCTTCGCGTTCTTCTGACTCAATAAATTGCCTTAAGTACTCTAACAAGCTACACATCAAGTTACGTTCATCGTTCCACATCTGAAGGACTGTAATTGTTCACCCATCACGCCCTTCATTACATCAAACACATTGTCTCCCGTGCAATGGCTCGTATGGAACTGTGTCATAGGATAGTGTTTTTTCAGTCTTTCTGCCAATGCCCGTAGTTCTTCTTCCGATTCCTGACCGTCAAGCAAGTGAAAGCCACCTACTACACTGTTTACTGGCCAGGGACAGGCTGCCAGTATATTTTCCAGACCACTATGAGCGCAACCTGTAAACAAAAGTCCATCAGTATATAAAGCAAGCTCATGGCGAAAATCATCAAGCACATACTGACCGTCTTCATTTTGAAAATGAAGGTTCTTATTCCCCTTTGGCATTGGATGAACCTGGGGAATATGGGCTATTATATTGATACCGTCAGTAATCTCACCTGACTTTTCGATAGTAATGAGCCTGTCCTTGATGTTCTCTGGCCACTCTGCAGTAATGCTATGCAGGTTCCCTCGTTTGGAGTAGAACCTTCCACTCATGGCATCGGGCGAAACAATGACCTTGGCTTGTCGGTTCTGCTCTAAGAAGTGCCGTAAGCCGCCTGCATGGTCGCTATGCCCATGAGAAATGAAAACATAGTCCACATCACTGAGATCCATACCCAATAGTTCTGCATTTCGAAGAAATACGTCACTCGCTCCTGTATCAAGCAGAATTTTGTGTTGCTCTGTTCGCAAAAGGATTGACAGCCCATGCTCTATTTCTAGTACCGGGTTACTTGACCTATTATCTGATAAAACAGACCACTGCATATCATTATTTGCTCTTCAGCGTTAAACCAACGGTAGGCAACGTACTCTTGATGCTCACGCTTACGGCACCCTTCTTCTGCGTGCTGCGGATAACGAGGAGGGCACGACCCTTCCAAGTCTTTACATGCGATGAGGTGTAGGATTCTGTATCCTTCAGGTCGGCAGAGGCGAATGCCAACAGTGTACCAGCTCCCTTGATAGTTGCCTCACAGGGGATGGCGGCTTCTGGTACGAGCGTGCCCTGCTTGTCAAGGACTTCAATGGTAACAAAGGTAAGCGACTGACCGTCGGCAGTCATCACGGTGCGGTCGGGGGTGAGGCGCAGACGGGCTGGTTCGCCAGCGGTCTTCAATGTCACGCTTTCGCCACCAGCCTCGGCGCGGAGCGTACCGACCTTATAAGGCACAGAGAATACGGCCTTGAACTCAGTGTCGCGGCTCACCTGCTTCGTACCGATAAGCTGATCGTCGAGATACAGCTTTACCTCGGGCTGATGGGTGTATACTTCCACCTCGACGGGCTTGCCTTCCCAGCCGGGCCATGTCCATGATTCCCATGTGGGCCAAACGCTCCACATCGTCGTCTTGATTTCTCCATGATATCCATTCGGTTCTTTCACGGCCATGTATAGCTGTGTGTCCTTATTCCACAACATCTCCCTATAATGACTTATCGGTTTCCTCCAGCCTGTGATGTCAACATCGCCACAGGGAGCACCGTGCCATTCAGGCTGTCCGCCCTTAATCCATGACTCGCCCTCGCGCTCACCTTTATAATAATTGCGGCCGATGCCGCTTTCGCCCAGATAGTCGAGTCCTGTCCACACAATGTCGCCCACGACATAGGGGAAGTCATTCACTACGGCCCAGTTGCTGAATGCGTCGCGCGGATAGCTCTCCGTCTGCCAGATGACTCGCTTGGGGTCGCGCTCATGGTCACCGGCGTGCTTGAACAGCATGTAGTTGTAGCCCACCACATCGAGCACCTCGGCGTGCGGGTCGTAGATTTCCCAATCGCGGTCCCAGGCGCAGAGAGCCTCGGTTACGGGGCGCGTCGCATCTTTCTCAAGGATGGCCTTCTTCATCTGCCGTGCGGTATAGACGACACGGATGTCCTTGCGCTCGATGACCTCGTTGCCTATGCTCCACGAAACGATGCTCGGATGATTGCGGTCGCGCAGCACCATAGCGTGAATGTCATCGCGGAAGCAGGAGTCGATGACGGTGGAATAGTCATAGGGATTCTTCTGCGTGCGCCAGCCGTCGAAGGCCTCATCAATAACGAGCATGCCTATCGAGTCGCAGGCATCGAGGAAAGCTCTGGTTGTGGGATTGTGCGAGGTGCGGATAAGGTTGAAGCCTGCCTCCTTCATCTGGCGTACCTTACGGATTTCCGCATCGTCGAAAGCGCGGGCACCCAGCACACCGTCGTCGTGGTGTACGCAGGCACCGTTGATGAGTGTCGGCTTGCCATTAAGTATGAAGCCCCGCTCTGCATCGAAAGAGAACGAGCGGATGCCGTATTTAGCAGTCTGATGGTCGATGGTTGTGCCATTCTCCTTCAGCTCCACCTTCGTTTCATAGAGTGTAGGACTCTCTGGCGACCACAGGCGTGGATTATTGACGAATAGAGTCGTACTCACGGTCTTGCTCTCGCCAGCCTTCACGGCTACCATCAGCTGCGCACCGCCCACCACGACGGCGGCATTGCGGTCAGCCTGCGACTCATTCTGCACTGTCACCTCCACTTGCACCCTGGCCTTGTCGGTGTTCACCTCAGGTGTAGTAACGAATACGCCGTTCTCAGAAATGTGCAGTGCGGGCATAGTCTCTAACCACACATGACGGTAGATGCCCGAACCGCTGTACCATCGGCAGTTAGGCTGTTCGGAGTTGTCAACCTTGACGACTATCTCGTTGGCTTCCTTGGCCGAAGCGGTTTTCAGCATGTTAGTGATATCTACAGTGAACGGTGTGTAGCCATAGTGGTGCTGCCCAGCCTTCTGCCCATTCACGAAGACCTCTGCCTTCTGATAGACACCCTCGAAGTGCAGTTTGACAAGTTTATCTTTCAACTCTCCCGCATCAACTCTAAACTCTTTCCGATACTCACCCTTGCCAGCCTCGAACCATCCGCCGCCAGTGCCCGTAGCACCTTTTCCAGAATTTGGACCTTCGAAGATGTCCCAGTCGTGCGGCAAATCCACATTGACCGTCTTTCCATTGTGAGTAAACTGCCAGCCGAAGTCAAACAGTTGTCTTTTTGTCTGTGCCGATACCGTCACCATTGTGATGAGCAGTATCATCAAAATCATGATTTTCTTCATTTGAGAATTGCTATTCATATTGTTTATAGTAGAATTTCCATCGTTGTTTTCTGTACTTTCATACCCATATTCTTATAGAAACTTAATGCAGGGTCGTTGCCTTCCCATACATTCAGGGTAATGTTGTTGCAGCCTATAGACTTTGCATAGTCACGTACAAACTCGTACAATGCCGTTCCGACGTGTTTGCCACGAGCCTGTTCATCTACGCAGATGTCATCAATATACAGTGTCTTGATGTCCTGGAGCAACTTGTCATCCCTGACCTCCGTAATCTGACAGAATGCATGCCCCAAGACCTTCCCGTCATCATAAACGAATACAGGCCTCCATTCATCTTCGAGCAGGGTTTCAAGTTCCAGTTCGCTATATTTTGTTGTGTTGGGTTTGAACAAATCAGGACGTATTACATGATGCACCATATCCACTTGATGCAGGAGTTCAATAATAGCCTGTATATCTCTTTTTTCAACCTTCCTAATCATAGTCATAACAATGATTTACCTTTTGCAAGTTATATTTTTGCAAATTCCACGACAAAGATACAAAAATAATACTGAATCAGCAAATAAAACCGCAGAATAACACATATTGTGCTACGTTTTGTTCAAAAAATCATCAGAAACTATATGAACAACAAGAAAAAGGGACTTGCTCAGAAGTGAACAAGTCCCTTATATATGTAAGAGTGATAATTACTCCTCTACTGCTGCCTGTACGGTCACTATGATGATAAATAAAAACAATGAGTCCCATGTATCACTATGACACATGGGACGGATTGTTTTTTGACCTTGTAATTGTTTGAATTTCAAACGCCGTATTACTCCTTGATATATTTCGCTCCGTTTTCTATTATGATTCCTTTGGCATCCTCATCCACCTCCATACCTTGGATGTTATATGTCTTTGTCGACTTTGAGTTTACCGCATCAGCCTTTGCGTTCGCAACCCTGGTGGAATAATCTTTCAACAAAGTTTTAAGGTTTATTATCTCCACATTATAGTTTCTATTAAAATTGGCATCCGTTGACACCCAGCAATTGTATTTCAGATAAAATAGTTCACCGCTATAAAAGAATTGTTCTGACCCTACAGGAAGTATCAATAGTGTTTCGCCTCTCTCATTAACAAGTCTAACATTATCCTTATGTCCATCGCTATATGCATCTTCCAAAGGAAATATATAGTCAAAATCCACATCTATTTTCTCATCAAAAACGTACTTGTTCAGATAGTTTTAAGGGGGATAAAACGAGATGTGGTAGAAGGGAGAGCGAGGGAAAAAGCAACGAAAGAATTGATGGATAGTGCGTTAGAGAGGGAAGGGGGATGAAAGAAGCGTGACAAAATTACAAAACGAAATGTGACATTTATATAACATCGGTGTTACATGGGAGGGGAATTTGAACGGTGTTCAATCAATAGATGTTACATGGCGGCCATACGGTCGCTTTTTTTGTGCCTTATAGCTTGTGTTTATGCGGTTTTAGGGGTGTATGGTGGGTGGTGCGGCAAGGTGTTCAAAATGGTGTTCAAAGGGGCTTAAATGGGTGTTTTTGCAGGTGGGGTATTTGGAGGTGGAAAGTGGTGAAAATATGACTTAGGGTGACAGTTAGGGTGACGTTTAGGGTGACAGTTAAAAACGAAATGTTCCAATTAGGGTGACACTTAGGGTGACACTTTGCGGACTTTTTTTTGCCGATTAGAGGGGAACTATGACCAAAATGAGGGCGAAAATGGGGGTTTTTACGGCTTTTTAGGGGGTACTTTGCAGGGGGTGGAGGGTAAAAAGTAGGGTTCGGAGGGTACTTTTTTAATGATGTGGCTATTTATCAGGTGATTAGCGAAAAAACGGTGTTTTTATAAGGTACATTTCGTGTGTTGTGGCGATGGTATCGCCGCCTACGAGGTAAGGAACTGCTCAGCGGGAGATGTGACGGGTGGCAATGGTATTGCCACATACACAACGGTGGAGGGGCGAGGGTGATGGCACAAGAAAGCCGCTCATGGTGTTTGAGCGGCTTATATAATATATATGTATGTGGGATGCTTAGAAGAACTTGCTGATGGAGCCAACTACCTCGAATATTTTTATGATGCGTGATATGTCGAACTCCTGATCGTCATATCCGCTCTTGTTGACGGGTACGTATAACAGTGTGGATGGAGACGAGCCGCGACGCAGTATCTTGATGGTGCGTATGGTATCGAGCACTACGGCGTATGTCTCGCCATACTGTATGTCCTGTATGGTACATTCACGCAATGCGATGATGTCGCCGTGGTTGATGCGCGGTTCCATTGAGTGGCCGGTGACGTTGCACCAGACGGTGGCTCTCTCCAGTCCCGGCACTACTATGTTGCAGGCTGGTAGTCTTGTCTGGTCGTTGATTATCTCGCTGAAGCCACCGAAGAAGTCAACATCATAATAAGGTGTGCCTACAGAGAGGTCGAAGGATACCTGCTTCTCATTGTTATTAAGCATATCACCTTCTCCTGTCAGTAGCCAATGAAGGTCTATGTCAGAATATTTGTATAGGATATTTTCTAACTTATCTGTTCCTATGGCCCCGCCATTTTTGAGGCATTTGCCAAAGGAAGCATTAGACATGCCTACACTCTTCTCAAAGGCAGATACTGATATACCCTTTGAGTCTAAATATTCTTTTAATCGAGATACAATATTAGACATAATTCTTGATTAATTTGTGTAAAATGAGAAAATAATCTCAATTTTATTTGCAAATATCGAGAATATTTTCTAACTTTGCAACGACATTCAAAATGTGACTGCGCTACAAAGTTACGAATAATAACCGAGTGCGCCAAAAAAAACGTATTAAAATAATCAAAAAATTTCAAGTGGTATGAAAAGACGAATTGTAGTGGACCGTGGCAGAGTGAACGACATTGCCCATGTGTTGAATCTGACGAGAGAGACCGTCAGCCGTTCGCTAAACTATCAGAGCAACTCGATGCTGGCGCGCAAGGTGCGCTTCGTGGCTAAGAGTCAGTATGACGGTGTGGAGGTAGGAAAAGACTGAAGGATGGAAGAATTGAAAAATTGAAGTATAAAAAAGGAGGAAATTATGAAAGACGATATGAAACGGATATTCGGCAAGGAATGGACGTGGTTCCGGAGGCTGAGCCTTGTGGACAAACTGAGGAGCTTCTGGTTCTGCTGGAGCCTGTGCCTGGTGGGTTGCGTGAGTTGTGACGCACATCCTTACGTGCTGGTTGCGCTGCTGCTGAACTTCATGGCGAGCGCTGCAAGCGCTACGAGGCTGCCGCTGGATGAGTATGAGGGATGAGCGGTGAGGGGTCGCTGTGATACAGCGACATACTGAACACTGAGGACGGACAGCGACATACTGGACACCGAGAACGGACAGCGTCATGCCGGACAACAAGAACAAAACTAAGAACCATAAAACTGAAGAATTATGAGACAGCCTGACAAGAACAGAGTGAGGAACGCCATGCGGCACGTAGAGGTGGCAGCAAAGCTGCTTTCGTATATCAGGGACGAGAACCTGGACTGCGGCAATGAGCACTACCGCAACATGACGGCAGCATCGCTGCACGATGCGCAGCTGATGCTCAAGCAGTGGAAGAGACGCATAGACATCAACGACTGAAAAGACAAGAAAGGTATCAAAGGTACACATGGAGTATTACAACAACATATTGTGCGTGACCTACGCAGAACTGACGGAGGGCGACGATGCCGTAATCACGGCTGCCACGCTGCGACAGAACATGCGC
The DNA here is from genome assembly GCA_017413085.1 of Prevotella sp. Lineage (GTDB taxonomy): Bacteria > Bacteroidota > Bacteroidia > Bacteroidales > Bacteroidaceae > Prevotella. The sequence continues at coordinate 7,312 of JAFPVC010000023.1, forward strand.
CGCGGCAACATACAGTGTGCGCGCCAGGGGAAAGGCGAAGGCAACTACGCACTCTACATCTATGCGTCCCTGCCTGAGAAGTACCGCATGAGATACGAAGAGAAATACGGCGACCCGAAGGCGGTGCTGAAGAAGCAGCCTGCCGACATACATGCACTGGCAGACCGCAGAGCCAGGGAATATTACGAAGCGTTTGAATATGAGTTGAACGGTGTTCAGACACGACTCAGCCGGAAACTCATCGACGAGTACACGGTGAACGCCAGCGTGCTTGGCCACCTGCTGAAACGCATCGGTGAACTCAGGGCCTACACCGCCGCCCTCGGCGGAGGCAAGCGCAGCGACCTCTGGGACATCATCTACGGTGAGAGCGAGCAGATGCGCGAGGAGTGCGGCCACACGCTGCCGAAGAACATCAAGCGCCTGCGCGACAGGGTGAACGCATATAAGACTGACGGCTACCAGTCTGTCATCAGCGGCAAGATAGGCAACTGTAACACGCTGAAGATAACCGAGGAGGCTGGCCGCCGGCTCGTGGCACTGAAGCGCAGCAAGGTGCCTGTGCTGACAGATCGCCAGATATTCGACCAGTTCAACAGCGAGGCAGCGGAACGCGGATGGAAGCCACTGCGCAGCATCAGCGGCATGAAGGCATGGCTCAGCAGTCCGCAGACGGAGCCGCTGTGGCACGACGCAGTGCACGGGGAACTCAGCGCGCACCAGAAGTATGACCGCCGCCACAGAACTGCACTGCCTCAGATGCGCGATGCACTGTGGTACGGTGACGGTACGAAGCTCAACCTGTACTACAGGGACGATGACGGCAAGGTGCGTACGACAAGCGTATATGAAGTCATCGACGCATACAGTGAAACCTTCCTCGGCTACTGCATCAGCGACACCGAGGACTACGAGGCACAGTACATGGCATACAGGATGGCAGTGCAGGTGAGCGGCCACAAGCCATACGAGATAGTGCACGACAACCAGGGCGGCCACAAGAAAGCAAATTCAGCCGGAATGCTCGACAAGATATGCCGCCTTCACCGCACCACCGCACCATACAACGGAGCATCGAAGACCATAGAGAGCGTATTCGGCAGGTTCCAGCAGGAGGTGCTTCACAAGGACTGGCGCTTCACCGGTCAGAACATCACGGCAAGGAAGCAGACGAGCCGTCCCAACATGGAGTTTATCGAAGCCAACAAAGACCAGCTCTACACGCTTGAGGAACTGAAGGCAGCCTATGTGAAGGCACGCACTGAGTGGAACGAGATGAAACACCCTGCCACTGGCGAGCGACGCATAGACATGTACCAAACGAGCGAGAACCCCGAGACACCGACAGTCACCACCGCCGACATGATAGATATGTTCTGGGTGACGTGCGACAGGATGAGCACCTTCACCAGCAGCGGCATAGAGATAACAGTCAAGGGCAGAAAGCGCCAGTACGAGGTGATGAGTGCACCGGGCGTGCCCGATACGGAGTGGCGCAGGCAGCACACCTGGCAGAAGTTTGTGGTAAAGTACGACCCATACGATTTCAGCAGCATACGGCTGTACTGGAAAGACAAGGCAGGAGACCTGCGCTTCGAGCGTGTGGCAGAGCCTTACATCGTAATCCACCGTGCAGTGCAGGAGCAAACAGAAGGCGAGGCACTGTTCATACGCCACCAGCAGAAGGAGGCAGAGCAGAGCCGCATAGAGCGTCAGGTGGCAGCACGCGAGATAGAACACAGCGAGGGAGTGGCACCGGAACAGCACGGACTGACCTCGCCAAGGCTCAAGGGAGTGCGCAGCGACGTGCAGAGGCAGATAGACCGCCGCACGAGGAAGTACGGACGCGCCCCAGAGGAACTGAGCATCGGCAGGGTGACGAAGATTGTCAGCAACATAGACTGGCGCGACGTGGAGAAGGAAACCGCACCGATAGACGAGCGCAAGGTTGCGGGGAAACTTTGACAATGCACAATGCACAATTCATAATGCACAATGCACAATGCACAATTAAATTAAATCAAGAATACAAACTGACTAAAAACATTAAGTTATGGAATTGACACAGAAAGACAAGGAACAAATCAGGGAGAGCCTGAGAGTGTATGTAAGCAAGTACCCCAGCCAGAACAAGGCCGTGGGCAGCCTGAAAGGCACAAGTGCCGGAACAGTCAGCTGCATACTTAGCGGCAAGTGGGAGAATATCAGCGACGCCATGTGGCGCAAGGTAAGGGAACAGGTCTCCTTTGTCCGTGAACAGGAATGGCAGATAGTCGAGACAGGTGCATATCAGGAAATAACATACGCACTGACGGACGCACAGGACTCTTGTAACGTGACATGGGTGGTTGGCGAAGCCGGCAGCGGCAAGACCACGACTGCCAAGGTGTATGCCGACGAGCATCGCGAAGTGTTCTACCTGCAGTGCTCCGAAGACCTGCACAAGGGCGAGTTCGTAAGAGAGATAGCCCGCATCATCGGCATACGCGGCGAGGGCTACACCGTGCGCGAACTGTGGAAGGAGATACTGGCACGCCTGATACAGATGAACGCTCCGCTGCTCATCTTCGACGAGGCCGACAAACTGACAGAGAGCGTGTTCCACTATTTCATCAGCCTGTATAACAAGGTAGAAGACAAGTGCGGCGTGGTGTTCCTCAGCACCGACTACATAAAGAAGCGCGTGCGCAACGGCCTGCGCCACGAGAAGCCAGGCTACAAGGAGTTTTACAGCCGCATAGGCAGGAAATACTTCGAGATAGACGATACTACGCCCAACGACGTGTATGCCATCTGCACCGCCAACGGACTGACGGAACGCAAGGACATCGAGGAAGTGCTGCGTGACGCAGAGGACAGCGACTACGACCTGCGCCGTGTGAAGAAGAGCGTGCACCGTGTTTTGAAAATGCACAATGCATAATTCACAATGCACAATCTTAATTCGTAATTCGTAATTCTTAATTGACAATATGGGAAGACAGTTGACAGTAAGCGAGGTGCTGCGCAAGAAGGAACATACGTTTCCATTCAAGGGCAAGTGGCGCGAGGCATTCGGTGAGCCGGAGCGCACAGGAGTGTGGTTTATCTGGGGCAACTCCGGCAACGGCAAGAGCAGCTTCACCATGCAGCTGTGCAAGGAACTGTGCAAGTATGCCCGTGTGGCCTACGACTCACTGGAGGAAGGCACGGGCATGACGATGCGGCAGAGCCTGCAGCGCCACGGTATGCTAGACGTGGGCGGCCGTTTCAGCCTGCTCGACAATGAGTCAATGCCCTACCTGCGCGTACGCCTCCGTCAGCGCAAGAGCCCCGACGTAGTGATAATAGACTCGTTCCAATACACGCAGATGACCTACAAGGAGTATATCCGCATGAAGGAAACCAATCGCGGCAAGCTGCTCATCTTCATCAGCCACGCCAACGGACAGCGTCCGCGCGGTTCTGCGGCGGTGAGCGTGATGTATGATGCCGCACTGAAGATATGGGTAGAGGGCTTCAAGGCTTTCAGCAAGGGCAGGTTCATAGGCGAGACCGGCGAGATGACCATCTGGGAGGAAGGAGCGGCAAAGTACTGGGGACGTTCGTAATGCACAATTCACAATGCATAATTCACAATCTTAATTCATAATTATTAATTCTTAATTATCACGATGACTATGGAATGGGAAGAAATAAAGAGAGACAGCGAAGCTCTGAAGAAAGTGAAGGAGCGCGTGTTCGACAATATGACGGCGGACTACAAGCCGGGTGATACAATCTACATACTGATGGAACCCGATGCCGCCGAGGGGCTTGTGGAAGACTGGTTCACCCACGGCTACGAGTGCGACATGCGTCTGAAGAAGTCGGAAAAGAACCCCGGCAAGGTGGTGATGATAACCACTGACATGATGTGGGCGAGCCGCGTGATACGGTGGCACAAGTACCTGAAGGTGACATACAGGAAGGAGGTGAGGCATGACGTCGCTTGACAGGAACTACGCACGGTTCTATGCAGTGCTCAATCGCGTACCGTGCAAGGCTGACCGCGAAGACCTGAAGAAATCGCTTGTCAACAGCGTGTCGTTAGGCAGAACCGACAGCCTGCGCGAACTCAGTGACCGCGAGTACCGCACGCTATGCGATACGCTTGAACGCTCGCTCGGAGAGAAGACACACGGTGAAGACACGGAACGGCGCAGACAACGCAGCGTGGTGCTGCACCTGATGCAGAAGTACGGCGTGGACACCACTTCATGGGCAGCCGTTGACCGTTTCTGCTTAGACAACAGGATAGCCGGAAAGAAATTCCGCATGATTGACACTGAGGAACTGGAGCATCTGAGCCGCAAACTCAGGGCAATGCTTGATAAAATGCACAATTCATAATTCAATTACTTTTCAAATACTATTCAAACATGGAAGAGAACAAGAACATGACAGCCGTGGAGATGACGGCAGACGAGAAAGCTCAGTTCGAGGCTTTCAAGAAGGAACAGGAGCGCAGGCAGAGGATGCAGGAGCGCAAGGATAACCGCGAGGCATACGTGCAGCTGGTGGACGAACAGATAGAGAGCACCATTCCAGAACTGCAGGCGCTCAGCGAACAGATACGCACGGTGAAGGAATGTGTGTTTGACAATTTCAGGGAGGTGCTGCGCATGAAAGCAGAGGTGATGCACCTCAACAAGCGTGACGGACAGTTCTCGCACACGTTCACCAACTCATGCGGCACCATGCGCCTGACGCTCGGAGTGAACACCGTGGACTCCTACCTCGACACTGCAGAGGACGGCATCGCCATGGTGAAGGAGTACATCACCGGACTTGCCAAGGATGAAGACACGCAGTTGCTCGTAGATACCATCCTGCGTCTGCTCAGCAAGGACCAGCAGGGCAACCTCAAGGCTTCGCGCGTGCTGCAGTTGAAGCAGATGGCAGAGAAGACCGGCGACGAGCGTTTCATTGAGGGCGTGGAGATAATCATGGAGGCCTACAAGCCGTCAGTAACCCGCCAGTACATACGTGCAGAGGTCAAGGATACGGAGACAGGCGCATGGAAGTACATACCGCTGTCGGTGACAGACGCCTGACCGGGGCCGTGCCGTTCAATATGTGACAACAAAATAGGGGTGTTTCAGTCGAAACATCCCTATTTTTGTTGTTTATGTGCAAGAAAATCAGTAACTTTGCGGAATAAAGAATAAGGTTGTAAGGAATAAGGACTATGAGTAAAGGCAGAAGCAAAGATCTTGTCGCAGAGCGCGACCGCAGAATGTTTGAACGCTACTATTACTGGACGGAGGTGTGCCGGCTTCGTTTCGACGATGCCATCCAGCGCCTGAGCCGCGAGGAGTTCTTCATCTCGGAGGCTCGCGTGCTGCAGGTGGTGCGCCGCATGGTGCAACAGGGAGCCACCGTCGATGGCAAGGGCATAGACCGTCCGATGTTCACTGGCTTTCGTTCTGCCGTGCGGAAACCGAAACAGCCAGCGAAAGCGTGTGCGGCGGCTCAGCCACCGCTCTTTCCCGGACTGTTTGACTGACCGTCAGTGTATAGTGCTGCTCATACACCTTGATGCCGTGGCTCCAGGTGTAGAAGCGTGAACGCTCACGCACGAGTGGTCCGTCACCGAGCGGACGGAAGCCCTGCAGGACCTTGTGTATGCGGTCAGCCATGTCGGCACGGCTCATTATAGCCTCCATCGTGCCACTGTCGTAGTGGGTGTCATCGTAGCAGTCTATAGCCAGGCGCACCGCCACCTGCGCACGACCTTTCTGGACGAGGTCACCGAGGTTGCTCCAGGCGGTTTCCGTCTCGCTGACCAATACGGCGGGGAACGTCAGCGGATAGGTGTCCACTTCCTGCCTGTCGATGGCTTCCAACTGACCGTAGTCCTCATCCACGGTGCTTACGTCTGGCATTGCGTCTGCAATGCGGCGTATGATGTTATAGAGTAGGTTTTCCATCTTTTTAGAATTGAAAAATTGGAGGATTGAAGAGTTGAAGAATTGAAGAGTTGAAAAATTGAAGAGTTATGTTATAAGTTTCTTAATGCGCTCCATCGTCTCTGCGAAGATGGAGCTTATTTTTTCTATCAGTTCCCTTGAGTCTCCTATAAACTGACGTTGCGGTATGTGTGCATTGATGGTCAGGCGTGTTTTCTTTGTCAGTGCCAGCGCTTTCCATTTCTGTGCCTCTGGCGGTAGTTCGCCCTGCGGTTCGCCCTTGCTCCTGCCACTGAGCGAATACACCATGTGCCAGGCGAAGCGTCTCATGCGTGCCGTGACGGTGGGGTGCGTGGTCACGTCGCCTCCGTCGTTGTGTATGGCGGCATACGGCACGGGATTCTCCACTGTCACCCTTCCCGGTGCCGTCGTTGTCTGTATGGAGCGCATGAGGTGGTTGCGCCTCGAGGTAAGCGGGCCGTACTGACTGTCGGGGCCGCCCTGCTGCTGTCTGCGCGTGCGCTGCCACGGATGCAGGCCGCCATTGGTGAAGCCACCGTCGCGAAAGTTCTGCGTGAAGTGGTTCTTTGCCACTATCGCCACCTTGCGAGGCAGACGGTCGCGCACCTCGCAGTCTATTTCTCTCTTTAGTGCGCTGATGCGTCTTGTGAGGTCGTCCTGTCTCATGTTTGCTGATTATTGCGTCGCTGTGATACAGCGACATACACAACGGCTGTCAGGCATGCCACTGCTACGGCAAACCATGGGTCTTGCCACCACGGTTGTTTCTGCTCCACAGTTTCCTTACTCCTGGTTCCCACCACACACACCTGATACATGGTGTCGGTGTGTGAGCGGTCGTGGTAGTATGAACGGTCATGATAGTCTGAGTGCCAATGCTCGGTGACGTGATAGACCGTGTCATTGCGGTTGTAGATATGCACTGAGATGCTGTCACGGTGAACTATATTGTCACGATGAACCACACTGTCACGCTGTTGCGTCAGTTCCCTCAGCGTGTCGTTCCTCTCGATGATGGTTTCCTGTTCCACTGTCTTGCAGCTACTGACAAGCAGCAGAGTGAAGAGTGAAAACTGAAGAGTGAAAAATACCTTCCGGATGATGCTTGCTTTTTTCATTGTGCTTCCTCCTTATCTTTTTCGCTGTCTTTCAGCAGTTGGTTGATCCTGGCGTTCTGTATGTCGCCGTACTCCTTCAGTCCCACACCCACGGCGGTGTAGGTAAGTGCCTGACCCAGTATGATGATGACGGAGTTGTCAATCACTCCCAGGGGCGGCACTATGAAGCCGGCAATGGTTATCAGCCATCCGAGGGCGAAGGAACCTATCACCGTCGTCTTCCTCACTATCGTGGTGTCGTTGATTCTTGCTATGTCTTTCTTTGTCATGATTGTTGGTTTTTATGGTCGCTGTGATACAGCGACATACTGAACGAATTATGAATTATGCATTATGAATTATGAATTGCTAAAGCATTGTGGGTCTTACTCCGTCGCTCTGTGTCTGCCAGCGTGAGTTGTCTGCCAGGGTGTCGGTGGGTAGCGTGGGTGCTCCGTCGATGGTGACGTCGCCGTTCATCACGCCCTTGAGCCATTCTATGGCACGGTCGTAGCGTTCCTGCCTTATCTTCGACATCTTGTAGGGGTTGTGCTGACAGAAGATGTGATACACCGTGATGTCGATGGCAAACATAAGGATGAGCTGGTGACGGTCGGTGCCACGAGCAGAGAAGATGGCATCGCAGTCATACTGCTTGCTGAGGTACGAGCGCATCTCGCTCACCGCCCTGTCTTCGCATATCTCTACTATCTGCGGGTCGTAGGTCTCTGAATTTGTGCGCAGCAGTGAGTCGAGTATCTCGCGGTGTATCGTAGCGTCGTAGTCTTTCAGGGTTATGAAGTTGTCCATGTCTGAATTAAGAATTAAGAGTTAAGAATTAAGATTGAGTAGCCAGGAATTATGCATTTTGAATTATGCATTGACTAAAGCAGCACCTGCTTGGCTCGATCGATGTATTGCTGGCACTCTGTCCAACCTGTCAGACCGCCGTTTATTCTGCGGCGTATGCCCATGCCGTTGTCCTTGTTTGCCATGGCGAGGCAGTTCTTGGCGAAGAAATGTGCTGCACTGCGGAATGCTCCGGTGCGTCCTGCCAATAGGTCCGGCTGCTTCACTACGTCGTAGCCGCACCACTTGGCATACTCCTGGTAGTTGGCCTTACCGGTGTAGCCTATCAGACCGCGACCTCTGTATCGCCATCCGTCGCCGCTGTCACGACTGCCGTTGCCCATGCGCATGGCATAGACGTAGTTGGCAATCTTCTCCGGCTTGTGGGCATACTGCATAGCCTGCTCCATGGTGATGAAGCGTGCCGGCCACATGGTGCGCAGTCCCTTGGCTGAGTAGTTGAGGTTTTCTTCTGAGTTGCGCAGGCATCCGCTTTCCACCGCCACGTTGGCGAGGAAGTGCACCCAGTGGAGCGGTGTGGTGATGCCGCACTCCTTGGCGTAACGGTTGAGCAGTGCAGTGGCTTCGTCGGCGGTCATTGGCCTGCCGTCTTTCAGCCAGTTGCGGTTGCTCCTTATGTTCTTTTCTGCGTTAGGCATTATTGCCAGCAGCTGCTGTGTGGTTATCTCCATATCTTTTGCTTTTTAAGGGTTATTCGTTGAAAAGCCTCCGCTATCCTCACGGACTGCGGAGGATGAAAACATTAATCAAAAATCAAAAATACTAACACAACTAACTAATATGGTAAAAACAACTTTTTTGGATATATGATTCATTTTTTTTCATTTTTATTTGGTGGTTTGAAATTTTGTTTGTAACTTTGCAATGTCTTCAATGACTACCCGCTGAGTATGCGTGGGGATTGGGCTTTATCGTACCGTCCCATTTAGGCTGTCTTCGGATAGCCTTTTTTTATTGTTCAATGCGTTTCCTAAACTCCTTATAGAAGTTCCTTTCTGAAACCATATACTTTTCTATTGATACCATTTTTTTGCCGACTGCCACCAGCACTTCCAAAGCTTCGCTGTTTATCTCGAAGTATTGTTTGATTTCAGTGGCCATCTTGTTAGTTGGGTAAGTCGTGCACAGATTAAGGAATACTCTGTTCGTTTGTCCAACCGACTCTTTCAGTCTGCTTCCAATAGAACCTGTCCCTGTAATGGTTTTCAGGTCGTACATCTTATATACTCCTTTACGTGAGAATATGTAGTCTGCACTCCGAACTCCTTTTGGATTTGGCAGAAGAAATACTTTGTACCCATGCTTTATTGCTTTTTTTGCTCCTGCTAAAAGATTAGCGTAGTCAGAACTGTCTTTGCTAATGGCGGACAATATATTTTTTTCAACTTTCTTGTATATTTTTAGTTCAGTGAGTTGACGTAGCTGACGAATATATTCTGCACCAGAAAGATTTGAAAGTTTGGCGAATATATTCTTTGCATCAATGTCGCCACTCATCTTGTTTACAACAGCATCAATTCTGGTGCAGTGTCGGCAGTCCTTCTTCTTCTGATTCCTGAATAGCAGCTTCAGGCGGTTTTTCAGACTGCCGCCCTTGTTGGCGAAGCACTCGCTGCATGACTTTGGGAAATATGGATGCGTGTCGTTGAAGATATGGCCGTCCTTGCCAGGATTGTTCTCCAGTCCTTGGTGCGGTGTGGCACCACTGTCACTGCCGTCAGAGGGTGGCAGCACTATCGGGTCATCGTTCTGCTCCAACGTACACTTGCAGTTCCATCGGTCGCCGGGGTGATGTTCGTTCCAGAACGGATGATCCACAGGAAGGTTCACACGGCGCAGCCAGTAGGAACGGTGCTTTGTCTCGGGTTCCTTGCTCGTGGTAGGCATCCAGCGCAGGTTAGGCATGATATCCTTGTCACGCTCATACTCCTGCCAGTCGGCAGCATTGTGCGCACGTATCACCGCAGTGTCATACTCAGTCTTGAGCCATGCACCGCACTGGTGGCTCGCTATCTTCTGCACATCGTCACGCCACTGACTGAACGGCTTCAGTTTGCCATCCGGGCTAATTAGCTGACGCTGCATCTCACTACCCATGGTATGAACCTTGAAGGCGGCAAACACCTCGTTACCGTGGCGAAGCTCACGCAGGAAGTTATCTTCAAGCGTAGGCACTTGCGACTGCACCAGCCCCTCCACCGTGGCATCGTTGATGACGCGCAGCACCTCGCGCCACATTCCTGCCTCAATGCCGTTCTGTTCCTTCACGCCGTGCTCATAGACATACCTCGTGAAAGCATCGAGTATGTCGGCATCCACCCTGACCTCTGCGGCATTGTCCATCGACGTGCCGTCAGTGCGGCAGCATGAACAGTGGGCGTCGCCGTAATACAGGCTGTCAATCGTGGCGGTCAGATCATCGTTGCCCCGCTCACCGGCGAGGCTACCGCGAAAAAACTCTTGAGGCGGTTTTTCAGGGATGAAGGTTGATTGGATGAAGGTTGAATGTTTGTTTGTTTTGCTGTGTCACCAGATAATATCTCCTCCATCATCTTTTTTCTTTCCTCACTCATCTTCTTCTGTTCGTCGTAGTTCTCCGGCTTGGCAATGGCGAAAGTCTCATAGAGCCAGTCATCATCCATAGGCAGTCCCATGGTGTGCAGTCCCTGCACTATCTCCAACTGCGTCTTCGGGTCGGTCTTATCCTTGCGTGCATACACGAACTCACCGCCCTCCACGTTGAAGCCCAGTTGCTGGAACACGGGGCGCATGTCGTAGTTGAGCACGTTGAGGATGGTTTCGCGGTCATCCTCGTTCATTGACTGCTCCTCTTCACGGTGCACCGAACCGAGAGCCTGCGTGCCCGTGTCCTGTGCATCGGTAGTCAGGGTGTTGCCCAGCACACGGATGGAAATCTTCGCATCCCAATAGTCGGCAAACTGCTTGTATAGTTCGCCAGAGCCGGTCTTGTTGCCTGCCTCCACCAGACGGAGGTCGCTGCCCGATGGGTGGATATACACCGCATTGGTGCCCTGCGCCCTTGCATCGGCAATGAGGCGGCGGCGTGCCTCCTCGTCGCCGGCATCGTAGGTATATTCGCGTATGGGCATACCGAAGATATTGCAGAACTTCGCCCAGTCGCTCATGTCGCCGCGCTTGTAGAGAACGGCGGGAAGCAGTTCGGCGAAGATGCCCAGTCCACGCTCAGAACCCACGAACATCATGTTGTCGAACTCATCGATAGGCACACCGTCCTGATCGCCCTGGAAGCGCAGCAGTCTGCCACGCACAGGGTCGTAGTGCTTGCGGTTGATGAGGTCGAAGCGTATGTTGCCGTCATCGTCGGTATAGAACTGGAAGAGCGAGAAGCCCCAGAACTCAGCCATGATGATTTCCTTCCTCAGTTCACGGAACCACGGCGAGCGCAGCTGTCGCGTCACCTCCTCGTCGGTCACGCCGTCGCGCTGGAAGGCGATGGGGAAGCCCGTAACGCCACGCAGGCGCTTGGCGAGCGTGCCGGAGAGGTGAAGGTCGAGCATGGCAGAGTCGTACATGTCGTACAGCCTTGCACGGTTGGAGTAGTCTATGCTCCTGGCGAGCAACAGCGACTGCATGTAAGCCTTCATGTCGAACATGAACACTTCGGGCATCTGCAGTATCACGTCGGGCTGACGCTGTCCCGGCTCGGTGCGCATGCCGCCCTGCTGTATGCGGTTCTGCTTGTGTTTGAGCAGTGATTTAACGGTGTTTGAACGTTTCATGTTATTCTCTTTTTATGGGGTCGCTGTGGTACAGCGACATACTGAACAAATTATGAATTATGCATTATGAATTGTGCATTGTCACATGCGGTATGGGTTGTCTTCGTTGAGTTCCTTGTATGATATGGTGACGGGCGGCTGCATTTCCACGGTCTTCTCACCGATGATGGTCACGGCACCCTCTATGCAGTCGGGACCGTCGGCACAATACGGCAGGTGCATCTCGAAGAGGCGGAACTGTTCCATGAGCTCCTGCATGTGGGGATTGTCACGCTCCTGTTCATTGAACACCCACGCACCGTTGCGGTCAATGGGTTCAAGGTTCGCCTCTATGCGCGTGGCCTTCTCCGTCTTCTTGCGCTCATCGCCCTTGATGAACAGTTCCCTGCCGCGCTTCTTCGACTCCTCACGCAGCAGCGGCTTGAACACCTGGTTGAAGAAAGGATCCTGCAGTTTGTTGTTCTCCATGTAGCAATACACTGTAGTCTTGCCGCCCACGTAGTCCACGAGGTCGAAGTACCAGCCTATGAAGGCGGCGTTAAGCTCGCGTGCCAGGAAACCCTTGATGATGTAGTACACGCCCTTGAGCCTACCCACGAGCCACACCGCCTTGGTGCTGCTCTGCTTCTTGCGCGAGTCGCTGTAGGCTGGGTCGCCGTAGATGACGAGGAAAGGAAACCTGGACAGTGCCGGCACCTTGCCCATGGGAAGGTTGCGAAATATGGTGCCGTCGCTCACGGGGTTGTTGAAATACTCCGCCTGAGCGTTTTTCTGCGATATGTTGGCAAGCACGGTGTCAATCTGCTCCTCCGTGTTCTTCTGCGGCCACGTTGAGCGTCCGTTCTTGTCGCGTATGTTGACTATGTCCCAGTGGCGTGCCTTTTCTCCTGCACGCTTGATGCAACAGTCGCGTGCGATGATGTTGCCGCACCACAGTATCAGCGTAGGCTCGGATATGGAGCGCGTGGGGTAAAGCGCACCCTCGAACCAGTCCCACTTCTTCTTCAACGTCTCAGGATTGCGGCAGTCCTCGTCGGTGTCGTAGTCGTCGAGGTATATCACATCGGGGCGCACCTCCTCGTTTCTCGCACCGCGCGGTGCACTGCCAGCACCCAGAGCCACGAACTTGGCACCGCAGCGTGCGGTGAAGTCGCGGTCGGTCCAGGAACCGAGCGTCACCTGCGTGCCGTAGAATTGCTTTAATCTCGGATTGCTCTCAAAGTTTATCTTGTAGGGAGCAAGCAGACGGATGGCAGAGGTCTCGGTGGCACTGGCAAGCACGAAGAAACGCTTGCGCCCGGTGAGAGCCAGATACATGTTGATGAACATCGCCACGGTTGACTTTGCCAGCTCACGGCTCCACGACAGCACCTCATACCATTCCGGGTGCTCAATGATGCGGCGTATGGCACGCTTGTGGAACTGTGCAAAGTCATACCTGGCGTATTTCGGGAAGAAATACTTAATCCACTCCACCGGGTCGTGTTCCAGTTCCATGCGGCGTCGCTCTATGTCGCGCACAGACAGTCCGTCGTCCACGGGAACGTCGGCTGCCATGGCCTTGTGGTGCTCAGCCCACCGCTGCAGTGCTTTCTTTTCTTCTTGTGTCATCTTTTCCCTTTAATGGTCGCTGTGGTACAGCGACATACTAAACTACTTCAGCTGGTCTTTGAGGAAGGCGTCGAGCAGGTCGCTAAACTCCTTCGCCTTGTCGAGATCGAGCGGGCGCAGCCAGTTGGTGAAGCGTATGCCCACGTCCACTATGTCGGCAATGCCCACGTCGCTCTCAATCTTCTTAATCGCAGAGGCGAGCTTGGCGAGCGTGTCGGCCTCTGCCACGGTGGCGAAGCGCTGACCCTCCTCACGCTGGTTGATGTTGTTGTTTATCTCCACTATCTGGCGGTTAAGCCCTGCCAGTATCTGTGCAGGAGTGATGGTGAGCGCAGCCTTCTGGTCGTCCCAGTTGTCGGCGGCAATCCATCGTGCCACGGTCTGGCGCGTCACGCCCACCTTCTGTGCAATCTCCTCCTGCGTGTAGGAGCCGTTTACGTAGAGCGACTTAGCTATGTCGCGCTTGTTTATGCCTTGCTTAGTCTGTTTCATGGGTGCAAAATTACTTGTTTTCGCGGTGTCGTACAACTCACTGTTTTATGATGTACGCAGTTGCGTATATGATGCACTCACAGCCGTTTACGACAAAACGGCAGTTTGCACACATCGACGGAATAGCGTAATTTTGCAGCGTGATTCATAATCCGCAATACTTCAATTCTTAAACTTTTCAATTCTTCAATCCTATAAATGAAAAAGAAAGACGACACACGATTCTTCAACGTAGTGGAAAGTGCCGACGGCACCGCCACCATACTGCTCTACGGCGACATGGGTGAGGGCGATGCTGTGGACAGCGGACGCGTCGTTACCGAACTGATGCAGGTAGCAGGACGCTACAAGCACATAGACGTGCGCATCAACTCAAGAGGCGGTGACGTGTTTGCCGGCATGGCAATATACAACGCCCTGCGCCAGGCTGATGGCGACATCACCATCTACGTTGACGGCATGGCTGCATCAATAGCTGCAGTGGTGGCACTGTGCGGCAAGCCTCTCATGATGAGCCCATACGCACGCCTCATGCTACATCAGGTGAGCGGCGGTGGTTACGGTGGTGCTGAGTGGCTGCGCTCCGTGGCCGACCAGATAGAACGCATAGAGACCGACCTTGCCGCCATGCTGTCGAAGAGGTTAGGCACGACACCAGAGGACGTGAAGGCACGCTACTTCGACGGACGCGACCACTGGCTGACAGCCACAGAGGCGGTCGATATGGGTATGGCCGACGGCATCTACGACATGCCAGAGGCGACAGACCTCTCGCAAAACACCGATGACGAGATTTACACTTATTTCAACAACCGGCTCCACGGAGCCATTAATCAAGAAGAAATGGCACTTATAGACGACATCAAGGCACTGCCGACCTTTGAGGACAAGGCAGACGCAAGCGCCGTAGTGGCGCACATCAAGGAACTGGAAAGCCAGTCGGCACAGGCGGAAGCCCTGCGCCAGGCCAACCAGCAGTACAAGAACCGCATTGCGGAACTGGAAAGCAAGGAGGTGGATGCCTACCTTAACAAGGCTGTGGCTGACGGCAAACTCACCGCAGAGCAGCTGCCAAGCATGAAGAAACTCATGGAGGCAGACCGCGAGACCGCTACGCAGCTCATCGACAGCATGAAACCGCAGAAACGCCAGACACGCGCCGCCGACGTGTTCAACGAAGGCACGGCAGCCGTCATGGAAAACAAGACGTGGGACCAGCTGGACCACGACAACCAACTTGCCATGCTGAAGGCGCAGAACCCAACCCTCTTCGCACAGAAGTACAAGGAGAAGTTCGGCGTGGAGTACAATGCGTAATTCATAATGCATAATTCATAATTATTCAATTCCCAAATCTTAATTCATAATTCTTAATTCACTATGGCACTCAACAAAGAAATATGGCTCAACACCATACAGGAGAACTTCTTTCCGCAGAACTCGTTCACCTCTAAGTCAGTGGATGACTCTGCATTCGTAAACAACAAGACGGTGCACGTGCCCAATGCCGGCAGCCCGTCGAGCGTCAAGAAGAACCGTACTACCAAGCCTGCTACCGTGCAGACACGTACGGATCAAGACTTGTCCTACAACATCGACGAACTGACCACCGACCCGGTATATATCCCTAACGTGGACCAGGTGGAACTGTCGTATGACAAGCGCATGAGCGTGATTGCCAACGACCGCGAGCAGTTGCAGAAGGCAGCAGCCGACAACCTGCTGCAGAAGTGGGCGAAGTATGCCGCAGGTATCACCACCACCGGTGCAAACGTGACTACACGTTCTGCTAACGGCACAGGCGACCGCCGCGCCATCACAAAGGCTGACGTGTTGGCAGCCGCAACACTTTTCAACAAGAACGACGTGCCGCAGGAAAACCGCTACCTCCTGCTCAATGCCGCCATGTATGCCGACCTGCTCAACGACCTCACCGACAAGGAACTTTCAGCGTTCCTTGCATCTGCCGACGCACAGAACGGTACGCTCGGCCGTCTCTACGGCTTCAGCATAATGATGCGCTCAGAGACCGACGAGATAACCGACCGCAGCGCAGCACCGTCAGGCGGTCACACCTTCCTCACCGACACTCCTACTTCTGAGGAGGCTGCAACACTCAACGCCATAGCACTGGCATGGCAGGAGAAGTGCGTGAGCCGCGCCATCGGCGAAGTGAAGATGTTCGACGAGACTGATTCGCCCACCTACTACGGTGACATCTACTCATTCCTCATGCGCACCGGCGGTTCACACCGTCGCTACGACAAGAAAGGCATAGCCGTCATCATAGAGGGCGAAGCCGTAGAGGAAACAGTGGAAGAGACAGTGGAAGACCAGGGCCACGAGTAAAGGCACGCTACACCCGCTTTTTCAATACCCCTTAGGAATTGATGCTCAGGGATAAGAGCCTAGGAAAAGCAGAGTGTCAGTTCCGGGGGTGAAAAAGCGGCAAAGTGTAGAAATGGACAATTCACAATGCATAATGCATAATTCACAATGCTAAATCTTAATTCTTAAATCTTAATTCTTAATTCAATCATGCAACTACCAAGAGTAAAGATACAGTTCCTTAACGGACAGCTGGGCACCGTAGGCGAGAGCGCCGACGGACTGACAGCCCTCGTGTGTGGTGCGGCGGCAGTGACGGGGTTGCTCACGCTCAACACTCCCTATACGCTGCGCTCCATGGATGACCTTGCAGACCTTGGTGTGACAGAAGACAACAACGCCGAACTGTACCGTCAGGTCAGCCTCTTCTACGATGAAGCAGGTCCAGGCGTGAAGCTCGTCATCTACCCCGTGGCACCAGCCACCACCATGACCACGCTGTGCGACTACACACAGACAGCAGCCGGCAAGGTGCGCGACCTCATCACACGCATGAACGGACAGCTGCGTGCCGTGGCTGTGGCAAACGTAAACACCGGTGGTTCTGCAGCAAGCACCAACGGCATAGACCCCGACGTGCTGACGGCACTGCCTAAGGCACAGCAGCTGGCAGAGTGGGCAACCACGGAACTCTACGCTCCGTTGTTCTTCGTGCTGGAAGGCAGGAAATATGACAGTAGCAAGACACTGCACGACCTCACGCAGGATGACTACGACCGTGTAGCTGTGCTCATTGGCGATACCGAGGCAGAGAGCGAAGGCGCGTGCATAGGCACACTGATGGGACGCATTGCCTCCATACCCGTGCAGCGCAACATAGGCAGGGTGAAAGACGGCAGTCTGGCATTGTCAGAGGCTTACCTTGACGACAAGGCTGTGGAGAAAGCCCAGAGCCTTGTAGAGACGGTACACGAGAGCGGTTATATCACATTGCGCCGATACGTAGGCAGAAGTGGCTACTTCTTCACCGACGATCCGACAGCAACCGACGATACTGACGATTATGCACACATCACGGCACGCCGTGTGGCCGACAAGGCATATCGCCTGGCATACGATACGCTGCTCGACATGCTCCTCGACGAACTGGAGGTGAATACCGACGGCACGCTGCTGCCGGCTGTGGCACGCTCATGGGAGCAGACAGTGACCAACGTCATTAATCGCCAGATGACCGCCAACGGCGAACTTAGTGCCGGTGAGGACGGTGAAGGCTGCCAGTGCTACGTGGACGACCAGCAGAACGTGCTCGCCACATCGAACGTCAAGGTGACGCTCAAGGTGCGTCCGTTCGGCTATGCACGCTACGTGGACGTAAGTCTGGGATTTCTGGTTAGTGCATAATGCGCAATGCATAATTCACAATGCATAATTCATAATTGCAAAATCTTAATTCTTAACTCATGGTTAATACAAGAGAATACGAATGGGCCGACGTCACCGTAGTGGTGGCAGGCCGCAAGGTTACTGGACTGCGAGGCGTGAAGTATGCCTCGAAGCAGGAGAAGGAAGTGCTGCATGCCTCAGGTAACAAGCCTATGAGCATACAGCGTGGCAACAAGACCTACCAAGGTGAGCTCACGCTGGTACAGAGCGAGTATGAGGCACTGCGACGTGCATCGGGCGGTGACATACTCGACGCCTCGATAGACATCGTGGCATCATACGGCAACCCTACACACGGCGACGTGATAACCACAGACGTGCTCATAGGCGTGGAGTTCACTGAGGACAGCACGGAATGGAAGCAGGGTGACAAGTTCCAGGAGAAGACGTTGCCGTTCATTTTCCTCGACCTCAAGAATAAGGAATAAGGATGAAGGGAAGAAAGAAGAAGGTTTGCAACACAAATAGACCTTAGTCCTTAATCCTTCGACCTTAATCCATAATGCACAATCTTAATTCATAAATCTTAATTCAAATGAAGATTGAACAGAAGAAAATAGACGAGTGGAAAGCCAAGCACGGCGACCTGTATCAGATAAGCGTGGAGGGCAAGTCGTGCCTCTTGCGCAGACCGACGAGAAAAGACATCAGCTATGCCAGCGTGGTGCGCGACCCCATGCAGCTAAGTGAGACGATGCTCAAGCAGCTGTGGCTCGACGGTGACAGGGAGATACTTGAACAGGACGACCTCTTCCTTGCCGTAGTGGCAAAGATGGAGGAAGTAATGAAGATAAAGGAGGCCGAGATAAAAAAAATCTGAAGGATGCCGACGTGCCGGGATGGGAAGACACCGACGTGCTGTTTCTCAACACCATGCTGAGATACTACATGCACCTCGACCCCGACACACTCTCAGACGGAGAGTGGGCGTGGACCATACGTCACCTGATCGACATCCGCAAGGCAGAAGCAAAGGCGAATGGATAGCATACTGAAATATACGATAGACCTGCAGCAAAGAGGCGGTGGCGACGTAATCAATGCCGCACGGCAGGTTGACACTCAGCTGCAGACGGTGCAGCGCAGGGCAGGTTCCGTGGGGACAGCACTGCGCAGCGCCTTCTCGTTCTCCAGCTTTAAAGGGTCATTGATGAGCATCCCTGGCATGAGTTTCCTGATGAACCCCTATACGCTGATAGGTGCAGGAGTGGGAGCCATAGCCAAGGTGGGCGCACAGGCAGAGATGACCAGCACGGCATTCCGTACGCTTGTAGGCGACGAGGCCAAGGCAGCAGAGATGCTGCAGCAGATAAACGACTATTCTGCCAAGACGCCATACACCGCCCTCGACCTTACGGATAATGCCAAGATGATGCTCAACTTCGGTGTGCAGGCAGACAAGGTGAACGGCTACATGCGTCAGCTGGGCGACATAGCCGGAGGAGATGCAAACAAACTGTCGAGCCTCTCGCTGGTGTTCGGACAAGTGGCGAGTGCGGGTAGAATGACGGGGCAGGACCTGATGCAGTTCATCAATGCGGGCTTCAATCCGCTGAAGGAACTGGAGAAGATGACCGGCAAGACCTATAAGGAACTGCAGGACATGATGTCGAAAGGCCAGATAGGCATGGATGCCGTGGCCGCCGCCATCAAGCATGCCACAGACGAAGGCGGAGCATTCCACGGGATGAGCGAGAGTCTGAGCCAGACACTGTCGGGCAGACTTTCAACGCTCGTTGGAGTGATACAGCAGCGTGCCGCAGAGATATACAAGGTCATGCAGCCCGCAATAATGTCGGTGGTCGATGTTGTGTCGGACATAGTGCCGCCTATACTCACAGCCATACAGAAGGTGATAGGTGTGGTGCTGGCAGTGACGCGGTTTATCTGGAAGTGGCGCGAGGAACTAGGCTACCTTGCCGCAGTGGTGGGTGTGGCCGCCGTGGCACTCAATACCGGGCGCATTGCCATGCTTGCCTACGCAGCGGTGACTAAAACTGTTACAGTTGTGACCAAGGCATGGACTGTGGCACAGTGGCTCATCAATGCTGCACTGACGGCTAACCCCATAGGATTGGTTGTCGCAGCCGTAGCGGCACTGGTGGCAGCGGTGATATACTGCTGGAACAACTTCGAGGGGTTCCGCAATTTCCTCACCACCATGTGGGACACGGTGAAGCAGTTCGGCAACATACTCAAGGAATACGTCACCGACCGCATCACTGAGCTGCTCAACGGGCTGGGCAAGGTGGGTGAAGCGCTGAAGGCTCTGTTTTCGGGAGAGTTCTCGGATGCGACACGGCTGGCTTCGGAAGGCTTTGCAGACATAAGCGGTGTAGGTTCGGCCAAGCGGCTGTATGATAATGCCAAGGCTGCAGGAGGCACCGCCGCCTATATACAGAACTACCGTAACCAGTTGCTTGCACAGAAGCAGACGGAAACGAAGAAGAAAACGGAGAAGAAGAACACTGGCATCAGCAAACCAGGACAAAAGGGCAGCAAGACGGCTACCGACTTGTTTCTCTCTGGCGGCAACGGTGGCGGCAACGGCAAAGGCAGAACAGGCGCAGGAAGCCGAAAGACCGCTGAGACGCTTGCCACGGGCGGCACACGCAACACCACCATACACATGAGCATAGGCAAGTTCTTCGACAACATCTATGTCAGTATGGCCGATAAGACCGACACTGCAGAACTGGAGCACACGGTGCTACGTTGCATGAACCGCGCCCTGGCCATAGCCGCAAGCTCTGATAATGCATGATTCACAATGCACAATGCATAATTCATATTTTTTCAATCCTTCAATTTTTTAATTCTTCAATTTTTCCCATGGCTGTCAACACCATAAAGATACCACCATACGGACTGTTTCGGGAGAACAACTTCCACGGCATCAGTACGGGCTATCTGGCACCGGGCAAAAAGATGCCTGATAGCTCCGACTACAACGTGGATGTCATAAGCCCGGACGAGGTGGAGGATACCGTATATACCAATGCCCTGGGCGTGCCGATGGTGATGCCTATGAGACTCAAAAACGACAGTATGGGCGAATGGCTGCTGCCTGAGGAACCGATGGTGAGTGTGAACGGACAGCATATAATGGTGCGCCGTCAAGTAAGCAAGGGAACGGTAAGGGGCAGCATTAAGGAACGCTGGACACAGGACGACTACACCATCCATATAGAAGGCATACTGATGGGCAGAGACGGCAAATACCCGAAAGACGACGTAAAGAAGCTGCGTCGCTACTGCGAGGAAGGCAAGATAGAAGCCCTGTGTCCGCTGCTTGAGATGTTCGGCATACGTCAGATAGCCGTCAGTACGTGGGAAATGCCGTTCACCAGTGGCGCAGCCAATCAGAACTACACGATAGAGGCTTACAGCGATGACATTCACAAGCTGCTGTTGAGTCGCGACGACATGAAGATGTAATTATGTACACAATGCGATACGACATACAGATAGGAGGCTACACACTGGGAATGCTCGACAAGGTGGAGATACACCGCAGTGTGGAACTACTTGCCGACACAGCCGTCATAACACTGCCGGCAGCACAGTATAATGCCGCACTCGACGTGGAAAGCAAACTGCACCGTGGCGATGCCGTGAAGATACGCCTCGGATATGAAGAGGAAGGGCTGAAGGATGAGTTCGGAGGCTATCTGCAACGTATATCCACTGACGGTGGCAGTGTGACGTTGCACTGTGAAGATGACATCTACCTCTTTAGGCGCGGCATAGTCAACGCAATACTGCGCAAGGTGACGCTGAAGACGCTGCTGGAGCATGTGGTGAAGGCGTGTGGGCTGACGCTGAAGGTGGAAGCGTCATACTCCTGGACATACGACCGCTTCGTCATCGTGGATGCCACGGGCTATGACGTACTGAAGAAGGTACAAGAGGAATGTGGTGCAGACATATACATCAGCGACGGAGTGCTGCACGTGCATGCACCAGGAGAGAAGACAGGAGAGGAACACTACTATGACATGCAGCGTAATGTGGAAAAGGAAGACCTCACCTTCCACAGAGCAGAAGAAAAGAAGGTGCGCGTAGTGGTGAAGGCCCTGATGCCCGACGGCACGGTAAAGGAGACAGAAACAGGCTCTGCCGGAGGCGAGAAGGTGGAAGTGAAATGCACCACTACAGACGAAGCCTCGATGAAGGCAAGGGGAGAACTGGAAGTCAGGCGCAGGTCATACGACGGACTCGAGGGCAATATCACTACATGGCTCATACCCGTGTGCCGACCGGGTGACTCTGCATCGATGCACGACGCAGACTATCCTTACAAGGACGGCACATACTTCGTGAAGTCGGTGACTACGGAGTTCTCCAAGGACGGCGGTAAGAGAAAGATAGATTTAGGATTCAGACTGAGTTAGGCAATGAGCGAATACAAGCAACTGCAACAACATATAAGAGACCTCGCCGGGCCAGTTGGAACGATGACCATATACCAGGGCATAGTGACAAGTGTAAGCGGATGCACCTGTGAGGTGCAGGTGGGAAGAATGATAGTGTCGGACGTAAGGCTGCGAGCCTCGGAAACCGACGATGAAAGTGAGATGCTCGTCGTGCCCAAGGTGGGAACGGCTGTCACGCTGGGAAGTCTGTCGGGCGACCTTGCACAGATGGTGGTGTTGCAGGTGGATCATGTGGAGAGTATTACCATCAACGGCGGCAGGCTTGGAGGTCTCATTAACATAGAACAGCTGACGGCCAAGGTCAATGCGCTGGTGGACGCATTCAACTCACACACCCATGTGGTAAACACCACTGGAACGGCAACAGCACAGGCAGGAACGGCGCAAGCCGTGGCATCACCTGCGCAGCGACTGAACAAGGCAGACTACGAAGATACGACCATAAAGCACTGACAAAACATGAAGAAGGGAACAGGCATTCAGCTTTCGGGCGACTACGACATAGACATCTCCGTAAGGAGAGACAGCGGTGGACTGATAGTGTCGGGCTTGTGCATAGGCGACACGCTGCGTCAGAACCAGGCAGTGATACTGGCAATGAACAAAGGAGAATTGAAGGAAGCACCGCTTATGGGCGTTGGCATATCAGACATGCTGCTCGACAATGACCCGCTGTTCTGGCGCACGGAGATAGCTGAACAAATGGAGATGGATGGACAGACTGTGGAGAGAGTAGCCATAGGCAGGGAGAGCATAGAGATAACGGCAGAGTATAAACAACGGTAAAGGAGGAATGGCATGAAGATAACCGCAGAGGCAGGACAGACACTGGCCGACATGGCAGTGGTGCACACGGGGAGCATGGAGACGCTGATGATACTCGCCCTAAAGAACGACATGCCGGTTACGCAAAGGCTGGAGACCGGACAGGTGCTGGAGAGTGCGGACGTAGTGCGCAGGGAGGTGGTAAGCTCCTTCATGGCTGCAAGCAGCCGGCCGGCAACCGAACTGACAGAAGAAGCGGCTGAAGACCTCGGACTGGGTGGCATAGGCTACATGGCAGTAGAGGTTGACTTTATAGTCAGTTGAACACTGTTTGAACACTGATATAATACCATTATAACAATGAGAACGATAGCAGAAATAAAGGGCGCAATAGCTGCCGACTTCATGAACAACGCCACTATGGCGCAGCAGTACGGCTTTACGCGCGGCGAAAAGTTTGACGAATGCTTCAGCGTGGTCAGCATTGAGAGCGTGCTGTTCTACATAGTGGCCGCAGCCGTGTGGGTGCTGGAGTGCCTGCTGGACGAGCACAAGAGCGATGTGGAGGCAGAGATAGAACAGATAATGCCACACCGCCCGAAGTGGTACCGCGACAAGGCGCTGGCGTTCATGCTCGACAAGCCGCTTGTGACGGACACCGACCGCTACGACACCACCGGCATGGAAGAGGCGGAGATAAGGGCAGCCCACGTGGTGAAGTATGCAGCCGCCACGGAGAGCGCCGACACCGCACTGCTGACCATTAAGGTGGCGGGCGAGACGGACGGTGAACTGGCACCGCTCGCCTCAGATGCAGAGACACAGCTGACTGCATACCTTGCGGAGATAAAGGATGCCGGCGTGCGCATAGCACTGGTGAACCAGGAGGCAGACCGGTTCAGCTGCGAGATAGACATATACTATGATACGATGATGTCGCCGCAGGTGGTACGCGAGAGGGTGGAGAATGCCATCAGTGATTATATATGCGGTCTGCCGTTCAACGGCGAATACACCAATATGGCGCTGGTTGACAAGCTGCAGGTGCTCGAGGGTGTGAAGATTGCCGAGATGAAAGGCGTCAGCGTGTCGGTGAGCGGCGAGAGCACCATCACCGCCATAGATGCACGCTATACCCCCGTGGCCGGATATATGAAGGCTGAACAGTTGAACATTAACATGATACCTTACAATGAGCAAGTATGACGTTTCTTTCTCTCGCCTGGCAGTGCTGCTGCTGCCAATGTGTCTGCGCAGGCCTCGGATGACGGCGCTGTGCAGGGCGGTGGTGTCGCCTGTGGGAATGTTGCACACGGAACTGATGCGTTTCCGTGACGACATGAACTACCGCATGAGACACAACGGCCAGACGTGTCACCTAAGGGCGGTGCTCAACGACCGCTTCGACCAGACACTGCGGCGTATACGCATCACGGAGAATGAGGACACTGCCACCAGTGGCATTATGTTGCACATGAGGGTGACAAGGCTGTTTGTCAGAATACCGCGCAGGGGCATGGGAAGAAGAATACTCTACCGTCGCGGCTACAACGGTTCGCAGGGCTTCGGATTCTGGGTGGAGGTGCCGCAGGAACTGTACGGAACAGTCAGCGAACTCGAACTCAGGGCGGTGGTGAACAAATACAAGTTGGCATCGGTGCGCTACGGCATCAGTTATTACAATTTATAACACATTATATATGGACAAGATCTTAGGCAACTACCTTACACAGGACAATAGGGATTTCCCAATGGACTGCGAAACGCTCGACTATATGGCGAAGCACATGGCCATGACGGAGATGCTAGGAAACATTGCAGGTGACAAGGTCATACTGCGAGGCTGTGAACTCAATACACAGTCGAGACAGCGGAGTGAAGGCTACGTGTTTCTGCGCACTACAGACTTTCCGCAGGGTGAGGTGCTACGCTTCGAGGGCGGTGACAATGACAGCGGCATGTATGTAAACAAGCAGGACGTGCCAGTGACGGCTGACGGCTACTCATATCCGAAGGCATATACCAGACGTTCGCTCATTGCCGGTCTCGGTACGGAGCATTACTCATGGGACGACTTTACGGAGGTGCAGACTAACCGCGAACTGCACACGGCGCTGACACAGTTGAATGCCACGGTGCAGGCTCTCGTAGGTGAACCGCTGGGCATAGTGAAGATGTGGGCGGGTACGCAAGTGCCTAACGGCTATCATCTGTGTGACGGCAGTGAATTATCTAAGGAACAGTACCCTGCACTGTATGCTGCAATAGGAAATGCCTTTAACAGTACAAAGGATGCAGATGGAAATACCTATACGACACAGACAGGCTATTTTCGCTTGCCTGACCTCAGCGGAAGGTTTATAGTTGGGTATCGCAGCACAGACTCGGAATACAGCCAGTACGGCAATGCTGATGGCGAGAAGAAACACAAGCTGACGGTGGAAGAACTGCCAGAGCATTCACACTCCAAGTCCGTCACGCCCTACGACCCTGTAGGCAGGAATTCCTATGGGGATGGCAAGGTTGCAGCACACGGAAATGATGCTCCACAGAGTCCTTTCACCTGGACATCGGGCAGTACTGGTAGTAACGTTTCTCACGAGAACCGTCCGCCATACTATGTCCTGGCATACATAATGAAACTTCAATAAAAAACAATTACTGCTATGGCACAAGTTACAAGAGACATATTGAAGAGCTACTTCCGCACGGGCATGTATCCTACGGAAGAGCAGTTTGCTACTCTGATTGACTCACTACGTCACTACCTCGACGAGATCCCGATGTCAAAGGTGTCGGGGCTTGCTGCTGCTCTGAACGGCAAAGCCAGCACTACTTTAGTCAACAACAAGGCTGATTTGTTGAATATTGCTGATTACGAGGATGTTGGTGATTCTTTGCCAACGCTCAATGCAGTATTTGTTTATACCAGTGGTGTAGAGACATACCTGACGCATAGCCGCTCTGTATATCTGCATACCGACCAGACGGACGAAGATGGGCATACATTCCCTGAAGGTGTATACCATATCTTCTGCACCAATCATGATACAGATATGCGACCTATAGCAATCAGCAGCCACATGTCGGTATATGACAGCAGTCTGAATTACGTTAAGTCTTATGATTACGACGAAGGCGTCAGCGGTGACAAACCACTCCAAGCATTTCTTGATGCACTCGGAGAGTGGAGCGACGCTACGACAACGACGCACGGTTTGATGAGTGCTGCAGACAAGGCAAAGTTAGATATAGCCGAAGCAAAAGCAAGCGTACAGACTACATCACTGACTACTATCACTCCTACATTGAACAGTTGCTATCGTGTATCGGGTAGCGTGACGAACTTAGTGGTTACGCTGAATAGCGGCATGGGTGATTATGTCGGAGCAGTGACGATATACTTCACGGCAGGCAGCAGCACTCCTATATCTTTTGCTGGCACTGGCACGAAGAGGTATCAGTCGGGTATCACGTTTGAGAGTGGTACGGACTATGAGGTGAACTGCTTATGGATTGGTGACAGGTGGATAGTAGCAGTTAATACATTAGTAACTACATTGGGAGACTGAGGCTTATGAATGCAATGACTTACAGACGGCAGACGATTGGCGCATCGAAACTAGAATGGGTGCCGCTGGGCAAGTCCGTACCCTACAAGAGTGGTTATGACCACTGCACGCAACTGACGACGGTGGTTGACGGTCAGCATCCTATATATGGAGTAAGACGGATATATGGAGGCTATGCATCTAACTATCTTGACGCTAACCGCCTCTTGTTCTCGCCTACGCCTGTCACTACACCGACCAACAATACAAACCTGGCCATCGCTTATGTAATGTATTTTGGCGACCCTGCGGCATATACGTCTTACAGCCGAACCAGTCTGTCTGCATCATTTACCTCGAAGGTGTTTCCCAAAACATGGCCGGTCATCCACGAGTTTGTCTGCAGTAAGCCGATTTATCTATTGTATGTGCAGAACGGCATGACGGATTATGAAGCATTTGAAATACTGATAGAGAAAGAAACTTACAGACCAAGAACACCATATACGTATAACTACTGATGAAAAAGAGAATAGGCAACGACATATCGTTTATATGGCACATATCACGCTGCGAGGGCGGCGTGACGGTGCCGGAGTCTTTTGCAGGCAAGGACGTGGTGCTGGAGCTGCTTTCGCCTACACGTGCCACTGCGCAGATCGAGGATATAGAAATCACTGACGGTACGGTGAGGTTCACATTCCCGGGCAGGAACCAGACGGAGACAGGCAACTATACTGCCGTGCTCTATGAGAACCGAGGTGAGAACGGCATGGTGACTCTGGATGTTGTGCGCGCCGTGACGCTGGTCGCTCATTCCTTTCAGGAAACGGAGGACGAGGGCGGCAGCATCACTGCAGAAAGCGTTGAGTTTGAGTCGTCCATCAGCAACGGCAGTGGTGGTGACGCTCCTGTAGATGTCTATACGAGGGGGGAAATAGATGAGAAACTGAGGGGTAAGCAAAACACACTGACCGCAGGTGAGAACATTACTATTGAGGGTAATGTGATTAGTTCTACTGGCGGTGGAATACAACCCGTCATGTGGAATGACCTTGCAGAGACGGACCTCACCATAGAGCAAGTGAACGGTGTGCCGTTTTATTGGAACATGGGTGAGAACTTAGATACCTATTACATACCAGTGCAGCAGTCGGCAGCATTCATCAACACAGGCCCAATAACGGATAGTGACAGAGTGTCATTTTCGGGAAAGTTCCGTGTGTTCGGAGTGTACTATGGCAACTATGTAACTGGTGGCACGTCAATAGTAAAATTATGGGTGTATAGGTACGCTGCTAATGATACGCTGTCGTTTGTTAAGGCCTATTACGACCGCAGTATCGCTGACATTCCGCAAGTATTCACCGATGCGCTCAACTGGAACAAGCCTGTTACAGCATCGGATATTGCCTTCGACAACAGTCGGACTGGCTTGGCGGCTACGAACGTGCAGAATGCCATAGAAGAGATGATGGACAGCAATATCTACGAGGAAGTGCTGGTGACGGTGGGCAGCCGTGACAGTGCGTTCAACCCCGTGGGGCAGACATTGACAGTAACACTGGAAGATGGTACTGCAACAATGTACACCGTGCCATTGTCAAGGCAGGTAGGCTTCCATGTAGTCAAGGGTATGCGCTACACCATAACACTGACAAGTACTGCTGATTACCGTTGTCTGCCCAAGACAGTCAGGGCGGCAATCGCCACAAGATATATCGAAGTGTATTATGTGCCCATAGCCACAGGCGTATTCATACTGCAGAGGGATGGCAACTACTACCTGCGTGAAGAGTATGACATGGCAATGATAGAGGATGCCGTAGGCGTTCTGGTGCTGACTAGCGGGTTGATTGGTGAGGGATTCGGAATAGCGCTGAAGAAAGGCGAAGGAATGGTGAACGGCTCAATCGCAGCAAACAGTGTGCAAGGTACGGCTGGAGACAAGACAACCATGGCTGGGTATCTACGTACTCAACAATATGTCGCCTCGTACGGTACCGGCAACCTACCCGGTATCTGCTGGAGTAGGATACTTGCTATGGACTCCGTAACACTGCAAGGTTTCATGGGGACTTATCCCGAATACCAAGCGCTGAATAACAATACGGACGAGTTGAACCAATGCTTGAGATTACTGTCTTCTGGTACGTGGGCATCAACAAACGGATGCCTAACCCTGTCAAAATCAGCTAACAACGTTTTATATAATGTTAGTGGCGTTAATGGTCTGTATAACATAAACAATGGCAGCACCAAGGTGCTTTATAAATTTACATTATCATGATCATAACAACGACAATTCCAACACAAAACTATCAGCAGTTAGAGAAACTGACAGGCAACACGTATTTCTTCCGCTTCGATGCAGAGGAAAATACAGAAAACGACACAATGACCGCAAGTGAAGAAACAATCCATATCACACCGCACACAACCTACGGCGACCTCGTAACAATGCTTATCCGCTGCAAGTACACGCTTGACGAAGAACTGGCACTTGCCGCCAATATGCGCACATCTCCCGTTGCCCATGCAGACGAAGACGCGGAGTTCCAGCAGTGGCGAGAGTACTGCAAGGAAGTTGCGAAACAGCACTTTGTACAATACCGCCAGTTGGAAAGCGAACAGAACGAAGAATAATACCCAAAAAAAAGAAGCAGAAGACAACAATGTATTACATTCAGCCTTCTGCTTCTTTTGTTCAACACCATTCAAACATCTATCAAATGGCATTCAAATGTCATTAAACGACGATTAAAGAACCATTCAAAACAATCAGTGTTTAATTCTCATGTCACATCTCGTTTTTTTATATTTTTGGTACATTTCGTTTTAGAAAATGGTACATTTCGTTTTGGCGATTATAGTTTAATTCATCTCTAAAATATACGCCTCTATGATGCTCACCGTATTTATCTGTTGACACATTTTGAATACTAGCATAATCATTAGTATACTTTATTTTTGCTATTTCTACTATTCCGTCCTCATTGATTCCATTGACAGTTAATATTTTATTTTCGACATCCAAATCTGATATAAACGGCGACATAAACGTGTATGTGTCATCAGTAGAACGTACCTCTATCGAACCTCCACTAATATTACGTGAGAAACCAGACGTTATAATATCCACATTAAGAGTTTTTACATAAGGTCCAGCTAAAATAAAGTTAGATGTTGCGACAACAAATAATAGTGTAAGTAAATATTTCTTCATAACTGTATAAAACAAAAAGGCGGAACTGCTTTATAGCTTTTCTGTCTCAAAGGTACCGCCAAGCACCGCACTAATAGAAAAGCGTCAGCAATTCACGCCCTATGAAGGTACGTGAAACTGCAATCGTTTGTTCTCATTAGTTTGAAATTGGCGGTTTCTTGAGACGAGAACAAGGACTGTTAGTCCATGTATATTATATGTTAAGCTGTGAGCAGCAGCGCCAGGGTTAATAATTCTTGTTACAGTGGGAAACTGCCCCACCTTTTTGATAATCAAGAGGATTAAGTCCTCGGCGTGCATCTGCACAAAGTTTCTATCTTACTATCTGTTTCTTATTATAAAAGGTATTAAAGGGTTAATCATTATTTGTCATTTTACAACTTTGGGCTTAATCACCTTTACCGATACAACGCCACGTATAAGCTTAATTGCCTTCTTAATGTCAGAAACCATGGCATTGTCATCTAAAGTGACTATAATTTGTGTGCTTTGAGGTAAAGTAGCTGTTATATCCATTGTTTATTTCCCTTCAATTAACATAATATTATCTTCTGCAAAGTTAAGGAAAAAATCTGATAAGACCAAGGATTTTAAGGTTTATAATTATTTTTTCTTCATCTATTTGATACACTTGTCCTTCAAAACTGCGCCGGACATATTACGCGA
Source organism: Prevotella sp. (assembly GCA_017413085.1). GTDB lineage: Bacteria > Bacteroidota > Bacteroidia > Bacteroidales > Bacteroidaceae > Prevotella. The sequence continues at coordinate 37,512 of JAFPVC010000023.1, forward strand.
GTATATCATATTTACTATGATAAGAATGCTTATTCATTGTCGGAGCATAGATAATTCAAAGTAAATTCACTGAAATTACTCTGCAAATTCAGTGAAATTACTTTGTAAATTCAGTGAATTTACTTTAAGAAAGCTATGCCTTTACAATGAAATATGATAGGTGGCAGACCGAATTTCGGGCTGAAATTCAGCAGATATGATGAAATTTCATCTTGATTTTCTTGTCTGTTTGCTTTTTTTTGAGTACTTTTGCAAAGATTATACATTCTAAAACACACATGAAAAACAAAATGAATACAATGATTAAGATGAAATTTTGGATGTTTGTCGCCATCCTTTTCTGCGGCACCAGTCTGTTCACTGCCTGTTCTGACGATGATGACATTACCACATCGCCGTCAGATGAAATAGAGGCTGTAATGCGGAATATGACCTTGCGCGAGAAGATAGGACAGATGTTCTACATACGCCCGGAGTCACTCGACCCTGACGCCGAAGGCAAGGTATATGCTGAACTGAAAATGCAGGAGGTGAACGACAACATGAGGAGCGTAAACGCACAATACCCCGTAGGTGGTATCATACTTTACGCCCACAACATCAATGATGAGGCACAGTTGCTGCAGTTCACCAGCCAGCTACACCAACTGAAAGGTCAGCCTTTGCTCTGCATTGACGAAGAAGGCGGTCGCGTGGCGCGCATAGCCAACAACACTAACTTCAATATAGAAAATGTTGGTAAGATGGGAGACATAGGTGAAACCGGTGACCCTGAGAATGTCTACACTGCCGCCAACACCATCGGTACTTACCTGAAGAAATATGGCTTTGACGTGGACTTTGCCCCTGTGGCAGACGTTAATACCAACCCTGACAACATAGTAATAGGCCTACGTGCCTTCAGCGATGAGCCATACGTGGCAGCACCGATGGTAGTGAGCTATCTGCAGGGATTGAAGGATGCAGGTATCATGGGTTGTATTAAGCATTACCCCGGACATGGTGACACTAAGGCCGACACTCACTACGGATATGCACAGACGCTGAAGACTTGGGAGGAGATACGCGACTGCGAGATGATACCTTTCAGGGCAGGCATCAACTGGGGTTGCCAGCTCATCATGACTGCACACATCAGCGTACCAAACGTTACAGACACAGACATACCAGCCACGCTGTCAAGCATCATATTGCAAGATAAACTGCGCCAGGAGATGGGCTATGAAAACGTAATCATTGCCGACGCAATGGAGATGGGTGCCATCACCAAACAATATGAGGACAACACCGAGGCGGTTAAGCTTGGCATCAAGGCCGGACTCGACATCATTCTCAACCCTATGGACTTCCGCGAGGCGTTTGACGCAGTGGTAAAAGCCGTATATACTGGTGAGATAAGCGAACAGAGAATCAACGAGAGCGTACGCCGCATACTAAAGATGAAGCGCAGTATGCTGTCAACCACTGTTGACGCAGACGCGACTCCACTGCAGAAGTGGACCGCCGGCACGACCGTAAGTAATGAGGCAATACAGGCATACGGAGGCATTGACAAGTGTTTTGCCGCCGAGCCGATACCTGATGACGTATGGGAGCGCATGCAGGGCAAGACATACCAGGAAAACCCATACATACAGCGCGATGACCTGCGCCACATACGCACGCTGCACTGGGACTACGACCACAAGATACACATCGGCGAGATGGTAGTGAACAAGCAGATTGCCGACGTAGTGGTCAATATCTTCCGCCAGCTTTATGACGCCAAGTATCCAATACAGCGAATGGTTCTGCCAGACGTTTACAATGCAGACGACGAGCTGCAGATGCGCGACAACAACACATCCAGCTTCTGCTACCGCACGATATCAGGCAGCGCCACACTCTCAAAGCATGCCCGCGGACTTGCCATTGACGTGAACACATTATACAATCCTTACTACAAGGACCGCGAGAGCGGACGCTATGTGCAGCCAGCCACAGCAACAAAGTTCTGTGACCGCACATGGAATTTCCCATACAAGATAGACGAAGAGGACCTCTGCTACAAACTGTTCACCGAGGCAGGCTTCGAGTGGGGCGGCAGCTGGACTTCATGCAAGGACTACCAGCACTTTGAATATATAGAAAAAGAGTAATAAGACGTAGATATGCGCATAGACGATACGAAGAATCTTCCACCTCTGTGGCTGTCGGCAATACCACTCATAACACTTGTGGCACTCATAATAATCGTATTGATATATATGCCAGACGATGCACTGGGTGGTGCCAGCCAACTGGCACTCATAGTTGCATCGTCGGTATGCGTGGCTATCTCCATGCTATGGTGTCACACACCATGGGAGACGTTTGAGGAAGGAATAAAGAAGACTGTTGGCGATGCCGCCATATCCATACTCATACTGCTGATGATAGGTGTTATGTCGAGCACATGGATGGTAAGCGGTGTGGTGCCTACCTTTATATATTATGGCGTACAGTTTATGTCGCCGACGTTCTTCCTGCCATGCGCCTGTATCATATCGGCGCTCATATCAGTTATGACGGGTACGTCGTGGACCACCATTGCCACCATCGGTATAGCACTGCTCGGCATAGGCAACGCACTAGGCATACCAGAAGCTCTCAGTGCCGGTGCGATAATATCCGGCGCATATTTCGGCGATAAGATGTCTCCTATGTCAGACACTACCGTACTTGCGTCTTCGATGGCATCTGCAGACCTCTTTTCGCACATACGCTACATGATGTACACAACGGCGCCGAGCATTACGATATCACTGCTGCTGTATCTCTTTATAGGATTGGGCTTCAGTGGTACAGACATGGAGATAACGACATATACAGAAGGATTATCGGGCACATTTAACATAACACTGTGGACCATGCTCGTGCCGTTGTTCACCGCAGTGTTGATATATAAGAAAGTATCGTCAATGCTGACGCTCATACTGTCATCATGCTTTGCGTGCCTGTGTGCCTTGTTTACGCAGTCGTCGCTGGTTGCAGGCATTGGAGGCGGCAGCGAAGTCACGGCAAGCAGTCTGCTCAGCGGCATCATGACCACCTGCTATACATCTACGAACATAGATACAGGTGTAGCAGAAATTAACAACCTTGTATCCACGCGCGGCATGGCAGGTATGCTCAATACCGTATGGCTCATACTTTGTGCTATGTGTTTTGGCAGTTGCATGGTGACCAGCCAGATGCTGAAGAGTCTAACGCGCATATTGCTGCGCGCCATACACAGCACGGTGAGCCTTGTGACGTCAACCGTATGCTCAGGTCTGCTGCTCAATATGGTGATGGGCGACCAGTTCCTTTCGATCATCATGAACGCCTCCATCTTCCGCGAGGAATACGAGAGGCGTGGCTATCGCCCCGAACTGCTGAGCCGCAGCACAGAAGACTCCTCCACGGTAACCTCCGTATTGGTTCCATGGACAGCCTGCGGCATGACGCAGAGCACGGTGCTCGGTGTGCCTACCATAGTATATCTGCCATTCTGTTTCTTCAACCTCATCAGTCCTGTGATGAGCTGCATTGTAGCAGCCTTAGGCTTTGTACCTACACCGCAAAAGACAAATGAGAATACAATTAAATAGCAACATATATAATTAAATATCAACATACAAATTATGCAAAGAAAAATCATACTCTCTGTCTTATTGTGTCTGCTGTCATCCTTCGCCATGGGCCAGCAGGATATATGGTACTGGCGCGACGGAGAGTTCTACAAGGGAGAGAGCGTTGACAGCATCACGTTCTCAAAACCAGGTGCCAATGGTCATGAGGTCGTGGATATGGGACTGAGCGTGAAGTGGGCTGCCTGCAACGTGGGAGCCTCTGCGCCATGGGAGACGGGAGATTACTACGCATGGGGAGAGACTGATGTTAAAGGAAATTATAGCTGGTCAACATATGAATGGGGAACAGGCACTGACCACATTACGAAATACTGCACACAGGAAGCCAACGGCAACGTTGACGGACTGACACGGCTGAAAGGCTGTGACGATGCGGCAAGAATAAATATGGGAGGTGCATGGCGTATGCCAACGGAGGCAGAGTTGCTCGAACTGCTCAGCGGATGTTACTGGCAATGGACTACCGACTATGACGGTCACGGCACCGCCGGTTTCATAGTGTATAAGGCAAAGGACAGTGCTGACAAGGGCAAGATAAAATATCCCACAGGACATTTCCTTGACAAGGATGTGACGCTCGCCGCTTCATACTCCCTTGATGACACCCACCTCTTCCTTCCTGCCGCAGGAAGAAATGACGGTCAGACTCGTAAAGTAAACAGCGATTTGTTCTACTGGACTTCTTCCCTGTCAGAGAATGACAACCAATATAGCGTGGCTCTCTATTTCTCCAGCAGCGACCTGAACATGCTCGGCTGGAGTCGCGCATACGGATCTTCCGTCAGGGCGGTGCTGCAGGAATAGTCCGCAGACTGTCAGCTGACAGCATCCGGACATAAATCAGGCGGTGCCGTGACCTCTGGGGTCACAGCACCGCTCCCTCATAAAAAAACTTAATTGCATGAAAAAAGCGGTGCCATGACACAAAATGTCACGGCACCGCTTTGTATAAGAGTCTGTGTTACTGTTGCCGCCGTAGGTGGTGAATTTGTAGGTTGACAAGCTGTACTCGGTCTTAGGGGTTGTCTCTCCCCATGCGAAGTAGTCGCCGTAGTCCTCGGGCTTCTCCGCGCCTACGTTGCACGTGGCCCATTTGACACTAAGACCGAGGTTAACGTACTCGTGGGTGGTTACCGGAGCCGCTGCCTGCGGCTCTGCGAAGGTTATTGAGTCGACGGATTATACCTTCGTGGCCTTGCCGTCCTGCCAGTACCATATATCGGTCTGCGCTGTCACCGTAATGCTCATGGCTGCGGCGAACATTGAAAGTATTGTCTTTTTCATTGTCTTGTTTTTTTGAGTTTTTTTTCTTACCACAGGGGGCAACGACAATGTCGTTGCTTACAAGGGAAGTTAATCTGTTTAATCCGATTTAATCTTCTTTTTCACGAATTTGAGAATTAAAGAATTTATATTCGTGTAATCCGTTTTAATCCGTTGCCCAAAAGAAATAATCCTTGTAATCTTTTTAATCTGTGGTCGTTGATTATGAATATTTAACGTCTGGCTTGACACCTGCTTTTTACCCATTAATCACACTGTCTTGATATGCTAATATCATTGTTTCTTTTCTGATGCCAACAATATGGCGAACATGTCAGGGCTGTTTCCTGCACTCTCTCCATATAAGACGCTCCGTGGGATCCATCTTCTCCGTAGCATAGCTCAGCGTAACGCTGTGCATCTCGCGCACGTGTTGCTCAAGGAAGTCGCGGAGCATATCCATACTTATGCGCTTGCCTAACTCACGCAGCATCCGACCTACAGCCTTGTGCATCAGGTCGTGCGGATGGTGCAGGCTGCCTCGACGCTCTTAGTAAAACTCGGCGGCAAGGACATCATCGTCAAGCCCACCGATGACGAAGGCTTGAGCGAGCTTTACGTCGCCGTGCCCCAGGTCAGCAATGCGGAGGTGAAACTGTATGCCATCGATGATGACGGATTGCTCGATCACTACACGAAGACTGGCGTCACCTTCACCGCCGGGGAGTTCTACACCATCACGGTGAATATGGAAGGGGGGGAAATAAAGAACTTCTCAGGAGAACAAGACCAACACGATACATTGCATGACGGCGATATACTGGTCGGCAGTATCAATGGCAATAACGAAATTCTGATTGCCGATGGTGCGACCGTGATGCTCCTCGACGCGCACATCACCTCTACATTGAGCGCTGGCATCACTTGCCTTGGTGATGCCACCATCGTGGTTGCCAACGAGGATGAGGATATCAACGAGATAACGAGCGAAAGATCTGGCTACCCAGGCATCCAGGTCGCAGCAGGCTATACGCTTACCATCCTTGGCCCCGGTACGCTGAAGGCTACTGGCGCAGATGGTTTCGGCGCAGGCATCGGCGCAGGCGAAGGTCAGACCGCAGGAAACATCATCATCGCTGGCGGAACCGTCACCGCTAAGGGCGGACAAGAAGCGGCCGGCATCGGCTGTGGTTTGAACAGCCATTGTGGCAACATCACCATCAGCAACTCAGCCTCGGTCACCGCCACCAAAGGCGGCAGTGCGCCCTACAGCGTAGGCATCGGCTACAATGATGTCGTTGGCAAACCCACCTGCGGCACCATCACCATCAGCGACACGAAGTATTACGACAGTACGACCCAAACCTGGACCAGCGAGGAGCTGGAGAACGTGCTGAAGGCTGAGACCTTCACCTGGCCGGCAAATTAATGATATTATTGTATTTTGTGAATTTATGGAAAAGAAAAAGTATGAGATGCCTTTGATGAAGATATGTAAGACTTAATTCAGGACCCTGACAGTCCTGATTATCACATTGGCATCGCTGACAGCCTGCTCATGAATCAGGGGACGGTTCTTTGATCCGTTACAATCCTCTGAAAACGAATCAGAGAACCGTCCCTTGATTTACTCAGCGGGACAGACCCTCTGTGTCCCTTAATAGACACTAGTGACCTAAAATGTCCTTCTCGGCATTCAAGTGGAAGAGTTGTTCTTTTTCCTCTTCTGTCAGTTCCAGCGTTTTCACGAACTTCATCATGTTAGACAGACACTCGTAGGGGTAGTCTGAGGCGAAGATGATGCTGTCGATGCCAAAGGCCTGCTTGGTGCACTCAAAAGTGATTTTAGACATGATGCCGCTGGTTGTCATCACCACATTCTTGTTCTTGAAGTAGTAGGCAACCGTGTGCTTCATCTTCACCTCGTCGTCCTTAATCCATGCAAAACGGTTGTCCACTCTGTCGATGATAAACGGTAAGTATTCGCCACAATGGCCGAGAATCATTCTCAGCTTGGGGAACTTGTCGAAGGTGCCGTTCAGAATCAGTCGGCATCTTATTCTGCATTTAGAACGTGCAGAACATGCACAAAAAATTAAGGGCAAGTACCTGTTTCCCAGACACTTGCCCTTTATGTAACTGATTTTAGCATCTTTAGATTATTCCTCTACGGCTGCCTGCGCGGCGGCTAGACGATACTGAGTATCAGCTACTTACAGAGTTAGTGTAAAGTACTGGCACCTCTTTTTAGACTCATTCTGCTCATTTTGCCTCATTTTTCTGGGAAAAAATGGCTCAATGGCAGATTCATTCTCATTTCTTGATTTTATCTTTATTTTGTTTTACACTAGATTGCTTGACTTCAGTCTTACAATCGTTAACTATAAATGCTTCGTAAGTCCAGAAGATTGAACTTCATGAACAAACACCACATTCTGTTTGCAAAAATACAAAATAATCTTGAATTCAGACTCATTTTTCTCATTTTTCGTGCAGAATGAGTTTGATTTTAACAAAAATAAGACTAAAGCTGCATATCTATTTCATACTTTCAATAAAAAAAGAAATAGTTGATTCCATCTTTGCTGGTTTAAGTTTAAGTTTAGATATGCTTATATATATAATAAGGTATAGTAAACTTGAAGCAGAAGATTGTAGGTTTAGTCTTTAAGTTTAGAGGTTCATGTATTATACATGGGTAAACGTAAACCTAAACTTTTCAGAATGAAACGACTTAATGTTTCCTCAAAAACACATTTTTCTTTTTACTGAAGATGAACCGATTTAATCTTTTCCCTTCTCTTTCCACTTTCCTTTTAACTGAAAAAATGGTATCAGAGATAACAAAGTCACATTTTGAGATAACTGCGGATAATTCAAAAGGAAACTCATCGAAATACAAAAAAACTGCAAATCGACGAGTTATCATTGTCCTTTTCAATATGTCGAAGCACGTGCAGATGTAAAATACCACCTGCCTTCTTCCTTGGAAAGGTTGAAATGAAGCTGCAACCTCCAGATGTGACGTCTGCCTCCGAAAACAGCTGCTGTTACACGACTGCGACCTGTCAGGGTGGCATGATTGCCGTTGACTTTGATTTCCATCTGTTCATGCTCGGCTGAATAATAATTCAGCGTACCACCTGCAATAGCCCTAATGTACTCTTGCTTTGACTGATGCATCCCAGTCATGTGGGTCAGCACAAAATCATCGGCATGGATATGGTTTAGTGTCAGCGTGTCCTTACCCATCATAGCCTTGTACATTACTCGGTAGAGGGCTTCTATTTGACTTTCGTCTTCTTTCTCCTTGCAAGGCATAGTACAAGCAAGCTTGCCCTCTGCTCTTGCTTCGTTCGTCAGTTGTTCGTTGTCCGTCTTTGCTTGCATGATTATTGCCGTCATTCCAAGAAACAGTATCGTAATAAGGCGGTTCATTAATGTGTAACCTTGAGATACTGTAAGTCACCATACCAGTAGGAAGCTGTGCAGCCACCATCAATCAGAAAGTCGGCACCGCTGATGAAACGGCCACGGGAGGACATCAGGAACTCAGCCATATCACCCACTTCGTCGGGTGTTCCGGCTCGACGCGCTGGCATGCCCTCTATCATCTTGAGATAGCCTTCCTTACGGGGGCCATGCAGTTCATCGTTTGCCAATGGCGTAATGATGATACCTGGTGAGATTGAGTTAATGGTAGCACCGCGACGGCCCCAGCGGGTAGCCTCGTACATCACGCGGAGCACATTGCAACGCTTGGAATATTGATAGGCTTTCAGCGTGTCGTTGATTTCCTTTAGGAATGGTAAACCTAACAGTTCATCCACGGGAGTTGTTGCCAATGCTTCGTTTTGCTCCTGTGGCAAAGCAGGAAGACGATGACCGCTTTGCGATGAGATAATCACACCAGAGCCACCCTCTGCAATCACCTTGCCGAACTCTTCCAACAGAACACTTGTTCCGTAGAGGTCAACGCGAAGAATTTCTGCTACGGGAGCCTGTGAGGGCGATACACCAGCAGCATTCACAACATTAGTCACGTCTCCCTTGTTGGTGGCAAACTCCACCAACTTCAGGATGTCCTCTTTTGAACCAAGGTCGCATTGGATAATTGAGCATTCAAAACCTGCATCTTCAAGCGTCTTTGCAGCCCGTTTCGCATTCTCCTCACTATAATCTGCCAACACGATGTGCTTACCAGCCGACACACGACGGATGATGGCTTGTCCGATGCTGCCAGCACCCACTAATACTGATACCTGTTTCATCATCCGTAAGTCTCTATGAGGTACTTCACAAACTGAGGATCACCGAAATCTCTTGTACCTGCATCGTGCTGGTTCATCCCGGCTATCTGAACCATGTCGTCGTCACTCAGCGAGAAGTCGAAGATATCGATATTCTGCGCCATGCGCTCCTTATGGCTCGACTTAGGAATAGCCACGATGCCACGCTGGGTGAGCCAACGGAGAGCGACCTGAGCGGCAGTCTTATTATACTTGGCACCGATAGTAGTCAGCAGTTCGTTCTTCACAATGCCGTCTGTTCCTTGTCCACCGAGTGGATACCAAGCCATCATCTTGGTGCCAAACTCGCCAAGAATCGGCTCAATTCCAGTCTGCTGAGAAAGCGTGTTGCACTCCAGCTGGTTCACCATAGGCTTCAGCTCTACATAGTGGGCAAAGTCGAAGAAACGGCCTGCCTGGAAGTTGCTCACACCGATGGCACGCACCTTGCCTGCACGATAAGCCTTCTCCATAGCCCGCCATGTGCCGAACACGTCGCTGTAGGCCTGATGGATGAGTAACAAATCAATGTACTCCGTCTGCAACTTACGCAGACTCTCATCGATGCTCTTAGCAGCCTGTTCTTCACCAGCATTGGATATCCAGACCTTTGTTACAAGGAACAAATCTTCGCGCTTGATGCCACTCTTGCGCCAGGCATTGCCAACGCCCTCCTCATTCTGGTAGGCCTGTGCCGTATCAATCAGGCGGTAGCCTACACTTAATGCATCACTCACGCAACGCTCACACTCTTCAGGGCTTACGAGAAACACACCGTAGCCCAATGTCGGCATCTGAACACCATTGTATAGTTTTATGTATTCCATATTATTCGTCGTTAATATCCTAAACCATTCAACCACTTCTCGACCTTTTTCTTTTCCGTACGCACTTTGTGACCATAGATGCTGAAGCCCTTGGTGACATTTGCCCCAGGGAATGCTTCCTTCACATCCTCCATGCAGTTGGCCAATCCAGAACCTTCGTGAGTGGTGAAAGGAATGACGGTCTTACCCTTCAGGTCGTTAGCATGCTTCTTGAAGAAGGTGAACATCACTTGCGGATA